>CAMAQL010000006.1 GCA_945860605.1 Chitinophaga pinensis
TACTAAAATGAAAAAAGAAGTGGCGAATAAAACAGTAACAGACAGCAAGAAAGTAGCAGGTATTAAAAAAATCAATACCCTTGGACAATTGATTCAATCTGGCTATCAGTCCAAGTCCATCAAGGAAGAAGTCCGCGACAATCTTGTTACCTGTTTACAAAACAAAGAAAATCCCTTTACAGGCATTTTAGGTTATGAAGACACGGTTATACCAGATACGGAGCGTGCGCTATTGAGCAGACATAATATTTTGTTTCTAGGATTGCGTGGACAAGCTAAAACAAGGATGGCACGTCAGATGACGGACTTACTAGACGAATACATCCCAGTCGTTATGGGTAGCGAAGTCAATGACGACCCACTGAAACCATTAAGTAAGTTTGCAAAGGATTTGATTGCTGAACATGGTGATGAAACTCCAATACAGTGGATTCACAGATCTGAGCGTTATGGAGAAAAATTAGCTACACCAGATGTGAGTGTAGCAGATTTAATTGGCGATATTGACCCGATTAAGGCTGCGAATTTAAAATTGAGCTTTTCTGATGAAAAAGTAATTCACTATGGTATTATTCCAAGAAGCAATCGTTGCATATTTGTGATCAATGAATTACCAGATTTACAAGCAAGAATCCAGGTGTCTTTATTTAATATCTTACAAGAAGGTGATATTCAAATACGCGGTTTTAAATTGCGTATGCCATTGGATATTTTATTTGTCTTTACTGCGAATCCCGAAGACTACACCAACAGAGGAAGTATTGTTACACCATTAAAAGATAGAATTGAGAGTCAAATTTTAACGCACTATCCAAAAACCTTAGAAACTTCTTTGGCGATAACGGAGCAAGAGGCAGATATTTTAGAAGTCCAAAAGCAAAGAGTGGACATAAGTGATTTAATTAAGCGATTGATTGAACAAGTTTCTTTTGAAGCAAGGTCCAATGAATTTGTAGACAAGAAGAGTGGTGTGAGTGCTCGTTTAACCATTGCAGCATTTGAAAATGCCATTAGTTCTGCCGAACGCCGCGCGATTATACACAACGAAAAACATACTTATGTTTGGATCAGTGATTTAATGGGCATCATTCCTTCTATTACTGGGAAAATTGAATTGGTGTATGAAGGCGAGCAAGAAGGCCCATATGAAGTTGCTTTAAATTTATTAAATAAGTCTATTCGTACTCAGTTCATTGAATACTTCCCTAATCCAGAATTATTGAAGAAGAAAAAAATGGTCAATAAAAAGGGAGAGGAAAAAGCACTTGACAATCCTTATAAGTCCATTACTAGTTGGTTTGACGGCGGCAATCATTTGAATCTTTTATTGGACATGAAGGATGCTGATAAGGTAGTTGCCTTATATAAGGTGGATGGCTTATTTGGTTTGGTAAAAAAATACTATCCACAAGCCAATGAAAAAGAAAGCGCTTTATTAATGGAATTTGTATTACATGGCCTTGCAGCATTTTCGTTGATCAATAAAAAAATGATTGATGGCAAAATTGAATTCAATGATTTAATGAGCAGTATGATGAATTTGGGCAGTTTTGGCGAAGAGGATGATTATAACGAATCTGATTACCAATAAAAAATAGACCATGAAGCATCCATATAAACTCTTTTTAAAAGTGGTATGTATTGCATGCTTAGCATTTTTCTTTAGCCAGTCTAGTCTCAGCCTACAAGCACAGCCCTTTAAACAAGAGGTCCTTCAGTTTCAAAAATCGGATAGCATTGTTATGCCTCCAATGGGGCAGATTGTATTTGCTGGAAGCTCTTCTTTTACTAGGTGGAAAGACGTTGCAATGTATTTCCCAGGTTATCCCATCATTAATAGAGGATTTGGCGGAGCGTCACTGGTTGACTTAATTTATTATGTAGACGAGGCTATTATTAAGTATCAGCCCAGTCAAGTTTTTATATACTGCGGCGAAAATGATATGGCAGATGTAGATACAGTCCGTCCTGCCACTGTATTAGAAAGATTTAAAACCCTACACGCTATTTTATTAAAAAAATTACTAAGGACTACAAAAATTGTTTTTGTTTCTTTAAAACCAAGTGTTGCCAGATGGCATTTGGAGTCAAAATTTATAGAAGCAAATAAATTAATTGAAGGATATATTAACACACAAAAAAATATTCAATATCTAGACGTGCATACTGCTATGTTGGATGACAATAAAGAAGTACTCAAAGATATTTTCATTGCTGATAAATTACACATGAATCCCAAGGGCTATTTGATTTGGCAAAAGCAATTTGCCCCTTTTTTGACAACACCAAAATAGTTGTTACAACCTTAGGTCCAACTATTTAGATTTATCTAATTTAATTTTAGTAAACACCTGCAAGTGAGGTAGGGCTAGTACTGCAATACCAATAAATAAAAGTGGCAAGACTTCTTTAATGCTCCAAGACTTCATTGAAAAATAAATAAATACAATAATGCCTGTCCAAGCTACAACTGCATAGGGCACGGCTTTTGCTAGTAATTTTTTCCATCCAAGGATACTGTTATCCATTTCAAATTCTTGTCTTATTTTATCGAATGACAAAATAGAATGCCATAGTCCAAAATAAAAACTAAAACACAACCATAGGGGCAATAGCATATTTAAAATCGTTAAGCACCCAATTTGCATCACTGCAAAAAAGAATTGCTTCGTATCTGAAAAAAAATATTTATGTGAAAAGAATAAAACGATGTGAATCCCAACAAGTGTTGCCTGAGAAATGGGCAATACGATGTTTGCATAATAGATATACTCGTTTGCCTGCATTTTAGATTGTCCTAATAAAACAAATACATCTATCGCTGTGTGGATGTTTTTACTGAGTAGAAACAAGATCCAGCTAAGCCCTAAAATACTATAACATAATTTATGAATCCCGTTATAGCTCTTTCCTAACCAGTCAATTTCCCCAAAATGGAAAGCAGTTAAGCCAATGAATATCAGGATGGCGATGGTTGGCAAAAAATACCAAACCAAACCATAGACCAACATATTCATAAGGTATTTGAACAAAAACACAAATTTGTGGTTTTTATCTGCTCCTACATTAATTTTTTGGTCAATATAAAAATCTAAAGCGCCGTGTGGGATACCCAATGTAAATAAGGTAATAAATAAGACTCCTAATTGCTGGTTTGTTGACAATGGGAAATAAGCATGTAACAAGGCTAAACCGAATCCGATGACCAAAAGTATTTGTCTGAGCTTTATCTGCATATAGTAGGCATAAAAAAAGGGGCGAGTTATTCACTCGCCCCTTAAAGATAGTATGAATTAAGCAGCTTTTCTGCTCAATGCATATATAACAAGACCGAATCCGATTTTATTTACAGCATCACCGATGTTGTAGATAATATCCATATTCAAGCCAATATTTGCAAATCCTGCATACCATTGTCCTTCAGCTGTTCCGATTAAATATCCTAGAGGATAGATAGCCCAACCAACTAAAATGAACCAACCTAATGCTTTGTTTGCTGAAGCAACAGCTGAACCAGCGTTTGTAGCTAATTTCTTAACATCGCCCATCCATACTTCATACACAATGTAGAAGTAAGCAAGCGCACTTACTGTACCCCAAACTGTAGCACTTCCTAATCCAGCTTCACCCATGTAACCTGTTACCAACATTACAACAGAAGCTAAAATCATTTTCCATAATAAACCTGTTGTACCACCAGCTTTTTTTGTGATCAAGTAGAACTCAACACACATCAAAGGCACAGTTAACAACCAGTCTACGTAACGGAAGAAGGTTGGAGAATCTTGCGTTTCAGCATAGTAGCTACGCATGTAGTAGTAGTGAACTGCAGCAATAAAAGTGATCAAACCCGATACTAATACCGAAGTGCGCCACTCTTGACTTGTGTTGCTCAATTCAAAAAAGAAAAAAACCGAAGCGGCCATCATGGCCATTGTGCCTACAAAGAAAGTAAACGAAACGTAGTCCGTTTTTGCAATCACTGTAACAGCATCTAGTAAAAATAAAGAATCCATATTGTGGAGATTTGGTGAACGTGTTTATAACTGTTGTTAGTTAGAACATGAATTTATAAAATTTGTTTGAAAAACTAAAAAAAAACTTAAAAAAATACAGGTTTTTTTATCAACGTTTTTTTATAAATTTTTTCAAAAACATTGATAATCAATCTATTAAATATTTTTTCTAACATTTCAATCTATTATTTACTTGATTTACAATCAGTTAGATAAATGAGCTATTCATATTTACGCTTTTTTAGCGTGTTTTTCTGATGGACTTTCCCTTTTTTACTGGCACTTGAACAGCCTGGTCCATGCTTAATTCACCATTTACCCATATATATTTAAATCCTTTTGCATATTGATGGGAGTCCTCAAATGTGGCCATGTCTGAAACCTCATCCGCATCAAATACAACGATGTCTGCATAATAGCCTTCTTGTATGATCCCTCTTTTTTCGATATTGAATTTACTTGCAGGCAGGGAGGTCATTCTTCGAATCGCTTCCTCTAAACTCAATACGCCCATAGTTCTTACATATCTTCCTAAAACGCGTGAATTCGTGCCATAAGCTCTAGGATGTGGCTTGCCGTAGCCCTTCATGGCGATGCCGGCATCACTTGCGAACATATTAAAAGGGTATTGCATAATTGCTTTGACATCGGATTCGGTCATTCCGTGGTAAATCATTTGTGCGCCACCTTGCTCCATCATTTGTATGATCGTCTCCGCTTCATCTAATGCTATGTTTTTGTTACCTCTTAAAAGATTGATAGCCTCAATATCTTTTCCATTATAACTACTGTCTGCTCTATAATTGGCAACTACGGCATAGGTAAAATGCTTGATCCCTCTTTCTTTTAATATACCAATAATTTCATTGGCTACTTTTTTTCGAATGGTCGGATTTTTTAATCTTGCGAAGATGGAGTCCTGCCCATCTGCTAAAACCCAATCTGGTAATAGTACACTTAACTGCGTACTACTAGCGGTATAAGGGTATTGGTCAATGGTCACATCAATGCCTTCTTTTCTTGCATTCACAACCAATGGAATGGTTTCCTTACTTCGGCCCCAATTGTTTTGACCACTAATTTTAAAATGTGAAATCTCAACAGGAATCGTTGCGGCTCTCCCAATTTGGATAGCTTCGTTCACGGCATCCACTACTTGATTTTCTTCGTTCCGAATATGAGATGCATAGACCCCTCCTTTTGATGCAATCACTTTAGCCAATCTTACAATTTCCTCTGTAGGCGCATAGGTCCCAGGAATATAAATTAATCCAGTAGACATCCCCACGGCACCATCTTGCATGGCTTGCGCTGCTAATTTTTCCATGGCTTGCATTTCTGCTTCTGTAGCATGTCTATTTGCAGAACCCATCACTTGCTTACGAATGGTATTGTGTCCAATCAAGGAGGCAATATTGATGGACATGCCGATGGAGTCTAGTTGATTAAAATAGGTATTTAAATTATCAGCTGATCCGCCACAATTTCCTGTCACCACTGTGGTTACGCCGTCGTATAAAAAATTACTCGCCAATGGATTTCTGAATTCGCCACCCTCTAAGTGTCCATGCACATCAATAAAACCTGGCGCAACAATCAATCCTTTAGCATCAATTTCTCTTGTTGCTTTCCAATTTTTTAAATTTCCAATGGCAATGATTTGATTGCCCTTGATGGCCACATCTTTATATTGCCATTGATTCCCTGTACCATCAATTAGTTTTCCGTTACGGATAATACAATCTGCAGTTTGCGCTTTTGTTTGCAGCAATGTAAAAACGAAGCCAAGGAGTAGAAGGATTTTTTTCATAAAGCTATTTTGTGTACTCAATTTACTAAATCCTAATCCATTTGTCATTCATTTTTATTTATATAACCTAAAAAATGTATTTTCATTGGATCAATTATGAATCTATGAAAAAGTATATTTTATTCTTTCTTGTCACATTCGTTTGCTCCACCAATTTAAACGCACAACAAACTCAAAAACCACCTTTACATGGCAAGGACTGGGTGGCGATCACGGGTAAGCCTTTGGCGGCAACTGCAGGATCGATGGTGTTTCAAAAAGGCGGTAATGCAGTAGATGCTGCATGTGCTATGCTTGCTGCAACTTGTACCATGTGGGACGTATTAAGCTGGGGTGGTGAAACACAGGCGTTGATTTATAATCCGAATACAAAAAAAGTGATTGCCATTAGTGCGATGGGCTTTGCGCCAACAGGTGCTACGCCTGAATTTTTTAAAGGGAAGGGCTTTAGTTACCCACCAGAATATGGTCCATTAGCGGCTACTACGCCTGGTACACCGGGAGGCATTTGTTTGATGCTGGCAAATTATGGTTCTATGAGTTTAAAAGAAGTTTTGGCACCTGCGATGGATTTAGCTGCGGGTTATCCAATTGACGCACAAACTGCAAATAGTATTGAACGTGGTAAAGCGATGATCAAAACTTGGCCCTATAGTAAGAAAGTATTGTTACCGCATTTAGGTGAAAAACGTGAAGCACCAGAAGCTGGTGAAATATTTGTTCAAAAAGATTTATTGAACACTTTACAAAAAATGGTAGACGCCGAGCAAGCTGCATTGAAACATGGCAAGTCTCGTAAAGAGGCTATCTGGGCTGCTTATGATCGTTTTTATAAAGGAGATATTGCAGATGAATTTGTAAGAGGTGCGCAAGAGCAAGGCGGATTGATTACCAAAGAAGATTTAAAAAACTGGAGACCTACGGAAGAAGCGCCTTCGATGGTAAACTATAAAGGGATTGATGTTTATAAGTTACAAGCATGGACACAAGGACCATCTTTATTACAAGCTTTAAATATTGTTGAAAATTTTGACTTGAAAAAAATGGGGTATAATTCTGCGGATTATATGCACACCATTTATCAAGCAATGAATTTAAGTTTTGCAGATCGTGACTTTTATTATGGTGATCCAAAATTTGCGACCAACCAACCAATGACTGGCTTATTAAGTAAAGCTTATGCGAAACAAAGAGCAGGTGAAATTGATATGGCAAAGAACAATCCCAATGCGGGTCCTGGAGATCCTTATCCTTTTGAAGGAAAAACAAATCCATATATGGATTTAATAAAAGCAAAAGGGTTTCAACCTTCAAATGATACTGCGAAAAATAAAAGTGGATTTGCACCAGCGCATGATTTAAGAAATATGGCATCTTTAAACTCGAATGAAAAATTACCAATCGATGCAGATTATATGGATCGTTTATGGAGAGGTACCACTACTGTTGAAGCAGCAGATAAAGAAGGATGGATTGTCTCTATCACGCCAAGTGGCGGATGGTTACCAGCAACCATTGCAGGTAATACTGGTGTAGGCATGAGTCAACGCATGCAAAGCTTTGTATTGGATTCTGCACAGAGTCCTTTCAATGTAGTTGCGCCAGGAAAAAGACCTAGAGTCACTTTAACCCCAAGCTTGGCAATCAAAGATGGCAAGCCTTATATGGCATTTGGTGTGCAGGGCGGTGACACACAGGATCAAAACCTATTGCAATTCTTTTTAAATATGGTTGAATTTGGAATGACTGTTCAAGAAGCATCAGAAGCAGCGAATATCAATTCAAATCAACTTTGGCTTTCTTTAGGAGGCACTAAAATTACAGACAGAAAACCAAGACCAGGCAGCATCTTATTGCATGACAATGTTTCTGAGTGGGTCCGAAAAGATTTAAGAGCTAGAGGATATAATTTAACTTTTGATGATCGAACAAGCGGTCCTATCAACGCCATTTTATTTGATTGGAAACACGGATCAATGTGGGGAGGTAGTTCTAATCATGGAGAAGATTATGGCATTGCATGGTAGGATTTAAAAATGATAATTGAATAAATAAAAATAAAATGAGCCAGAATAGAAGAAAATTTTTAAGCACTGCATTTTTAACTGCAGGCACATTAGGATTAGGTGGTAAGGTTTTAGCAAATGATTCGGCTGGTAAGTACGATTTCAGTTTGCCTAAATCAATTGAGGACTTATCGCCAATGAAAGAAGGCGTGGTGCCCATTACAATAGAGGAGCGTAAGCAAAGAATTGCCAAGGCGCAGTCCATTATGGAAAAGGAAAAAATAGATGCTATTTTTTTAGAAGGTACTGTGTCTTGTTTTTATTTCACTGGCATGCGATGGGGACAAAGCGAAAGAACTTTTGGTGTAGTCATTCCAGCAAAAGGATCGATTGCCTATGTCTGTCCAAAGTTCGAAGAAGACAGGGCGATGGAATTATTGAACCCTGTATTTGGTGACGAAGTAAGATGTTGGGAAGAACATGAAAGTCCATATGCCTTGATTTTTAATATCATTAAAGACAGAGGAGTAAAGTATAAAAAAATTGGAATGGAAGAACGTGTTCGTTTTTTCATTGCGGATGGCGTTAAAAAATTAGCGACAGGTTTTGAAATAGTTGATGCAACACCAGTTACAGCTGGTTGTAGAATGTATAAAACAAAAGCAGAATTGGCATTGATGCAATATTCAAGTGACATCACTATCAAAGCATATCAAGCAGCTTTTGCAACTATTCGTCTAGATATGTCTCAGTCTGAATTTAGTGGTAATATCAGCGCTGCATTTAGAAAGCTAGGTTATACTGGTGGCGCTTCCGTACAAGTAGGTAAGTATTCTGCATTGCCTCACGGCAGTATCACGCCTCAGGTGATTCGCGAGGGTGATATAGTGATGGTAGATGGTGGAACAAGTGTAGAAGGTTATGCTTCTGATATCACAAGAACGATTGTAGTGGGCAAACCAACTCAAAGACAAGTTGATGTTTGGAATTTAGAATTAGAAGCACAGAACGCAGCCTTTGCTGCAATTAAAATTGGTGCACCATGTGAAGTGGTAGATGCAGCTGCAAGAGCAGTGATTGAAAAAGCCGGATTCAAAAGCAACTATAAATTACCAGGGCTGCCGCACAGAACTGGCCACGGTATTGGTCTAGAAGGACACGAGTGGACCAATTTTGTAAAAGGAAATAAAACACCTTTAGCTGTTGGTATGTGTTTTAGCAATGAACCAACAATCTCTATTCCTGGTGAATTTGGGATTCGTTTAGAAGATTGTTTGTACATCGCCGAAGATGGACCACATTATTTCTCGAAACAAAGTATTTCGATTGAACAACCATTTGGATAAATAGGAATAGAATTAACAAAAAGAATAGCATTGGAATAAGGATGCATTATTGTATTCTGAATAGGATAATAAGCGCACTTGGGGTGGCAGGTCTCGAAGGATTGGTTAAAGCACTTGTTTTAAATAATTGTGTTTGATTGTGTTTAACACTAAAAAACAATTCTAGATAATCATCCGTTCCAAAGAGGATGATTGCTTGTCCAGAAAAAATATTTTTGACGCCTACGGCGCCTGTTAAAAATTGCCTAAGGGTATTAGGGTAAGCAGCGCCATTGCGCCTCATCCATACACTCATTTCGTCATTGGCTATTTGCGTATTGCTTACCTGGAGACTATACTGAACTAGATAGGTCCCCGCTTTTACAACAAGCAGCTTGGTTGGATCTAGGCTGGAGTTAAGCCCAATGGAAACCTGATTTTGAGCAATCGTGTCTCGCCACTTTACCGCTATGGCTGTATTGACTAATCCCAGTTGCCTTGCTGTATCTGTAAAGGCACCAAAATGCGTTTCAAATGGCAGAAAGCCTAAACTCAATGCAAGCTCTGAAGCACTAATATCTCCCTTGTTTAATTTTTGATTAATTCTATTGCTTAAGCTCACCGTATCTTTTTTGTCTAATTTCAGCGCCAAAGCTTGGATGGATGCCTTGCTTAAAATTTTAAGACTATCTGCAACATTATTGACTTTATCTATTTGCAGTGCTAATTTAAAGGCTGTGGTATTATTTACGCCAGTGCCTCCCTGGGGAATACTTAAAACACCTTCAACATTTTCCGCTAAGACATGGTCTGCTGAAAAAGCATATGCAGCATATTGAATTTGCTGTTGTCCAATCCGAATAAATTGTAGATGATTTTCTGGATCAATTTCTACACGCATAAAATAAGTCGCAGCGGTCCAATTGATATTTTCAAATGCACCAATGGTGATTATTTTAGCAGGCTCTGTAGCGCCAATTAAAATGGTAAACAAACCTAATGGACTAGTCGTAACGGATTTTAATTCTTGATATAAAATCTCTTCGGCCAATGTATCCTTTAAAATACTAATTCTAATTTGAATTTTTTTATTAGGCATAATTACACCATTGCTTGTTCTAGCTGCTGCCTGAAAAGCAATACCCTTTTGGCTTTGACTCAATCCAATTTGACAACAAAGCAACAGTACAACGATTATAATTTGCGTAACAAGTCTCATGGTTTTATGAATTTTATAGTTTTGACCCAATAATTCCTGTTAGGATCTAACATCATATATTCAGGTAAATAATACACTTGCATGATATAGATACCACTATTCATTGCATTCATATTGATAGACCTTCCTGTATAACTGCTTCTATATTTTGTTTGATCACGCACTAAGACTTGCCCCTGCAGATTAAAAATTTTAAATCCAAATAAAATTAGATCGGGCTCTTTTGAAAAAAGTACAATAGCATCTCCGGGAAATATATTTTTTATTTCGATACTGGGATTGTATTTTTTCCAAATCATATCGTCTGCAAAACGATGGATGGTTGGTTGTAAAAAACCGGCGCTAAATAAATAGGCATTCGAATGCTCGAGTGTCATGGCGGTCAGTCCTATATCAAGCCGCCAGTCCATCTGTAAGCCATCCACATTCGTAGGTACATAATAATCCCCAGCAAGACTAAGGGATTGAAAAGGCAATTGTTGTCCATACAATTGCACAATAAACAATTGCAAGACTATAAGGAAGTAAAAAGAAATTGACTTAAAGTGACGCATTGGTTAAACCTAGTCAATCTTGATACTTATTTTTTGAGTATTTATACCTTTCAGTGTCAGGGCCGAAAAATTTCTATACTATTGACTTTAAAAGCATATTAAATTGAGGATTTGCTAAAAACTATTATCTTTATCCTGCGAACCTTAATAAGACCCATATGAAATATAATTGCTTGATTTTAGTTTTATGTATTGGCTTTTTTGCTTGTAGCAAAGGAGGAGACAGTCCTGCACCTACTCCACCGCCACCTGTTGTGGTGGTAGAACCAAGTTTAACTGCTGCAGGCGGGGTGGTCATTGATATTGACCCGGGGACTAACAATATTTATGCAGTAGTAGGTACTTCACAAAGAATTGAAGTTAAGCTAGCTGCAATACCTGTTAGCGGTGTCACTATTGACACTAAACTGATTAAAGTTTCAGACAATACAACTGCATTTGCAACTGGCCCATTGAGCTCTACCAGCCTGACGAATCCGCTGACTGTAACTGGTTTAGTACCTGGAGTATTGTACAATCTTTCGGTTGTAGTGACATCTAAAACTACCCCATCAAACACGAAAACAGTTGAATTCAAAATGGCTGCAAAATAATTCAGCCACTTATAAAATATAGATCCCTTATCTTTTTAGATAGGGGATTTTTTTTGTACCTTAAGTCTTGAAATATATTGTATCACTACTTTAAAATTTACTATGCCAATTCAATTTATTAAACGCATTGTAGTATGTGTTTGTTTACTAAGTTTTTCTATGCCCATTTTTGCGCAAAAAAAATACACTGAAAAAGATTTAGCTGCATTAAAGCAAACCCTTATGCAGTCTGTTGCTGGTAAGTCTAAGGACGTACAAGTGATGGTAGATCAGATTTTTAGTTTTGCCGAATTAGGATTTCAAGAAGTTGAAACTTCTAAATACATCACATCTGTATTGACAAAAAATGGGTTTACTGTAGAAAATGGTATTGCAAATATACCCACTGCTTGGATGGCCAAGTGGGGATCTGGTTCGCCAGTGATTGCATTAGGTAGTGATGTGGATTGTATTCCTAAAGCCTCTCAAAAACCAGGCGTAGCTTACAAAGCACCGATTGTTGAAGGCGCACCTGGTCATGGTGAAGGACATAATTCTGGACAAGCTGTGATCATTTACGCAGCCATTGCAATGAAAGAATTAATGGAGCGTGAAAAATTACCAGGCACTATTTTAATTTGGCCAGGTATTGCCGAAGAATTAGTTGGAACAAAAGCATGGTATGTGCGCGATGGTTATTTTAAAGATGTGGACGCTTGTATTTTCACGCACGTGAGTGGTGATTTTACTTCTAGTTATGGAGATAATGGAGGCAATGGTTTAGTAAGTGTGCGTTTTGATTTTGAAGGAGAAGCCGCACATGCTGCTGGTCAGCCATGGAGAGCAAAAAGCGCATTAGACGCAGTAGAATTAATGAATGTGGGATGGAATTTTAAAAGAGAACATCTGAAGCCAACCAACAGATCGCACTATGTGATTGTAGATGGAGGTGACCAGCCCAATGTGGTTCCAAGTAAAGCAAGTGTGTGGTACTATTTTAGAGAACGTACCTATGAGGATATTAAAATGAACTATGAATCAGGTATCAAAATTGCAGAAGGTGCTGCGATGATGACGAATACAAAAATGACGCATCAAATGTTAGGTACTGCATGGCCTGGTCATTTTAACAAACCGCTTGCAGAAGCCATGTTTGCGAATATTAAAAAAGTAGGCATGCCTACTTGGGATGAAAAAGACATTGCATTGGCAAAAGGAGTGCAAGTCTTGGTAGAAGCGCCAAAGAAAGACCAACAAGGCAATCCAATTGATGGATTAAAATCTACAATTGATACTTTAAAAGGCTCTGTTGCATTTTCTTGGGGTGGAGGTTCAGATGATATTGCAGACATCTCATGGAACTTGCCAACGATTGTATTAAGGTATCCAGCAAATATTCCTGGCACAAAAGGACACCATTGGGCAGACGCCATTGCAATGGCGACACCTATTGCACACAAGGGATCATTAGTGGGGGCAGAAGCGACAGCCATGACTTTATTAGACTTGTTTACCAAACCTAGTTTAGTAGCCGACGCTAAAAAGTATTTTAAGGAAGTACAAACAAAAGAAGTTCAATACATTCCTTTCATTACTAAAAACGATCCTCCTGCCATTCATTTGAATAAAGAAATACAAGGCGCATATAGAAGCCAACTTGAAAAGTTCTATTACGATCCAAGTAAGTATGGAACCTATTTAGAGCAATTGGGTATTAGTTATCCAACTTTAAAGCAATAAAAAGACATTAAAAGGCGGTATTTCTATACCGCCTTTCTTTTTCCTGCCATCTACAAGGATTTATTTAGTAAATTAGATTCCTATTAAAATTTAAATTTTGCCAGCTATGAAAAAGCAAATCTTATTCCCACTAATTTTCGGTTTTATGTCCACTTTGGCAATTGCTCAAGTGCCTAATGATGTGTATCGTATGGAAGCAGTTTCAAGACCTAAAATTTCCCCAGAAGGCAGTTGGATTTTATATAGTCAATCTAAAATTGATGCTGCAAAAGACAGGTCAGTGTCCAAATTATATATGATGTCGTCTGACGGCAAAGAGACCATCACATTAACAGAACAAACAAAAGGCGTTGGCAATTACCAATGGAGCCCTGATGGGAGATACATTTCTTTTTTAACAAAAGGAAAAGATGAGGACAATGGTTCTCAAGTATTTTTAATGGATCGTCGTGGTGGAGAAGGCGTTCAACTAACGAATATCAAAGGAGAAATCAATGATTATATTTGGTTTAATAGCGGTAAAAAAATGATTGTAGTTGTGAAAGATTATAACTACGCGGATACAGCAAAGTCTAAAATTAGAACACCTTATGAAATGACTAGGTATAAATTCAAACAAGATAATGAGGGTTATTTAGACAATCGTAAAACACATATCTATTTATTTGATTTAGCAACAAAAAAATTAGACACTTTAACAAGTGGAAATTACAATGAGGGGGATGTGGCAATTAGTCCAGACGATTCAATGATTACCTATGTGAGCAATGTTTCTGAAAATCCTGATAAGAACTCTAATAGCGATTTATTTTTATTAAACCTTACAAAAGGTGCAACACCATTGCAGTTCACCAAATTTAAAGGCGCTAACACGAGTCCAGTATTTAGCCCAGATAATTTTAAAATTGCATTTTTACAATCTAGTTCAGAAAGAAATTTCGACATGTATGACATTTCACAATTAGGTATTTATGATCTTAAATCAAAAGCCTTATCAATTGTTTCAAAAAATTATGATCGTTCATTCTCTTCTATTGCTTGGTCCAAAGATGGTCAGTCCATCTTGTCTTTAATTGAAGATGATAGAAAACAAAATTTGATACAATTTAATATTCAAACACAAAAGTCAGAACAATTAACCAATGAAATGGGGGTGTATAATTCAATGGATATGAATGACAAGGGAGATATGGTTTTATTATTTGCTAATTTAGCAACACCGAATGAAATTTATACCTATCAAAATAAAACGACTAAAAGACTAACACATTTGCAAGATGCTTTTGTAGCAAGTTTAAAAAAAGGATACCACAAAGGATTTCAATCTACTTCATCTGATGGAACAATCGTTTCAAGCATTTTACATTTACCAGACAGCGGAGCAAAAAATTTACCATTGATTTTATTTATTCATGGAGGTCCTGTAGCACAAGATGATTTTGCATTTGATATGACTAGTCGTATTTATGCTAATGCAGGTTATGCTGTAGCAACAGTTAATTATAGAGGAAGTAGCGGAAGAGGTGTGGCATTTACAAGTGCGATTTATGCAGATTGGGGTAACAAGGAAGTGAAAGACATTGTTGGTGCTGCAGACTATTTAATTAAGGAAGGGATTGCGGATCCAAATAGACTTGGAATTGCAGGTTGGAGCTATGGCGGCATCTTAACAAATTACACGATAGCAACTGATAAGCGTTTTAAAGCTGGGGTAAGTGGTGCAGGAAGTTCGCTCATGATGTCGGTGTATGGATCAGATCAATACATTTCGCAGTATGAAGATGAATTAGGCAAGCCTTGGGAGAATCCAAAGAAATGGGAGGCTTTGTCTTATCCATTCTATAAAGTAAAGGAGATTAAAGCACCTGTTTTATTCATGGCAAGTCAAGCAGATTTTAATGTACCTGTGATTGGCGCTGAACAAATGTATCAAGCATTTAAATCAGAAGGGATTCCTACTGAATTGATTATCTACCCAAATCAAAACCATGGCATACGCGTGCCAAGTTATATCGTGCATCGACATAACGCACATATCAATTGGTTTAACAAGTATTTAAAATGAAAATAATCGGCACCTGGGTCTTATTTTTAGGTGTGATTGCAGTGAATGCCCTGGCCAATATTTTACCCATTAATGGATATAATACTGGCCAGATTTCTGCATTCTATCCAAATACATTTGTGCCAGCTGGATTTACTTTTTCTATTTGGGGGGTCATTTATTTATTGTTATTATTTTATACAATTGGCTTTACTTATTATACGCTGAAACAAGAACAATATCCCAAAGCGTTTGCTTTGATTGAGTGTATCAATATTTATTTTTTACTGACTTGCGTATTTAATATGTCTTGGATAGTTGCTTGGCATTATTTACAAATTGAATTATCATTGGTGATTATGTTATTATTTTTAATCACACTCATGCAACTGTTTTTGAAAAGTAGTACGATGGTGCATGATCTAACTTTAACTCAAAAATTTATTTTACAAACGCCATTTATAGTTTACTTCGGCTGGATCTCTGTAGCCACCATCGCCAATAGTACAGCCTTGCTTGTTGCATATAAATGGAATGGATTTGGAATGACCCCAGTTTATTGGAGTGCAGCCATGATTTTGATTGCAATTGTACTTGCAGCATTGATGTTAAAAAAATTCAAAGCAGTTCCATTTGCTTTAGTCGTTACATGGGCTTTATGGGGTATCTATAATGCACAAGGTTCTGCAGCACCTATACTTGCCAATATAACCTCCGTTGGAATTAAAATTTTATGTACAGCCTCCTTGATAACCTTTTTAATAGCAAGAGGAAAACTAAAATGGCTTAAACAATAAAATCAATTATCGATTATAGAATTTTTGAATTGGTTTGAATGGTCCGTATTTATGCTGACTTTCAGAAAAAGAATCAGCATATGGTCCAAATGGAAAGTCAAGTGGTTTTTTTTCAAATTTTGGCCAGTCTTTTGACTGATCTTTATGTGGTCTTGATTGGCTATTCACATATGCTGCAACATCCCAAGATTCCGCTTCTGTTAAAGTAGGATTTTCATGAGAAGTCAATAAGTTAGGCATATTGTTTTTTACATAACCTGCAAAATTACTTATCCTATATAAACCTGCGCCATCATTATAACTATGTGATCCCCATAAAGGAGGATAAGTATATTCTAATGCATCTGCGGCTAATTGCCCTTCTCCATTTGCACCATGACAAGTTTGACATTGAGCTGTATAAACAATTTGTCCTTTTTTAGGATCTGCTGCACGATCTAAATAGGGTAATTTTTCTATTCCAGAGCCATGTGGTTTACCTCCTTTTTCAACGTCTTGCCCTAGCCATTTGATATAAGCATAGATCGCCTTGAATTCTCTGCTAGTGCTATCTACTGCTATACCATTCAAGCTTCGCTCCATACAATCTGCAACACGTTTATAGATTGTTTCTATTTGGCCACTTCGGTCTCTAAATTTTGGATAGGTAGAAAAAACGGCCGCATAATTATTACCCCATGCTTTTGCACCAGCTTGTAAATGACAGTTTTGACAATTCATTCCATTAGTGATTTGTGCTACCGATCCTTTAGGACCTAAATACTTAGAAGTATGCGCAATTAAATCCTGTCCATAGATAATGAGTGCACGTTCTTCTCCTAAATTAGCATTGTCTATATAAAGACTCGGTCCAACCCATGTACTATCAGTTGAAGCAATATTTCCATCCATCTTGAAATAATCTCCAGCTATAAAACCTACTAAAAAATAGATCAGAATCATTGATAAGATGCCCATGATCACTAGGTATTGTTTCTTCATGACAGATTTTCTTAAAACAGAGATTCAATAAATTTAATGTGCACTTACTATTGGAAAAAATAATTGTTGAATAATGATATATAATCCCATCACTAAAACAAACCAACCAAAACCTTTTTTTAGTTGATTGCCGTCTATGCGCTTACTTAATCTGTCGCCTAAAAAAATACCTGCAATGGCGAGTGCGGAAACACTTAATAATAAAGTCCAATTCATTGTACTATTTCCAAGGTCACCAGTAAAACCAATCAAAGATTTAGCAGCAATGATTAATAAAGAAGTGCCCACCGCTTGTTTCATCGGAAGCTTGCTCAACATTACCAAAGCTGGGATAATTAAAAATCCTCCACCTGCACCTACTAGTCCAGTTAGCATACCCACCAAGGCACCTTCTAATAATATCAAAGGGTAATTAAATTTTTGACCATCTTCTGTAATAGTCTCTTTGCTTGACTTAGAACGAATCATAGAGAAGGATGCCGCGATCATTAATATCGCAAATAGTAACATCATCATTAATGATTTTGTGACCAGGAGGCCGCCAAATTCACCCAAATCAGAAGGTATTGCAGGGACTAATAATTTTCTAGTAGCATAAACAGAAACGATAGAAGGTATACCAAAGATGATGGCTGTTTTTAGATCTACAAATCCTTGCTTATACTTGGGCCAAGCACCAACAAGGCTACTTGCACCTACTATAAATAAGGAATAAGCTGTGGCTTGAACCGGTTCAACATGAAAAAGATAGACTAAAACAGGAACAGTTAAAATACTACCTCCTCCGCCAATTAAGCCAAGAGAGATACCAATCAAAACTGAAGCTAAATAGCCTATTATTTCCATGTTATATTATTGAACACAAAACTCCTTTTATAAAAATAAAAGGTAGGTGATAAATGTCACCCACCCAATTTTTTTAGTAAAAATTTTATTATAATTAAATCATCATAAAAGTAAAGAATCTAATTTGGTCTAAGAACTATGTTATAAATGTTGTAAATTGAGTTGAAACTATTCATTAAAAATGATTTCACTACCATGAAAAATTTATATCTAATTGCGATGCTTTTTTTGTTAAGCACTAGTGTAGTTGCTACGGCGCAAGATAAACAAGTAAAGTTGCATCAGGTGGTGATGCAATTAAATACTGCTGATACTGCAGTATGGAGTAGTATGTTGGGGAATATTCGAAATTTTCAAAAAGTTTGGCCAGGAAATGTGAAGATAGAAGTAGTAGTACATGGTAAGGCTTTGAATTTTTTAGTAGCATCAAAATCCCATTTAGTAGCTGATGTAGAGGCAATGACTAAGCTAGGGGTTGTTTTTAATGCTTGTGAAAATACCATGAATAAATACGGTATAAAAAAGGAAATGCTTATTCCTTCTGCAAGTTCTGTGCCATCTGGTGTGGCGGAATTAGTTGTGAAGCAAGAAGAGGGCTGGAGTTATTTAAAAACAGGATATTAGATTGTTTCGATTAGTTAGATTTGTGATATATATCACAAATAATAGCAATAATAATATGCAACTTTGTTTTCTGAAATACCTTAACTAGGTTTTCAACAAAGAAAAAGAACACATTATTAATATCATTAAAAAAGTAGCAGTATGTTTTTTCAACATGTATACGACAAAACTTTAGCACAAGCTAGTTATTTCATAGGCTGTCAAAAAGATGGTGTAGCTGCAGTCATTGACCCAAAGCGCGATATCGACACATATATTGAAATTGCGAAACAAAATAATATTCAAATCACGCATATTTTTGAAACCCATATTCATGCCGATTTTTTAGCAGGTTCTCGTGAGTTAGCTGCTGTAACAGGTGCTAAAATGTATTTATCAGATGAAGGTGGAGCAGGATGGGAATATGAATTTGCGCATGAAGGTTTAAAGCATGGCACAGAAGTGATGGTTGGAAATTTAAAGATCGAAGTACTACATACACCTGGACATACGCCAGAGAGTATTAGTTTTTTATTGACTGATACACCAGCAAGTCAAGAGCCAGTGATGTTATTTACAGGCGACTTTGTATTTGTGGGAGATATTGGTCGTCCAGATTTATTGGAAAAAGCAGCAGGCATGATAGGCACCCAAGAAAAAGGGGCAGAAGCAATGTACAATTCAATTCATTTGTTTACAGACCTACCAGACTTTATACAAGTATGGCCTGGACATGGCGCAGGATCGGCTTGTGGCAAGGCTTTGGGTGCTGTACCAAGTACAACAATTGGATATGAGAAAAAAAGAAACTGGGCATTTCAGTATGGTACAGACAAAGCCGGTTTCGTACAATTTTTATTGACAGATCAACCTGAGCCGCCTAAGTACTTTGCAAAAATGAAGGAATTGAATAAAGTTAATCGTCCTTTATTAACCGAAGTGCCAAAGATTAAAGAATTATTGAATGCAGATTTAAAGTCTGCCATGGATAAAGGTATCAAAGTGATTGATACAAGAAATAAATTAGAGTTTCAAAATGGTTTCATTCCAGGAAGTATCAATATTCAAGGCAATAATGCCTTTGCTACCTGGATGGGTTGGTTTATTTCTTATGACGAACAATTTATTTTAGTTGCAGCGCCAAATCAAATGGATGATCTAACAAGAAAATTGATGCGTATTGGTCTAGATAATATTTTAGGATTTGTAGATGCTTCTAAAATTAGTCAAGTGTATACTGGAACCTTAGCACAATCTAATATGGTTACGATTGATACAGTGAAAGCGAATAAGGATGCTGAAATAATTGATATAAGAGGTGTTGCTGAATTTAATAGCGGACATATTGCAGGTGCTAAAAATGTATTTGTTGGAACCCTATTGCAAAACTTAGATCAAGTTCCAAAAGACAAGCCAGTAATCGTGCATTGTCAAGGTGGGGATAGGGCTGCAATAGGCTATTCTTTACTCGTTAAAGAAGGCTATACCAATATTTCCAATTATAGTGGCGGTATCAATGAGTGGGTTGCTGCTCAACAACCAATTGTGAGTTAGACTGGGATGAATTAAAAACAAGACTCAACAATTAATAAGGTAATTTGTTATTATCACATGAAAGGAGTTAAAAAACAAGATCTGCCAGAAAAAATATGCAAAGCCTGTGGTCGTCCATTTAGTTGGCGAAAAAAATGGGAAAGGTGTTGGGACGAAGTACAATATTGTAGCGAAGGATGTAAGAAGCAGAAACTTAAAAAATAATTTTAATTTAAGAAATCTGTATAAAACGAAATTATTTCTAGAATAGAAAATCTGATAGCGCGATGATTCACCGCGCTATCTTTTTGAAATTTTATTACCACTCGTTTTTTGTCTACTACACTTAAATCTTATCACATCCGTATTTCTTAATACCGCATGCTTGGTTTTTCTGGAAGCCATTCGTTTACGCCACATTCTAAAACTAGAGGGCTTTGAGTTGGCACGCATGAATTCAATCACTTCTTTTTCACTCAATCCAAATTGAAATTGAATCGCTTCAAAAGGCGTACGATCCTCCCAGGCCATTTCAATAATGCGGTCTCTATCTTTCTCGACCCATTCAGATCTTAAAATTGGTTCTGCAGGCCTTGGATTGATCAAAGTTATTTTTTCCATTGTACTTTATCTTTTACTTTAATGCTTTTAAAAATTTTTCTGCGTTGTTCAAATGATTTGCTCTTTTTTCTTCCGGCATTTTATCCCAAGTGCTTAATAACATTGCCCATCTTGGATTTTTTGAAAACACTATACGCTGCTTAGATAAAAAGCGCCAAAATAAGCCATCCCAAGTTGCTTGCCATTCCCCTTTAGGAAAATCACCCATTTTCATTAAATAATTGGATCCACAAATATAGGGCTTGGTGGTGATCATGCCTCCATCTGCAAACTGAGACATGCCATAGACATTGGGTACCATCACCCAGTCATAAGCGTCGATATACATTTCCATAAACCACTGGTATACCTCGTCTGGTGCAATTTCACAGAGTAACATGAAATTTCCCAAGACCATCAGTCTTTCAATATGATGATTGTAACCTGACTCAAGTAATTTTTTGATGCTGATATCTATTGGATCAATTCCGGTTGTACCATCATAAAAAGATTGAGGCATTTTTTTAGTAAAGCCCCAGAAATTTTTTGTTCTTTGTTGACTACCAATTTTACGATAGGTTAATTGTACAAATTCTCTCCATCCAATAATTTGCCTCACAATGCCTTCGATACTATTGATAGGAGCTTTTGCTTTTTGATAAGCCTGCAATAATGCTTGTAAAAATTCAGCAGGTTGGATTAGTCCCACATTGATCAAAGGACTTAGTACACTATGAAACAAAGTTTTTTCTGCCATCACCATCGCATCCTCATATATACCAAATTGATCAAGCTTTTCAGCAATGAATAAGTTCATTGCTTTTTTCGCATCGGCCTGTGTCACTGGATAATACAAGCCTATATTTGCTGCATTAAAAGGCGCATCCAATTTACCTGGATTATTTTTAAAATTTACTTTTACATATTGCTTCGCTTCTTCAATGTATTTATTGGATTCAAAAAAATGAATCGGAGGGATAGGCGTGTTTTTTGGAATTTTTTTTCTGTTCTCTACATCAAAACTCCATTGCCCACCAACAGGACTGCCATCTTTTTCAATTAAAATTTTCCTTTGTTTACGCTGCTCTGTATAAAAACTTGTTTGGAAATAGGTTTTCTTATTGCCAAGCAGCTCAATGCTTGCAGGTAAATTATTTAAAAAATTAGGACTTGGTAAGTAGGTTAATTCAATTCCACAAAGTGAAGATGCTTTTTTTAATTGTTTATCTAATAAGTAATCACAAGGATCATATAATTTAATTTTTTTTACACCTTTTGATTTAAGCATATTAACCAATTTAGCCATCTTCGAATTTTGGTCTTTGGCTTCTATATAATGACAATCACATCCTTTCTGAGCAAGTTGTGATGCATAATATTTCATAGAAGCTCTGTGAAACAAAATTTTCTGTTGATGAAATTGATATTTTAAAAAAAACAGATCTGATTCAATGAGGTAAATAACGCCACCATCAGGTCCTAATTCAGACTGATCAAAAAGTTGATGTGGGAATACGAGCTGTACTTGCATTCATTTTAAACATTTTACAGCTAAAATTGTTCATTGAGTAGTACAATTAATGCCTATCAATGAATATCACTTACGCTGCGCTTTTAGAGCAGGTCAAAGCTTATCAACCCGGGAAATACCATACCACAAGGAATTATACCAATGGTGCAGTAACTAGCTGGTCACCCTATATCTCGAGGGGATTACTGAGTCCAGTCTTAGCGATGGAGCAGCTCAAGAAGAAGCATTCTAAACAAGAATGGATTGGATTGATGCAACAAATGGCATGGCGTGAGTACTTTCAACGAGTTTGGCAACAAAAAGGCGACTTGATTTTACAAGACCTAAAATCAGCTCAAGCTAAAGTGGTACTAGAATCCCTACCAATCCCAATGAGTGAGGGCAACACGGGTATTCAAGCACTTGACAATGCAATTCATCAATTATATGATACAGGCTATTTACACAATCATGTAAGAATGTATATTTCGATGTTGCATTCTAATATTTTTAAAGCAGCATGGTTGCCTGGCGCCAAGTGGATGTATGCAAATTTATTAGACCATGACCCTGCAGCAAATTTTTTAAGTTGGCAATGGGTAGCAGGAACTTTTAGTAGTAAACAATATATAGCCAATCAAGAAAACATCAATAAATATACCAATACAAAACAACTGGGTACTTTTTTAGATACTGAATATGAATATTTGCAAACTTCCATTTTTGATCATTCAGATACAATTAAACCACTCCATAATGCAAAATGGGCGGATCCCTTAGATCAAGCATTTGAGATAGACACCATGGCTATTTTGAAAAATATTGAAAAGACAAATCAAACAAATATTTTTGATAACAAAACTGTTTTATCTAATCAACCTTTTTGTATTTATAATAGTTTTAATTTGGATCCCCTCTGGCATGCTGACGAGTCAATGAATCGCATTTTATTACTAGAGCCCAATCATTTTGAACAATTTCCTGTGACAAAAAAAGTACTACAATTTGTTATTGATTTAGCCACAACCAATATTCCAGGTTTGCAAATTTTTTTAGGTAATTTTGAAGATTTATTCCAGCATATTGAAACAATATCAATGAGCGATAAAAAAATTACTTCTGAAAAAAGCAATGCTATCATTTATTCTAAAGAACATCCTACAACTCAGCATTACCAAGGTATACAGGAAACAAGAGATTGGTTATTTCCAGAAGTCAATGGCTATTATCCAAGCTTTTTTGGGTATTGGAAAAAATGTGAACGCTATATAAAATAAAAAAAACGCTCTGAAATTTCGGAGCGTTTTTTTTGCTATCTTTTTTTGAATTTATTCAATTGAACAAGTTCAAATTAGAGTTTTATTTCTTGCGTTCTACATCTTTATTTAACTCATCAATATCTACTGAACGTTCTGTGTTGTCTCCTAATAAATACTTAGAGAAATAGTCTGCAGTTCTCCAGAACCAATATTCGTTCATGTCTCCAAAACTGTGTCTTTGTGTTGGAAGGATTAACATATCAAAACGCTTATTGGCTTTAATCATTGCATTCACCACTCTTAATGTATTGGCAGGATGCACATTGTTATCAATCTCTCCATGAATCAATAACAGTTTACCTTTTAAGTTTTTAGCTAGGTCTTGATTTTTATCAATCATATAGCTAAAACTGGTATCGCTTTTTTCAGAGATATTTTCTTTCACACCATGATGCTTTTCGCTCCACCATCTATTGTATACGCTATTGTCATGGTTGCCTGCGTTACTCACGGCTACTTTAAAGATATCTGGATAAACCAAGATAGCCGCAGTACTCATGAAACCACCACCACTATGACCATGAATACCAGCTTTGTTTCTATCAATGAAACTAAATCTATCAGCTAATTGCTCCACTGTTGCTTTTTTATCTGCAAGACCATAGTCTCTTAAATTACCATAGCCATAGTTGTGATACCACTTGCTTCTTGCATAGTGACCTCCTCTATTGCCAATTGTCACCACTACAAATCCTAATTGAGCCAATCTGTCAATACGATCCATGCCCTTGCTGAAAGACTTATTCACAGACTCTGTTTGTGGACCAGGGTAAACGTACTCTATAATTGGATATTTTTTAGTGCTATCAAAATCATAAGGCTTGTACATTACGCCATACAAATCAGTGATACCATCATCTGCTTTGATCTTAAATGTTTCAGGAAATTTATAACCTGTTGCCATTAGATTTTTTAAATCAGCAGTCTCCAAATCCATTAATTTTCTTCCGTCAGCACTGTGTAAGCTTGATACTGGAGTGGTATTGACTCTAGATGCAGTATTTACAAAATAAGTATTATTATCATTCACGCTAAAGCTATGATCAAAATTGCCAGCGTTTAATAATTGCAAGCCAGAGCCATCTAAATTGATTTTGTATAAATGCATGTAGTAAGGGTCTTCTTTACCACCATTCACTGACTCTCTTCCATTTGCGGAAAAATAAACGACTCTTTTAGTTTCATCTACACCAATCACCGTCTCCACATGCCATGCACCTTGTGTAATTTGATTTTTTAAATTTCCTTGCCCATCATATAAATATAAATGCGCCCATCCATCACGCTCACTCCATTCAACTAATTCTGCGCCATTTTTAATTAATTCTGGCTTCTTAATTTCAATAGAAGTATTCAACGACTCAGCTACTACTACTTTAACTTCACCAGTTATTGTATTCACCACACATTGGTCAATCTTTTTTAAATCACGACTTGTTCTTGCAAGGTATAATTGCTCATTGGTTCCTAGCCAAATCATAGGCCTGAATTCATCGTCTCTAGCATTTACAGCTGCAGACTTATTCCACATTGCAATGTCTTGATCTTTATACAAGGAAACATTGATTTCCTTATTGGTATAGTTCACCATGTCTACCAACATTAAATGATCTACTGGTGCTTCTTTTTCACCAGGCATCCAGTACTTATAAGTTTCAAGTGTTGGTCTTGGATCTGCAATACTATTGATTACCCATAAATCTTTTACTTTTCTGTTGTCTACTTTCACAATAGCAAACTGTTTGCTATTTTCACTCCAATAACCACCTACAGGTTTTCTTTTGTTTTTATTTTTCTCTGCATCTACATTTGTTTCGCCACCTTCACCATGCCAACCAAAATTTTGGATACCATCTTTTGTAATAGCTGTTTCAATAATCGAACTATCGTCTTCATTCACCAATGCCTTTTCATAATTGGCTTTGTCCATATAGTATAGGTTGTAGTTACGACCAAAAACTACTTTAGATTGATCAGGCGCCATATTTGCCCAGCTTGGTTTTCTTTTAGGTTTAGTAAAACCAACTAGTTCATTTAATTGTGCCGTATTCAAATTGTATTCAAAGTAAAATACTTTTTTAATTTTTTCTGCCTTTGCATCTTTTTTAGCACCTGGCTTATCTATCTCAATGCTACTTTTTACTTCAAACTGAATCCAGCTCTCATCCTTAATAAACTTTAAAGAGTCAATTGGAAGATGTTGCGCATCAAATGGATCTTTGATGATTCTTGTTAAAGATGCAGCAAGTTGATCTTTATCAAACATGGCCTTCTTTTCATTTTTTACTGGGTCTACAATCATCCATTGTTTTCCTTCACTTGTTTCGTAGGTATACCAAAACTTATTGGATTGTTTTAACCAATGAGGATCAACAGATAAGGAGAAAATCATCTTATCCAATTTCTTTGGAGAAAACCTTGCTGCTAAATCATAATTGGCTTTTTGTTGACCAAAAATCAAAAGGGGCAAGGCAAGTAATACTAAAAAAAGTTGTTTACGCATATTGTATATATTAAGTATAGAAAATTAGCACATTTTTTTGAATTATAACCTAATTTGTGATGAATACACTGCCATGAAAAATGCCCTATTTACAAGTTTATTTTTAGCACAATTGATCCTAATCAATGGATATGCACAAACCTCCAATCAGTTTAAGTCTGCAGTATTTGCAGATGAAAATAGAAAGGCAAAACTACAAGCAGCTATGCCTCTTGTGGAAGATTTATATAAAGAATATGCAACAAAGCACCATTTCCCGGCCTATGCTTTTGCCATCGTATTAGATGGTGAATTATTATTTAAAAAGGCAGCTGGATGGGCGAATATTGAAGATAAAATTCCTGCCAATGACGAGACTATGTTCCGTATTGCCTCGATGTCCAAAAGTTTTACCACTATGGCGATCCTGCAATTAAGAGATGCTGGAAAATTAAAATTAGATGACCCTATTGATCAATATATTCCGGCAATGAAGGGACAGGTATTGACCAAGGATGGCGCGCCCATCACCATTCGACATTTGATGTCACATCAGGCTGGCTTCCCCGAAGACAATCCATGGGGAGACAGACAATTAGATGATTCAGAGGCAGATCTGATCGCCTTGATTGAAAAAGGACTTTCCTTTTCAAACACCACGGGGACTTATTATGAATATAGCAATCTTGGTTTTGCGATGCTGGGTTATATCATTCATCAGGCATCAGGGTTGACTTACGATGCCTATATTAAGCAATCTATCTTAGATCCCTTAGGCATGCAGCATACGACTTATGAATATAGAACTATTTCAAAAGAAAATTTAGCAAAGGGCTATCGAACCATCAAGGGCAATTGGGTGAACGTGCCATTATTAAAAGACGGCATTTATGGTGCTATGGGTGGGATGATTACTTCGATAGATGATTTTGCAAAATATGTTGCCCTCCATCAAGCCGCATGGCCTGAGCGAAATGAAACAGAAAATAAAGTGATTAAAAGAAGTACGGTGAGAGAAATGCATCAACCATATACTTTCATTGGACTCAATCCAAATTATCAATTTCCATCTGGAAAAAAACTAGCTACCACTAGCAGTTATAGCTATGGTTTAAATTGGATGCACGATGCCGAAGGCAAAACAAGTATTGGCCATAGTGGAGGACTTCCAGGTTTTGGAAGTAATTGGCGTTTTATGCCTGAATATGGATTGGGAGTGATCTTTTTTGCCAACCATACCTATGCGCCAACTTCTACAATGAATTTGATTGTGTTAGATACCCTAGTTAAAATTGCAAAGCTTCTACCAAGAATGGTTACTGTATCTCCAATACTAGAACAACGCCAAAAAGAGTTGCTACAAATTATTCCTAGTTGGGAAAAAATTCCAGCCATTTTTGCTGAAAACTTTTTTGACGACTATTTAATGGATGAATTAAAGTCGGAAGCCAAACAATTATTTGAACAAGCCGGGAAAATACAAACTGTTGGAAAAATGATTGCAGAAAATCAGTTAAGAGGCTATTGTATCTTGGAAGGTTCAAAACTAAAACTAAAATTAAGCTTTACTTTAAGTCCTGAAAATCCTGCATTGATTCAAGAATACCACCTAGAACTTGTGAAATAAAAAAGTGCACTAGCCCCCCGGCTAGTGCACTTTAACCAAATAGACCACAAAAGAATTACATAGGTCTTTTTCTGCGCATCATTTCGTTGCGCATTTTATTTAAAAGTTCCCTGTCTACTTTTAAAGCCAGGTTCACTCTTTCTTCTGTTTTTAAAATTGGCATCAAGTCTTTCTTAAACTTCTTTCTTATTACTAGCATTGCTTCTTGAAATGCAATCTCGTCTTCTTTTGCTGTTTGCATCAAATTACGACTTGCTGTTTTTTGTTCATTGTACAGAGGCCAAAATTTTTCTGCTTCTGCAGGAGTTAAGTCTAATTTTTTTGTGATGAATTGAATACTAAATAATTCCAATCTTTCTCTTTGCTCTTTAGTCATTGGTCTTGGCGGCATCTCCATACCTTGTCTATTTCGCATAGCCGGTCTATTTTGACCACTCATTGGTCGCTCTTGTGCTTGAGCTACAAAAACAGTTACAATAATACTTAAGAGGCATAATATTTTTTTCATAAAATGTGTATTTAAAATTTAGACAAATTTATTTTAGAATGGTTTAATTTTCTTTGATAATTAAATTTTCAATCTTTTTATTGATTCCTTGATATTAAATTAGTTCCAGCTGCTTCAATCGCGCTATTCCATTCTACTTCGGTTACAAGTTCATTGTTGTTCACGTAAGCTTCAATCAATTCATCAGGTAAACTTCCAATGTCAATCACTTCCACTTTGGCTATTTGAGTTGTTGTATTTTCTGCTTTATTAAAAAATAGGTATCCAGTTGCAATGGCAAAAAGTAAACTTGCAGCAACCAAGTACTTTTTTTGATTTAAAAACAGGTTAACAATACGTGCTTTTTGTGGCGCTTGCCCCTCTACTTTAATTTGTTGTATTAAATCCATTTCAAATTGATCAAAGTACCCCGCAGGCACCTGCTTGGTTTTTGAGTCAAAGCTTTTTAGGGCTTCTTCTAATGCTTTTGAAATTGATTCGTTTTCCATATCGTTCATATCATTCATATCGTAATTTAGACTCATTGTTTGGTCAAAGGTTTAAGCTTGTTGGAGCAATTCGGTCATTTTTTTGACAGCTTGGTGATAATTTGCTTTAGCGCCTCCAACGGTCGTACCAGTGATAGAGGCTATTTTTTCGTAGTCAAAGGCCTCGTAATACCTTAACATAAATACAAATCGTTGTTTTTCAGGCAATTCTGCAATAGCACGTTCTAATTTAATCTGGATGGTAGTCTCTTTTAATGCATTTTGGCTAGATGGATGTTCTAAACTATGGTCCAACTCATTTTGAGTAGTATGAGTTTTTAAACGTTTTTTCTGGGCTATAAAATTTAAGGTCTCGTTATATGCCACCCTAAAAAGCCAAGTGCTAAAGGCACTCTCTTGCTTAAATCCATCCAGCTTATTCCAAACTTTAATCCATACAGCTTGTGCAATATCGTCTGCATCTGCATGCTCGAGCACCATTTTCTTAATTTGAAAAAATACAGTTTCACGATGCCTCTTTAAAAGTTGCGTAAATGCATCCTCTTTTACTTCGCCGTTTTGAAATTGTATAATGAGTGCTTGGTCTGTCATGCGTCTTCAAGTTAGACCAAATAGAGTTCAAAAAGTTTAAAACAATTTGACTTTATATTTTAATGATGGTCTTAACGTATTGATGTATTCCATTTTGAATTCTAATGTAATACACCCCTGGCTTTAAATCACTAGCAATCAAAGTGACGCTATTCATGCCGGCATAACTATAAGTGGCATCTACTAATAATTTAATGACCGTACCAGAAGTATCAAGCAGTTGAACTAAAGTATGTCCTCCCTCGGTTTTAAATTCTATCCTAGATAAATTTGAAAACGGATTTGGATAAGCCACAATCATAGCATTTTTTTCAAATACAGGATTTTTCATTTCTACTGCACAAGCACTTGCATTGATTAAGTTTAAAGTTGGAAACTGCTTGAGCATGATTTCTTGATTGTCTACATCCTTTACACAGAACCAATTTTTCAAAATCGAATTATAAATGGTTCTAAAATCATGTTGATAAGGTACATTATCTCCTACTGTTGCGTTATTTGGTATCGTTGGGTTTTCACCAAATACGCCACCTCTTACATTTTTTCCAAATAAAAATAATGGCGCAGCAGCACCATGGTCTGTTCCACCACTTGCATTGGATTTAATTCTTCTTCCAAATTCTGAATAGGTCATGCCTATCACTCTATCTTCGATCTCCTGATTTTTAATATCATTCTGAAAAGCACCAATCGCCTCAGAAACGGCTCCTAATAAATTTGCATGCGTACCAGTGGAGGTATCTGTTGTCACAGCTTGCGCAGCATGCGTATCAAATCCACCGTAATTCACTAAATAAATTTTTGTTTTCAATCCCCCTTTAATGAGTCTTGATACAATTTTTAATTGATTGGCAAGACTTGTGTTGGGATAAGTGACTTGTTGCTTTACAGCGTCGGAAGCCGCTTTAATGCGTGTAGCATATTTATTGGTCTGCTTTGAAATTCTTCTGATAAAACTTAATTCATATCCTGCATTGGTATTGGGAACGGCTTGTTCACTCGCATCAAACAAATTATAAAATGCGCTTGGATCAGAAATACTCATACCCATGTTTACAATTGGGCCTTGACAAGTTAATGATGTAATGGAACCAATTTGAATGGCTAAAGGATCTGTATCTACCTCATTTGGATAATTGTCTGGAAAGCCAGGGTAATTGTTATCTAAAAAACGTCCAACCCAACCAGTGTTTAAATATTGGGTGCTATCGGAGCCACTCATCCAAATATCGGTTGCTCTAAAATGCGAAAAATTAGGTTGAGGATAGCCCACTGCTTGAATAATATCAAGCTGTCCGTTATTGAATAATTTTTGCATGGCTGTCATGGAAGGATGTAATCCTGTTGCATCAAATCCATTTAAACCTAGTATCTTTTTTTCGGGGATGGCAATATTGGTCCTTGCATTATAGTATGCTCCATATTGATTGATTGGGAGTACGGTATTCAATCCATCATTTCCTCCATTCAATTGAATAATGACTAACACCCTATCATTGTTTACATTCGCTAATACATCTGGCTCAACCATACTATGATTGTTTAACACATGTATTGGATTGCCACTAATGACTGTAGGCGTTAATACTGCAAGACTATTGCGTAAAAAAGTGCTTCTTTTCATTTAACTTAATTGATAGTCTGGCAGGTTCATAATATATTTTACAAGTGCTTTCAATCGGGTATTCACCAAATTAAAGTTGGCTGTACTTTGATTAGACTGATAGCTATTCCAAGCTTCTGTCCAATAGTAATCAGAAGTTTGACCGCTTAGTAAAATTTGTCTTTTTAAATTGTCTTTAATTGTTTGATCTACTTCGGTAGAAATTAAAAGATCAAATAAATCTTGAATCAATTGATTCGGATTGGATGGACTGCTGGAAATAGATTTTGAAAAAGAGATTAAATCGATAATGACCCTTTTACCATTTCTGGTATAGCCTGTTTCAATCATCAAGTCGGTAAATTTATTTCGCTTTGGAAGTGTATCGGCATTGATCCATAATTCACCATATTCAGGAGACTGATAATAGGCAGGCCATCCAGCCACATTAGGCGGATCTACTAGGTTTTGTCCAAAATTAGTTAATTGACCTACCATATTATTAAAATGTGTGTAGGCGTCTGCATAATCTGTAATTGCATTTGGAAAAATCACATTGGTTTTACGCAAAGTACCAATGACATGGTCAATTGGACTTTTGATTTGACATCCAATGTACAATGGGTCATAAAAATGAGCACTATTAAAAAGGGCAGTCAATACGGGCTTAATTTCAAAATTATTATTTTTAAAAATCGTAGCGAGTGGAGTAATGATATTTTTTTCAACCGTCTCATCAATATAATAAAACACAAACCATCTGTAAATTCTTCTGCAGATATATTTAGCCATGTCTTCCTTTGCAAACAACATATCTATTAATTCATCTGTTTCGCCAGCCCCTGCAGCGCCTGACTTTCCGGTAATCACTTTGTTATTATAGTAGCTTGAAAATTGTTTACTACCAGTGTCATGTCTTGTCGCATCAAAATAACTATTGAAGCTTGCATTGATACGCCATCCTGTTAAAACCCTTGCTGCTGCTTTCACATCTGATTCTGAATATTGAACTGTATTGTCCTTGCCAACAGTATACAGTTCTTGTAATTCTCTGCCATAGTTTTCGTCTGGTGCAGTTGCAGAATTCAAATAGCCATTTAAGTACCTTAACATACCAGGATCAATGGTGACTGCTTTGATCATCGTTTTGTAATTCCCAAGGGCATTTTTTCTTAAAGTATCATGGTGTTGATATACATAATTGGCAAATGAAATGGTATCCGCTTCTGTGCCAAAATGATTGCCCCAAAATAGGGTCATTTTTTCTCTGATACTAATATCTTGATGAATCATCACCCCAGTCAGCCATTTTTTATAACTATTCCTTCTTAGGCCGTTGATGGTGCCGTCATTGGTTGGTTGATTGACCCAAGTAGTTCCTGGAGCAACAGCTGGATCAATGACGGTGGCGGTATTGTATTCATTGAGCGGAGGACTAGGAATGGGATCTGTTGGATTGAGTAATGCCGTAACTGAAGCATTTAGTCCCTTTGCTAAAAATTCTTGAATTTCTGCTTGCTTAGCGCCAAAAAGTACTCTATTTAATAAATGAGTCGTCGTTTGCTTCGTCCAAGGGCCTTGATAGGTTTCAAGTCCTTTACTGCTAGATTGGGGGCTGAGCGGCATGCAAGTGATTTGTTAGCAATTTAGACAATTATCAAATTCAAAAGTTTAAAACGCTTATTTTTTTCATTCCGGCTGTCATCATTTTTTTCATTTGCATTCAAAATGAAATTATCTTTAAAGCAATTCTAAAATAGTTAATATGAAAATGATTAAATTAATATGTATCTCATTGTTAATCCCTTATTTAGGTATTAGCCAATTGATTAATAAAGTAATTACTAAGTCTGAGACAGAAAGGATTGAGCGTGTTTTAGCTTCAGACGAAATGGAAGGCCGCAGAACTTTTAGTCCGGGTATTGATAAAGCAGCTGCATTTATTGCCAAGGAATTTGAGGATACAGGATTAAAGTCTATAAAAGGTGATAATAATTTCTTACAATCATTTTCTATTAATAGACCAAAATTCATCAGCTTGTCTGCAAGCATGGATGGCGCCACTATCGATACCAAGCAAGTGATTGTAGTTACCATAGAACCAGAAATCAAGATGACCCAAGCTTCTGGATATGCTGTATTAAAAATAGCTGCAGGTGAAAATTTAAATCAGGCAGCATCAAAAATGATTGGCGCAAATCAAAAAACGATTGTGTTGGTAGACGAGTCGCATGCGCAAAATTTTGGACGATTAGTGCGCTTTAAAAATAATTTAGCTTCAAATCAAGCGACCGTGGTATTTGTATTAACCAATACCACACCAGTAAAATATGCGATACAAGCTAGTCACCAAATAGAGACAATGGCTTTAGCGAATGTGGTGGCCATGATTCCGGGAAAAACTTTGCCTAATGAATATGTAATTTTCTCTGGTCATTATGATCATTTAGGCATCAATGCAAAAAATATGGTCAATGGAGATTCTATCTACAATGGCGCCAACGACGACGCTGCTGGAACCACTGCTATGATTATGTTATCAAAATATTATAAAGCACTTAACAACAATGCACGAACTATTATATTCGCAGCTTTTACTGCAGAGGAAGCAGGTGGATATGGCGCTCAATATTTTTCAAAGCAGTTGGATCCAAATAAAGTGGTTGCGATGTTTAATATCGAAATGATTGGTACAGAAAGTAAGTGGGGCAAGAATAGTGCCTATATTACTGGATTTGATAAAACGAATATGGGGGCTATTTTACAAAAAAACTTAGACGGTTCAAGTTTTAAATTTTATCCAGATCCTTATACAGAACAAAATTTATTTTATCGTTCGGATAATGCAACGCTTGCTAGATTGGGTGTAGCGGCGCATACCATCTCTACTTCTAAAATGGATTCAGAACCCAATTACCATAAAGCATCAGATCAAATAGAAACTTTAGATTTAGACAACATGAACGAAATCATTAAAGCAATAGCAATTAGTGCGGGGTCTATTGTTGCAGGAAAAGATACTCCAACAAGAGTGGATACTTCGCAACTAAAATAATTTAAAGATATTTGAATATATGAAAAAGCAATTTGTACTTTTTTTACTTTGTCTTGGTGTCACCGCAACTGCGCAAGTCAAAACTTATTTTCCGCCTGCAGACAATTGGGAAAGAAAATCACTAACTAGTTTACGTGTAGATAGTAATTTAATGTATGAAGCGATTCAATACGCTTTAACGCATGAGACAAAATTTCCAAAAAATTTAATGCTTAGTCAAGCAATGCAATTTGGGAAAGAACCTTTTTCGGATCCTATTGGACCAATGGCAAGCCGTGGTCCTGCTGCTGGTATCATTGTGTACAAAGGATATATCATTGCAGAATGGGGTAACCTACATGCAGTGGAGATGGTCAACAGTGTTACTAAAAGTATGCTATCGACTGTAGTTGGTTTAGCAGTTGAAAAAGGATTGATTCATTCAATAGAAGATAAAGTGTATACTTATCTTCCTCCAATTGAACTTGCTAATACGCCAATAACATCAGATCTAAATCCTATCGCTCAAACATCATTCATATATCCCTTTGACACCGATCACAACAAAAAAATAAATTGGAATCATTTATTAAGACAAACAAGTGACTGGGAGGGTGTCTTATGGGGCAAGCCAGATTGGGCAGATAGACCTTCTGATAAACCAGAGGAGTGGACCACAAGAAAACGCTTTGAGCCAGGCACAGTCTATAAATACAATGACACTAGAGTCAATGCATTGGCACTTGCTGCAACTACAGTTTGGAGAAAGCCCTTGCCAGAAGTGTTGAGGGAACAAGTAATGCAACCTATTGGCGCATCCAATACATGGGCATGGACAGGCTATAAAAATGCATGGATTGTATTGGATGGTAAGATGATTCAGTCGGTAAGTGGCGGTGGTCATTTTGGTGGGGGTATGTTTATCAATGCCTATGATATGGCCAGATTCGGTTTGCTCACTTTAAGAAATGGCAATTGGAATGGCAGACAAATTATTCCAGAGGATTGGATCAAAAAATCAAAGACAGCATCAGCGACAAATACGGGTTATGGCTTTATGAATTATTTTTTAAACACGGATAAAAAAATGTACCCATCTGCACCTGCTACTGCATATGCGTTCCTAGGTAATGGCACCAATGCTATTTATGTTGACAAGGAAAATGATATTGTTGCAGTCATTAAATGGATGGACGACAAATCAGTTGATGGGTTCTTAAAATTAGTATTAACTGCACTACCAAAATAATTTTAAAAAATGAAAAAGAAAATTTTATATATCCTATTTGTCTTATGTATTATACAATACGCTGCTAATGCACAATCTACAAATTCAGCAGGATCTGCTGCTTCCGAAAAGGAGTTCAAGCAAGTGATTCAAAATATGTTTCGTGCCATGCAACAAGCGGATACAAATTTGTTAAAAACAAGTTTTTCTGATCATGTTATCATTCAAACTATTGTCAATAAGCCAGAAGGGGCCGCCATAAACACAGAATCTATGAATGATTTTCTTCAAAGTGTTGGTAAGCAAACACCAAATGCAATAGATGAAAGGATTGAATTTGGTGCGATTCAAATTGAGCCATTAATGGCTACAGTATGGACACCGTATACATTTTATTTTAAAGGGCAATACTCCCACAAGGGCGTCAACAGTTTCCAACTGGTTAAATTAAAGGAAGGCTGGAAGATTCAATACCTCATTGATACGAGGTATAAGTAATCAACTATTTTTTCAGAAGGCCTCTATTGCTTTGAATCCTTTAATTGTTTTTGAAATTGCTGAGGCTGATTGGTTGTGATCCATTCTACACCTTGTTGTTGTAAAAATGCTAAATCAGATAATTCATTCACGGTCCAACTACCAATTTTTAATCCTGCATTTTTAGCAGTTGCACTTAGCTGACTATTCATTTTAAATGAGGTATAATGTAAATTAATACCGTCAAATTTATTTTGAACTACAGCGTCAATACTTAAGTCAGACTCAAGATACAATACGGTTGCTGTTGGCTGTTTTTCTTTTATCCATATTAGAATGTCTTTACTAAAGCTGATATACACAATACGTTTTTCGATTTTTAATCTTTTTGCTAAGGCTAAGGTTTCAATGGTTGCTAAATAGTCTTGTTCCTGATCCTTGATAGCCGCTTTAATTTCACAAATCAGCAGGGTTTTGTGCTTGTCCTTTGTTCCCTTTAAAAAATATTGCTCTAAGGTTGGCAAAGATTCGCCATTGGATAATTTTTTACTGTTTAAATAGGCGTAAGTATTGGTTTGAATGGTATCACCAAAATACACAGGATCATGGTTCACAACAAGTACGCCATCTAAAGTCCTTCTGACATCAAATTCTGCTCCATCACATTTAAGTGCAATGGCTTTTTCTAAAGAAGCAATTGAATTTTCAGGCAAATTAAATTCCTTCCATGCACCACGATGTGCAATGATTTTTGTTTCTTGAGCGCTTGATGTTTGCATGATGAGGATGAATAAAAGGCTACTTATAATTTTAAACATACAATTTATTTAACAGGGTTTGACTTAAGCATGGTCGCTTTTATTTTATGAAAGCAACCCGTTTTAGTTCTTAGTTTAAGTATTAAGGTACTAAAATAATATTAGTTAAACAGCATTTGTGAAGTTTTCATATTTACTTAACTTTGCCATCCTCAAATCACCATATGCATACAGGTATCCAATCATTAAAATCGGCAATCGAACCAAGTAGAATTCAGTTATTACAACATCCTGTATACCATCAGATACAGACATTGTCGGAATTGCAAAAATTTGCAGAAGTGCATGTGTTTGCAGTATGGGATTTTATGAGTTTACTAAAATCCTTACAGCAAAAATTAACCTGCGTCCAAACGCCTTGGATCCCAGTAGGATCAGCTAATACAAGGTATTTAATCAATGAAATTGTGTTGGGAGAAGAGTCCGATGTGGATGCTTTTGACAATCGTATCAGCCATTTTGAATTGTATCAACAAGCGATGCATCAAATGGGCGCTTCCACAGCAGCCATTCAAGGCTTAATGCTTGCGCTACAATCAGGAACTAGTATAGAGGCAGCCATTCAACAATTGAACTGCGCCGATTCCGTAAAAAAGTTTTTGAACTTTACATTTAAGATTGTCAACCAGGCCCCAGCACATGTGCAGGCGGCTGTGTTTACTTTTGGAAGAGAGGATTTAATCCCAGACATGTTCACAAGATTATTAGAAAAATTAGTAGCAGAAGCACCAGAAAAAGTATCCATTTTTAAATACTATATCGAGCGTCATATCGAGGTGGATGGTGGCCATCATAGCCATCTAGCATTGGAGATGGTATCAGAGCTTTGTGGAGAAGATGAGATTAAATGGAAAGAAGCAGAACAAGCTTCTATTGAGGCTTTACAAATACGCGCTCAGCTTTGGGATGCAGTCACTGCATAAATACACCAATGGAACAAGATTGGAGAAGTAATTTTAAATGGCTTCAAACTCGCCCTTCTCTGTATTTTTTTTGACTTTGTCTGCTTCAAAATATTTACCATTCATGGCAATATAGACACCCGTTGTAAGTACTTGAGTGAATGCGAGTGCACTACCTAAATTGAATAATCCATCCGAACTACCAAACTTGTATGGAATCATTGCACCTGTAAGCACAATTGTTTTGTTGGGACAATGTTTTTGTAAATAAAGTGCGGTAGTGGTCATGGTATCTGTACCATGTGTGATCACTATTCTTTGGGCATCGGTAGTATTACAAGCCGATGCGATATTGGCACGATCTGCTTCTACAAAATCAAGACTATCTTTCATCATCAAAGTTGTAATGGATAAATCCAAATTACTTCTGCCTAAATGAAGCATTTCATGCAAATGCGTTTCTTTGAAAAAAAGATTACCGTTTAACTCGTTATACGCTTTATCAAAAGTGCCTCCAGTCACAAAAACTTGTATCCTTAAATTCATAGATTATTTATTTGGGGTCCATCCACATTTCCTTTCTGTCTAACCATTTATTATCAGAGAAGGATTCCTTACTCGCTAAAGTTCTTGTATATTTTGGACTGCGCTCGGTGGAGCTTGGTTGATAAGCAACGTAACCCATTATGCTCAAGGCCTTGTTTAAATAGGTTTCACCAGGGTTCCCTAAAGTTTTATACGGTAATACATTGTCTGCTAATAAATAATTTGGTGTAAATCCACTCACTGTTCCATAGTCGGATTTCCCAATTGCATTCGTTGTAAGAAAAGTAATTGGTTGCAGTCCATAGTCCCATCGTTTATTAGGGTCGGTAATAGTGAATGAGCCTACATTTTTTCCGTAAGTATTCTCTCCAATTAAAATTACATCCATAAATGGCAGTAAATTATTAATCACCAATTCACTCGCAGAAGCGGTATTGCCTGCAGTCAAAACAAATACGCGACTAAGCGTACCGAGGTTATTGGGTTCGGATTTGAATAAGGTTTCAAAAGCACTCGAAGTAGAATTTTTTTCTAAATAAGCAGTATAAGTTGCATTGTAGACTTTTTTATTCATCAATTTGCCCACCTTTGCCGCTGCATCTTTCACTGTTAAGTTGGTAATCAAATCCGAAGACACCACATAGCCACCACCATTGTATCTAAAGTCTAAAACCAATTCATTCACGCCTGCAGTTTTAAAGCGACCAAAGATGGCTCTCAAACTATCATCAAAGCTTGTCAAAAACTGACTATAAGCAAGGTAGCCCACTTTTTTTCCAGACCATGCAATAATAGTATCTGCTAAAATTGGATTCGTTTGTAATTCAACTTTTGTAACGGTAACAGACCTGCCGTTGGATACAAATGCACCACCCACAAAATCACCAAGACCGAGCTTTAAAGTTTGATTGGATAAAATGGTGGTATAATTAGAATTCGTGATTGTTTGATCATCCACTTTTAAAATGATATCCCCTCTTTTTAATCCAGCTTTTTCGGCAGGACTGCCCTTTAATACATAAGCAAGCACAAATGCAAGACTAGTCCTGGTATCATCTGTATAGAATGCATTGTTTTTAACACCCAATACAGTACTTATACCATTTAATTGATTTTGTAAATTGGTAACACTTTCGTCGATCCATGAAAAACGATCTGTTTTAGGATAATCATTTAAAAGCGTATAAAAATAATCTGTAGACTTAGCATCTGTTTTGGTATTCGCTAGGCTTGGCATTTTGTCACTCCATAAATAGTAGTATGACATCACTTCGTGAATCCATTTATTAGGTGCTGTATTTGGATTGATAGTGGTAGTTGGCGGCGGCGTAACTGTAGGCACTTCAGCTTCTTTTTTACAAGCAAAAATTAAAGTTGAAAGGGCTAGGATAAATAGTATTTTTTTCATGCGATTAAAATGTTTCAGCATAAATTTAATTAAACTATTGTTAACACAAAGAAAAAAATAAGCGCTACTAACTAAATAGACAACTATTATTGTCTAATTTTGTGTACTTAGACCAGCCAAAAAGGCTAACAAATTTACTCCAATGCTTAGTAACCGACCAATCCACATGAAATGAGAAAATACACTATCCCATCTATTTTAACATTCCTATTTTTAATCATTGTGACATCAACCAAAGCACAAACCAATTTTGATGTTGCAGAATTAAAAAAATGGGATGCTGAAAGAATAGCTGCACTAAAGCAACAAGATGGTTGGTTGAATTTGGAGGGATTATTTTGGTTAAAAAAAGGGGTCAACAGTTTTGGTTCGTCTAAAGAGAACGAGCTGGTGTATGACAATGCTGCCTTTCCAAAGCACTTGGGCGATTTTATCTATGAAGATGCAAAAGTATATTGGAAGGATGCTGCTACAGAAAAAATTACAATTAAAGATAATGCTGGTCTAGTTGTAGCAAATGCTGAAACGCTTAATTTATTAACCGCAACAGAAGGGAATTATATAAGTCAGTGGAAAGACTTTCTTTGGGTGGTGATTAAAAGAGAAGATAAAGTAGGCGTAAGATTTAGAAATTTAAAAGCAAAAACCTTACTTGAATTTAAAGGGATTGAAAGATTTCCTGTGGATGCAAAATGGCGTATCAAAGCTAAAGTGATTCCTCAAAATCAAAATCCCTTGATGATCATGAATGTGCTTGGACAAAATACAGCCCAAAAACATGGGGGGCAATTGGTATTTGAGATAGAGGGCAAAACCTATCGACTAGATGCCATAGATGAGGGGGGAGTTAGGTTATTTGTGACTTTTGCAGACGCGACTTCTGGAAAAACGACTTACGGGTCGGGTAGATTTATAGAACTAGACAAACCAGATGCGGATGAATATACCTACATCGATTTTAATAAGGCCTATAATCCTCCTTGTGCATTTACTGAATTTGCGACCTGTCCGCTTCCGCCTCCACAAAACAGGTTGAGCATTGCCATTCCTGCTGGCGAAAAAAAATATGGACAGCATTAAGCGCTCCATTAACTTTGGTGGCAAATGCAACAGTTCACAATATCCAATCCTCCTTTGATTGCCGTTATCGGTTTAGGCTACGTGGGCTTGCCCTTGGCTTTAGCATTTTCTAAAAAATATCAAGTCATTGGATATGACTTGGACAATACAAGGGTGGATGCGCTTAAAAGAGGTGAGGATACCACATTAGAAAGCGCTGTAGAGGAGCTTAAAGCCGCTAATAATTTGGTCCTAACCAATGATCTTACCTTGATTGCCGCTGCTACGGTTTATATTGTTTCGGTGCCAACCCCAGTGCATGCAGATAAAAGTCCTGACTTATCTTTCTTATTATATGCCACATCCCAAATTGCTACTATATTAAAGCGTGGAGATATTGTGATTTATGAAAGTACAGTGTATCCAGGATGTACCGAAGAGGATTGTGTTCCTGTACTTGAAAAAAATTCAGGATTAAAATTTAATGAAGATTTTTATTGTGGTTATTCTCCTGAAAGAATTAATCCAGGAGACAAGGTCAATACCTTAACAAAGATTCAAAAAATTACTTCAGGTTCTACACCCAAAATTGCAAAGTATATCGATCAACTCTATGCAAGTATAATTACCGCAGGCACGTATGCTGCACCCTCTATTAAAGTAGCGGAAGCTGCTAAGTCCATTGAAAATGCGCAGCGAGATATTAATATTTCATTTGTGAATGAATTGGCATTGATTTTTGATCGGATGGGTATTGATACCCAAGAAGTGTTAGCAGCTGCAAGTACTAAATGGAATTTTTTACCATTCAAGCCGGGATTAGTTGGAGGACATTGCATTGGCGTAGATCCTTATTATTTAGCTTATAAAGCAAAGGCAGTTGGCTATGACCCAAGAGTGATTTTATCGGGGCGTGATGTCAATGATCAGATGAGTGCTTTTGTAAGCAATAAACTGATACAATTATTGGCACAAACAGGCAAAAAAATTCAAGATGCAAAAGTGCTAGTACTAGGTGTCACTTTCAAAGAAAATTGTCCTGATTTTAGAAACTCAAAAGTATTTGAAATCATCCATCAGCTTCAAGCAGAAGGTGCCCATGTAGCTGCATTTGACCCTTATGCCAATGCCATTGATGTATTTCAAAAACATCAAGTGCAATTGATTACAGCATTTGAAAAATATGATGTTATTTTATTAGCAGTGGCACATGATTTTTTTAAAGCATTGGACTACGTTTCTTTAAAAACAAGTCCAGAGGCTATTGTATATGATACGAAGGCGTTTTTAGACCGATCCATTGTTACCGCAAGATTATAAAAAAATATACCTATGATAGAGTCAAAAAGATTCGGTTCAAAAAAAGCATTAATTGATATTGATGAAACCATTTGTTTCTATTCCGATAAACGAGTATACGAATTAGCAGAACCTAATTTTGAAAATATTGCAAAAATAAATCAACTCTACGATGAAGGTTGGCATATTACTTATTGGACTGGAAGAGGAGAAAGCTCCAAGAGAGATTTAAGACCCTTGACTTTAGAGCAGTTGACAAAATGGGGTTGTAAGTTCAATGACTTGATTACAGGATTTTGTCCTAACGGTGGAGCAGTAAAACCAAATTTTGATTTGGTAATAGATGATAAAGCAAAGCGAATAGAAGAATTATAAAATTCCTTTTATAAATCAACTAAATTGCTTCTTGATAATTTAAATTAAGATAGCGCTGATTTTGCGATGCCTCTTTTTCTTGCAAATGGCAAATAGAATAACCAAAAATGTGTGATGGCTGCAATTTCAAAACAAATGAGGTAAAATGGCCATGCTCCAATGATCAATGGATTATTTGCCGATGGAGGCTCCCTTAAAAACATATAATTGGTTCCAATGGCATAGTTGAGGATGCCCACAGAAAGCACGACTAACTGAGAGTAGCCAAAAATAACCAACCATGACTTTGGTCTAGGTACAAATCCGTTATGCTTGATGATATATAACACTACTAATAATAAACCAGCATGCTCAATAAAATAGCTGTAAAAATTATAGCCTTTAATCCCATTATTAAATTCTGGAGTTAGTAGCGCATGAATCCCGCCTAATAAGCCCCAGTAGTAGACGAATTCTCCCAATAATTGATTTTTATTAAATAAGTAGATGATGCATAAAAAGCTACTAATACTGCATAAATGTGCAGGAATATTTTGTTGAATATTCCAATAGCCATTATAGAAATTATAGAATTGCTCAATACCTAAATTGGCTATTAATAAAATAGCAATAAAATAATCATATTGTTTAATCTTTATACTTTTAAGGTATTTAGGCACCTGAATAAGCAAGAAGATAATTCCGCTAATCCATAAAATACTCTCCCACCATAGTGGAGAGAAAGTCGCAAGCGTAATAGATTTTTCAAATTGCATGCAGCAATTTACACCATTCTGTGTATAATCTATCGACTATGGTATTAAACTATATTGTTAGATTATTTTTGAATGGGTTGAATACCTTGAAATAATAGACCATTAAAGTAAAATAGATTTAAATCGGCCAGCTTCTTCTTGATCTATTGTTTTTTTATAGATGCAAAAAAACTATTTCAATCCACAAGACCAAAGACAAGTGTTTATATGTGATCAACAAGCCATTTATGCTATGGGATGTGGCCAACTAGTAAAAGTACATCCTATGTGCAATGGGTATCGTATGCTCACCTCCTTAGACGAAATAAATAATTTAAAAATAGGTTTATCTCAAGGGTTATTGATTATTGATTGCGCCATGTTTGATTTTGATTCATCAGCTGTCAAAAACAGAATCAAAACATTAAAGCAAATATTTCCCTTAATTATTTTATTGAATAAGGATACCCCCGACTATATACTCTATCTGTTAATTGAACTCGAAGTAGATGTGATTGTGTCAAGAAATATGTCAAGTCGGGAGTGGAATAAAGCGGTTGAAATGGCTTGTCAGCACAAGGTCTATTTTTGTCAAGATACTGCTGAGCGTGTATTAAAACTGACTCAGATAATGGATAAAATTAATTTAATAGAACGCGTAAATTCGCTAAGTCTATATGATAAATATATTTTAATACGCATCTGCGAAGAAGCCTCAAGTAAACAGATTGCTGCAGAACTTGGGCATAGTAAGCGAACCATCGAAGGTCATAGAACTAGGCTCATGCAAACCCTGGACGTAAAAAATGTGGCAGGCCTTGTTAAAATTGCTATCATCACGCAACTCTATGAGCACTATCTTTCTAATCCTGGATGGTATGCTAGTTTTTTGTTGGCCAAGACATCTTCTTTATAGTAATGGATGGTTTTGAAATCTCCATGAATAAATCCATTGGCTTGATCTGTAAAATTTTTGCTTTCAGCAAACCTGCTTTGCCCTCCCGTAATGATGGTTTTTGCATGTAGTCTTTTACCAAATTCAACTGCCGCAACAAAACTATTGCCAGAGTATCCGTATCGCTTGGTTGTGTTTGGATAACGTCTACTTTCAAAAGAAGGTAGTGAACCCCATTTAGAAGAGGCCTGATTAACAGCTAAGCTAGGCTGGCTATCGTCAAAATTGGCACCTGGTGCAACTCTTTGAAAACGATTCATTGCTCCCCATGTAATTTCCCAGCTACCATACCATTTTTCAAATTGATCTAAGGTGGCTTCTAGTAATTTGATTTTAGTTTCAAACGCAACCTCTTGGTCCATTCGTTTGTATTTTAAAACGATTTCTGTAGCAGCTTCTTCGGTGTTTGCAGGAGGAATAGCAGCACTCCATTTTGTGGCCCATTCTATTGCTATGCTGGTCGCAATCGAATTACTATCTGCTACATGATCCCAATTAGATAAATAGTCAATTGCTTTTTTGGTTCTTGGCGCAAGGTTTGCTTTTATTGCTGACTGTAAAAATCCAGGCAACAATAAGTCAAAGGCACTTAATTTTTTATTGTATCCTAAAGCAATCAATTCGTCTAAATTGATTTTATCAATTTTAGATAATAGTGCAACTGCAGTGAGACCTCTTCCATTTTCACCATCTGGTGCCATATAGCTAGGATAATCTTTCGCTTTAGGACTGCTGCTGCCTGCTACTGTAAACGGCGTAGCATTACAATTTTGTAACCATCCAATTGCAGGATTGATACTTTGAACAATTTCATTTAAAGCATGTACGCCTTGCCAGTCTGTTGCTTTAATGGAACCATCTACGTAGATGGTGTAATCAAAATTTGTATTTCTTTTTGGCATAAAATTACCATGCCAGTAGGCAATATTGCCTGCAGCATCAGCATAGACAGTGTTATTGCTATTGTTGGATACTAGTTCCATTGCTTTTGTATAGTCTGCTAAGCTTTTTGATTTCGTTCTTGTCCAACATTCTATTAAGGCATTTAAAGAACGATTGTTTTCTTGAAGGCTTAACCATTTTCCTTTCTCCATACCCATGATAGGACCATGGTGTGTAAAATAGGTATCAAATGATTTTGTCTTTAAAATACCATTGTCTAGATATTGGATATGGATAGCACGTTGTCCAACTTTCTTTTTTTCATTTTCGTAGGTATAAAATAATTCACTCTTTATTTTTTCAGTTTGTTCTTCATACACATCTGCTACATCCGCGTAACCGCTTGTATGCATCCATCCGCATTGTTCGTTAAAGCCTTGATAAATGAAAAACTGTCCCCATGTTACAGCACCATATGCATTTAAGCCTTCTTCACTTACCATATGCATTTCTGATCTAAAATAAAAAGGCACATGCGGATTGATATACAACATGGCATTCCCTGATTTGCTATGCTTTGGCGCAATTGCAAAGCCATTGGATCCTTTCAAGGTTTTATCCTCCATATCATAGTTAGGTTGTTCCAATAGGGTTTGCTGCATTGGCAGATACGTATTAAAATTGACTGCATTTTGATTTGAATAAAGCTGTTGTCCATAAAAGGCTTCAACATGTTTTTCGGTGATGCCTGCAGACCTTGTTGGAGAGACGCTACCGTCGGTCCACATTAAATGGAACCAAGGCTTAAACTTTTTGAGCACCACCGGCTTAACCTCCGGGTGTTTTGATAAGTAGTAGTTAATACCATCTGCATGTGCAATTAATAATTGCTTAAACCAAATTGGACTTCTCTCAAAATCTTTGATTGCTTCTGCACTATCTTGAATGAGCTGCATCATTAAATCTTCATAAATCAACTTAGGCCCTTCCATTTCGGCACGTCGCCCAAGCATTTCTAAAAAATTCTTTTCTATTTGTGGGAAATTCTCTTCGCATTGTGCATACATCAATCCAAACACCGCATCGGCATCTGTCTTTCCGTAAATATGTGGAATATCCCACTCGTCGCGTATGATGTTGGTTTGATTGGCGTGTTGATTCCATCTTGCGAGTTCTGCACTCGTTGGTTTTTGAGCAACTGCAACAATAGCAATCCATACCAAGCAACTTAGTAAAGTAAATTTTTTCATACAATGAATTTTAAATTATACCAATCCCCATGTTTTAATTCTCTCCAAATTGATTCGAGCACATTCAAGTGGTGCAATGCCTTGATAGGATTCTTGTTCTATAATAAAATGTTTCGTGCCACCGATTGATTTTGCCAATAAGCAAACTGCTTTTGGATCTACCAGTCCATTGCCAAGAATGGTACTATCATGCTGGTCATTCATTTCACCTATTGGCACTTTAATCTCATCTTTCACATGCACTGAAACAAAACGTCCTGGATATTTTTTGATCCAATCCATTCCCCTTGCCCCAATGCCAAACATATTGCCAAAATCCAACTGGTGGATCACCAATTCTGGATCGGTCTCTTTTAAAATAATATCATAGATCAAATGACCATTCACTTTTTCTATAAATTCAAAATTATGGTTATGGTACCCAAAACGCATGCCCGATTCCAAACACAATTCGCCAGATAAATTGAATAACTCTAACTGATGCATTAAGGCGTCATAAGAAGTCCTTACTTTTTCATCGATCCAAGGACTAATGACATAGTCTTGTCCAAGTGTCACCGCATCGTCGATGGTGTATTTCCAAGCATCTGTAAATGCCTTTTTGGAAGCATCCCAATGGTTTGCATTCAATGAAGTATGACCACTTGGCATTTGCATGCCTAAGTCGGATATAATTTTTTTAAATTCAATTGGACTATAGCCGTACAATTTTCTTTTGGAATAATTGGCGTGCTCTATATATTGATAGCCCATTTTTGACAATGCCTTTAAGGTGCCTAATGGGTCTTTGAACATATTATCACGCACCGCATACAATTGAATCCCAATCTTGATGGAGGCATCAGCAATGGTATTTTTTGACCACAATGCTGTTGGTGCTATGCCCATACCTAAGATGGCCATCCCTGTATTTTGGATAAATTTTCTTCTTGAATTTTGCATAAGCGTTTAGTCTTCCACCTTCGTGTTTTTAATTGGTTTTTTATCCAAGTATTCTTTACGATCTACTTTTGAATTACCTGTCACTAGTTCATCTAAATTAGCACCATTATATAGACGACCATTTTTCATCACGTACTGGATGCTATTGGTATTTTTAATATCCTCTAATGGATTCTTGTTTAAAATAATTAAGTCTGCCAATTTACCTGCACTGATACTTCCAAGGTCTTTATCCAATCCTAAACTTTCTGCACCCAAAATAGTGGCTGTTTTCAAAGCATCTAAATTGCGCATACCACCAGATTGCATAGACCATAGTTCCCAATGATAACCTAATCCTTGCAATTGACCATGACTACCTACACCTGCAAGACCACCTGCTTCTACTATCTGCTTCATACTCTTAGCATGTTTTTGAAACACATGCTCTTCTGGTAAGAACCAAGTAGCACGACGTCTTGACTTGCTTGCTAATTCTTCGTAAGGGGTATAGTATTGCATTTTTGGATCACCATAAACATTTTCGGTTTCGTAAAAATAATTTTCTGCCCAAGGTCCACCATAAGAAACCAATAAAGTTGGAGTCACTGCCATTTTTGAACTAGCAATTGTTTTCACCACATCATTATACAATGGATAAATTGGTATAGAGTGCTCATGACCAGGATAGCCATCAATCAAATTGGTCATATTCAATTTAAAATCCAAACCACCTTCTGTCGTTGGCATTAATTGTTGGTTTTTAGCAGCCTGAATCACCCATTGTCTATGCTTACGATTACCCACTAAATACATTTTAATATACTTGGTATTGTAATACTTGCTGTATTGCGCTAAAACAGATTCTGCTTGTGCAGAGTCTTTCAAATTGTAAGACCAATAACCCACACCAGGTCCAGTTGAATACACTCTTGGTCCTACCATCTTACCTGCTTCTACTAAATCACTATACGTTAAAACGTCTGTAGTTGCAGTTTGTGGATCACGTGTTGTGGTAACACCATACGCTAAATTGGCTGCATAAATCCATACTTGATTTTTATGGATGCCCCAGCTAGGCCACATATGGGAGTGTGTGTCTATAAATCCTGGCACCACTGTTTTTCCAGCAAGGTTGACGCGTTTAGCGCCAGCAGGCACTTTCAATGAACCAGATTTTCCAACAGCTTGAATTCTATTTTTTACAATTAAGATGTCTCCGTTATTAATGACTTGGTCTCCATTCATGGTGATTATTCTAGCATTGGTCAATAACACTGTAGTGGAAGGCATATCATTTTCATAATATACTTTTACCCAAGTTTCATTGGCCTTGTATTTTGGTGCTTCTTTTTTATCGTCTTTTTTTGCAATGTTCGTGCTGTCTTTTTTCGTCGTATCTTTTTTAATAGACGCTTCTAATTTTTTTGCTGCAGCTAAACTATCATCAAAAGCATAAGCGGCATCAATATCATAAGTGAAATGTGCTGCACCTAAACTCCAATGAATGGTTTTACCATCTGCTTGCCAGCTAGGGAACTCACCACCAATTTCAGTTAATAATTTACTTGGGAATGCTGCATTTTTTGCATCTGCCACAGAGATGGAAACTGATTTACCAGATTTTGGAATAGTCACAAAATAGATATTGTTATTTACTTGTGCAATCGCAGCAGATCCCATTGGTGATAATAAAATATTGTTCGCATTAGATGGAGGATTGTTTTCTTTTGCAGCATCATCTTCTTCCATAATTTCTGGAATGATACATGGGTCTGCCAATGGCTTACCGCGATGCTCAGGAATGCTACCAAAAGTAGTAATACCAGAAATTTTTGCAATTTCTTTCTCATCCCCACCATCCCACTGGATTGAAATTAATCTACCACGATTGTTTAAATAAATACGACCATCGTTCATCGCAAAATGTGGATTGTATCTTCCATTCGCTTTATCAATAATGATTTCGTTTCCTGTTGTTAAATCAATCCATGCCAATTCATCTTCTGCATCATCATAACTTGGCTCAATGGCATCTTTGAATTTCTGTGCGTTTGTTTTATTGAAGATTAATTTTTTACCAGTTGGATCAATTGCAAGGCCTTGATATAAAGCATTTTCTTTTGTGATCGTTTTTTCTGTATTACTATTTAAATCAATAAAACGAATATTGCCACCATCAGGACTCCAAGTGGTAAAATAAATTCCATTGCCGTCAAGATTCCAAACTGGTTGTGCTTCGGTGAAATCATTTTTTGTCAAACGCTTTGGTGTGCCGTTTGGATAGTCCATCACATACAATCTATTCAATACTGTAAATGCCAATTGCTTTCCATTTGGAGAAGGCACTGCATCTCTTATTTGTGTTGCCATTGTAGCAGCTGTATCCTTGATAGGATATTTAAATAATACTTCTGGCCCCATTTCAATTTTTGCATCCACTGTATATGGAATCGAAGTTTGTGCAGCAGACTCAATATCAATCTTATTTATTTTACCTCCGTAAGATGCTAATAAGTACTTGCTATCTGGCGTAAAACTCATAGCAGGCAATACACCCATTACAGCAATAGATTCTTGGTCATCTCTTTGTACAGGATAGGCCAACCAAGCTTCTTCACCAGTGGCTAAATTTCTTTTAACCAATCCGGTTTTATCTTCATAACGAGATCCATACACCAACCATTTTCCGTCTTTAGATAAGACTGGTGTAAATGCAGATCCATATCTTGATGCGATGGTTCTGGTGTTTCCTTTTTCTCTGTCATACACACCAATGCTATATTGTGGTAGCATGGCGTTGTAGTTCCACGCGCCATTGCGTGCACTATAATAAATATAACGACCATCTGCACTCACTGCAGGATCAATTGTTTTTAAAGTAGCAGGTGCATCAATTAAATTCGTTCCTGCACCACCATTCTTATGCATCATATACAATTTAGTATTACGACGACCTTTTGTATACACAATATAATTTCCGTCTGGTGTATACACGGCACCTGGGTAATTATTATTTTGTTCTTCAGTTAATGCAAGTGTATCTTTTTTCTCTAAATCGATATACCAAATATTTTCAGCACCAGAGCGGTCAGATAAAAAAAGGATGCGTTTACCATCTGGACTAAAACTTGGATGGTTATCATAAGCCATCCCTTTAGTAATAGCAGTCGCATTTCCTCCTTCCATTGGGATACTATATATATCACCCATCAAATCAAATAAAATGGTTTTACCATCTGGACTAACAGCTAGTGAAGTCCAAGTACCTTCATTGGTTGTAAAGTCAATGGACCTAGTCGCTTTTAATGGCAATCCTTTGAATTGACTAAAACTAGTGCTGTCTTTTTTTGGACTTTTCTTATCCTGCGCTTGTGAACTGATTAAACCAAGCCCCAAGAATAGAGTCAAAGCAATTATTCTCATAATGTTTATTTTTTGAAAGTTACGTCAATCCAATAGTTCCCGAAAAAAAATGAAACAACACAAGATCGCCGCTCATCAAATATTTTAATAAT
>CAMAQL010000007.1 GCA_945860605.1 Chitinophaga pinensis
TCTCCGTCAGCAAATGAATTGTAGAAATCAGCAGTTGTAGTGAAACCATTCCAACCAGAGAAAGACTGATTGTAGTGTGTTCCCATACCAGTTGCCCAAGTAACACCAGTGTTACCACCTGTTTGTGTTGCTTTACCAGGACCATTAGAAGCTCTTGATAAAATCAACTCAGTTGATTTTTGGTAGTTATCCCACTTAAAGTTATCCCAGTATCCTGTAGACAATGCAAATTTGCCAGAAGCTTCAATTGCATTCACTAAAGTGATTACTTGATCCATATCAGCAGGAGCAAAAGTGAAAGCAGTAGGTGTCTTAGGATCTGCTTTGTAAACAGCCTTATTCAATAACAAACGCGCTTTCAAGAACTGAGCAGCTTGCTTGTTCGCCTTGTGCATATCACTTCCAGTACCAAAATTTGGCAAAGCAGCAATTGCATCATCAACGTCTTTCATAATCCAATCAAACGCTTCTGATCTTGTTTTAACAGAAGGGATTTTATCTGGACCATCTGCAGCAGCTCTGTAAGGAACTTGTCCGTAGATATCCATTACTTGAGTTGCGAAGAAAGCTCTTAAGAATTTACCTTCTGCTTGAGCAGCTCCAGTAGATTTTTCAGCAACTAAAGTAGCTTGGAATAAAGCACCATTTAAACCATTCCAAGTATCATAAATTTGATTGTGCGCACCATCTGTCGCATGTAAATGGATTTTTCTCCAAGTACCAAAGTCATCCCAGTCAGTACCACGGGTTGGTCCAAGTAACTCATCAGTAGAGTGTACTTGTAGTGCATGCCAACCATATTGGCCAGACAATTGGTTCAATTGACCATAAACTGAATTAAGGTCAGCAGTAGCCGTTCCAGTAGAAGCTGTAGCTACTGATTTAGAACCGTACACTTGTTCATCTAATTTAGAACAAGAGACTGCTCCTAATGTCACTGCGATTGCAGCGATGTAGGTAGTAGTTTGTTTGATGAAATTATTTTTCATGTGTATTATTATTTATTAATTTAAAAACGAGCGTTGATACCAAAAGTAATTACTCTTGCTCTTGGAGTTGCTGTATAGTCAAATCCACGAGATGGAACACCGTTTCTAGATTTGTCCACGTTCACCTCTGGGTCTAAACCAGAGTACTTCGTGAACAATGCTAAGTTTTGACCAGATAAAGTCAAGTTCAATCCTTTGATGAATGAACCTTGCTTCACATCTAATGCATAACTTAAGCTTGCATTTGCTAAACGGATATAATCACCTTTTTCTAAGAAACGAGTTGAAACGTTACCTGGGTTGATTGAATTCTCAATTGAATTCACCACATCTCTTGTAACATTCTTTGCATTCTTCAAACTACCCTTTAATAACAAAGCATTCGCTGTATTGTTGTATACATAGAAACCAGTTACTGCATTAAAGAAAATGCTAGCAGTTAATTTCTTATATGTAAAGTTGTTTGTTAAACCTGCATTGAATGTAGGTAAAGCTGATCCTTGAATTTCATCCTTAGCACCATTTGCATATACACCATTTCCAAAAGCATCAAATCTTAAGAATGTAGGCATAACGAAAGTGAATAAAGGAGAACCATCACGGATTGTTTGTGCGTAAGCACCAGATAAACCTTGTCCAGATACCTCACCAGTGTTAAGCACTGTAGATCCGAATCCTGTTACATTGTTGTTTAAGAAAGACATGTTATAATTCACATCCCATCCAAATGCACCTCTGTAAGCTGGACGAACCAATTGGTAGTCTAAACCAAATTCCCAACCTTTATTGATAACATCACCACTTAAATTCACCCAACGATCAGCAGAAGCTGCTGGCTGAGGATAGCTGATCAAAGTCAATAAATCTTGTGTAGTCTTGTTGAAATAATCAACAGTACCATTCAATCTACCATTGAACATAGAGAAGTCAATACCTACACCAGTTGTAGTTGTTTGCTCCCAACGTAAATTTGGATTAGAGTTAGAAATTGTATTTGATCCACCTGTAAAGTCTCTTTGTCTTAAAGCTAAAGAAGCATATGCAGGGAACTCTTGGTTACCTGTGATACCGTAGTTTAATCTCATGTCAAAGTTAGAGAAGATTTTACCCAAAGTATTTTGAGCAAATTTTTCTTCTAATATTCTCCATTTGAAACCAAACGCTGGGAAGGTACCGTATTTGCTACCAGAGCTAAATTTAGAAGATCCGTCTATTCTCACCAATGCAGATAAGATATACTTGTCTTTCATTGTATAGTTTACACGAGAGAAGTAAGACTGTAATTCAACTTGAGTACTGTCACCATATACATCAGTTACACCACCAGTGTACTCTTTGAAATTAGTTAACATACGAGTCGCACCAGCATTACCCCATCTTTGTGAAGCTCTGTAGTAATCAGTTGTTTTTTGATAAGAGAAGGCAGCTAAAGCTTGTAAGTTATTACCGTTCTTGAAAGTCTTATCATAGTTCAACGTGTGCTCGATCAAGCTAGATGTTTGATCTAAGAATTGTTGTGCTGCTCTTCCTTTACCAGAAAAATCAGATCCAACATAGTTCTTACCACGAATGTTGATTGTACCTTGGATGTAAGCACCTGGTAAACGAGGGTCAACAAAAGTTAAACGCTCAGAAGCACCATTCTCCATACCGAAGATCGCCTTGTAAGTTAAGTTATCAGTCAATTTATAAGAAACAGACACATTCGCTAACAATTTGTTGTAAGTGTCATTGTCATCGTAACCTTCTAAAATAGCAACAGGGTTTCTGTTACCATCTTGGTTATCAAACCAAGTTCCATTTGCATTATATACAGGGAAAGTTGGGTTAGCACCAATCATTGATCCGATCAATGAACCTTGGTAACCAGCGTTATTCGTTACTTGAGCATAGCTGTTGTTAACGATAGATTGGTTAGCAGTCACGTCTAATTTTAAACGAGAAGTCAATTGATTTGAATATTTCAAACCAAAAGTATAACGCTTTAATCCTTGTGTTTTTACAATACCTTCTTGGTTATCGAATGAACCATTCAATTTCAAAGAAGACTTTGAATTTGAGAAGCCCCATGCTAAGTTATAGCTATTAGAAATTGCAGTTTGGAAAACTTGGTCTTGCCAATCTGTATTATAACCTTTATCATTTGAACCAACACCAGAGAAGTCAAATCCTGCTTCATCTAATGTCTTTTTGATACCATACATAAATTCTTGTGGACTAGCTAAATCATAACGATTCGCAATTGTAGATACTGAAGTAGTCGCATTGAAAGATAAGCTAGGCTTACCTTTACCAGACTTAGTAGTGATTAACACAACACCATTCGCACCTCTAGCACCGTAGATCGCTGCAGAAGAGGCATCCTTCAAGATAGAGATGTTCTCAATATCGTTCGGGTTTAAAAATGATAATGGGTTTCTTGCAGTCGTTCCACCATCCACTGTAATTGAACTTCCAACTGTACCACCACCGTATAAAGGCACACCATCCACTACATATAATGGGTTGTTGTTACTTCTAACAGATGAAGTACCTCTGATAGTCACGTTTACAGCACCTCCTGGCTCACCAGAATTTGTTGTTACGTTTACACCAGCAACACGACCTTGCAATAATTGCTCTGGAGAAGAAATAATCCCTTTGTTAAAGGACTTCTCACCCAAAGAAACAACAGCACCAGTCGCATCTTTTACTTTACGAGTACCATAACCAACAACAACAACTTCATTCAATTGCTCGCTTGTTTGGTTTAATGATACAGTTACGTTTCCTTCTGCAGCTACTTCTCTAGAAGAATAACCTACAGTTGAAACAACTAATTTTGTTACAGAAGAAGGTATAGTGATTGCAAAAGTTCCATCAGCTGCTGTTTTAGCACCTGTTGAGGTTCCTTTAGCAACAACAGAAGCTGCTGCGATTGGAGAACCATCTTTTGCATCTAATACCTTACCTGTAACTGTTTTGTTCTGTGCTTGTGCATTGATTGCAAGCAAGCCAAGGAACAGTCCTAAAAAAGAGGACTTAACAATTTTTGAAAAATTCATAATTGGCAGTTTATTGGTTTAATAAGCAGCTACAAAATACACATTTTTGATATGAAACAAATCTTTTGTTAAATAATTTTTAACTTTTTGGCCTGGCCTTTCACAAATGTTCGTTTTTGGTGCCATTCCGAACCCAAAAAATCGCATATAACTCAATAATAGCTTGATTTGTTGCCAATATCGCTATCAAATCATAGTCTCTAGAAATGGTTCTATATTAAAAAAATTGTTGATTTTCGCAAACGATTGCGGTAAATTTTGTGTTAATTTTCCTTAAATTGAACTTTGTAAAGATTACTTGCTATGACTAACACCACCCTCAAATTATTGGCGCAACAATTGCAGCTCAGTATTTCTACGGTATCTAGGGCATTGAAAGACCATCCAGATATTTCATCAGCCACAAAAGAGAAAGTCCATGCACTAGCAAATAGCCTTGACTACGAGCCAAATGCTTACGCCATTCAATTAAGAACGCAGAGTAGTAAAATTTTTGGGGTGATTGTCCCTGCGATTGCCAATTTATTTTATGACAGTTTCATTGCAGCGATAGAAGAGGAAAGTAGAAAAAATGGGTATGCGTTGATGATCTTACAATCAAGTAACAACACGGAAAATGAATTAAATAATTTAAAGATTTTTAGGCAAAACCGTGTTTCTGGAGTTTTTGCATGTTTATCTGCTCATACACATAATTTAGAAGTGTATGAGAAAATGAGTGACAGAGATATTCCTGTTGTCTTTTTTGATATTGTTCCAAAAGACAATAAATATATTAAAGTAAGAATGGCGGACGAAAGATGTGCCATCATTGCAGCAGAAAATATTATTCAAAGAGGTGCAAAACGTGTACTAGCATTATTTGGTGATCCTGCTTTATCCATTAGTCAAAAAAGAAAGCAAGCCTTTCAACAATTCATGGAAAAGTATGCGCCTAAAACGCATTGTACTTATGAACATACCTATAGCTCATTAGAAGCTGAAGCTGCATTTAAAAAACATCTAAGCAAAACACAAAAATTTGATACTGTATTTGCTATGACAGACGAAATTTTAATAGGCGTAATGAAAGCAATTCAGGCCCTGAACATTAAGGTCCCAAAAGAGATGGGTGTCATTAGTATTAGTAATGGTTTTATTCCAAGTCTTTACCATCCCAATATTAGCTATGTAGAAACAAGCGGTTACGAATTGGGTAAATTGGCATTCGTACAAATGCTCGCAAATTTAAAAGGCGGAAAAACATTATCTGAATTAACAGTGGATGCAAGATTTATAGAAGGCGGTTCTATGTAAACCATTGGCCGATTGTAATTAGTCTTTATTTACCAATACAGAATTTAGAAAAAATAAAATCCAATTGATCTTCGTTAGTGATCTCCCCAGTTATGGTTCCAAGATAATGCAGTGCTTGACGTATATCCAAAGCCAATAAATCGCCAGTTACATTTTGTATCAAGCCTGTTTCAATATCATTCAACGAAAGCATTAATTTTTTTAGAGAAGCCACATGCCTTGCATTGGTTACAATAGTGCCTTCTTTATTCAATGCATCACCAACCACTTTTTGATTCAATGCATTTTCTATTGCAATCATATTTTGTTTGTTTTTAGCAGAGATAAAAAGCACTTCTTTAAATGCAGGATCGGCTTGAATGGCTTGATCTATTGCAAGGTCAATTTTATTGCCTACTAAAATTAATTTATCCTTTGCAACACCAATCTCGGATTGCCATGCTTGAATGTCTGATATGGTATGTGAACTTGCATCAAATAAAGCAATGATAATATCTGCTTCTTGAATTTTTTCCCTACTTTTTTCGATACCCATTTGTTCGATGGTATCATCGGTTTGCATTCTGATACCCGCTGTATCAATTAATTTATATAAAACCCCTTGTATATTTAAATATTCTTCGACGGTATCTCGAGTGGTCCCAGGAATAGCACTGACCAATGCCCGATTTTCATTTAACATCGCATTTAAAAGTGTAGATTTTCCTGCATTAGGTTTCCCAACAATAGCCACTTGTACCCCATTTTTAATCACATTACCTAACTTAAATGAGTCATACAAAGCTTGTGTTTTGAATTGCAATTGCTGGACTAAAATTTCGAGTTCTTTTTTATTAGCAAATGCCACATCCTCTTGTGAAAAATCTAATTCTAATTCGATCAATGCAGAAAACTTAATTAATTTTTCACGCATTAATTGCAAGTCATTAGAGAAGCCGCCTTTCAAATTATGTAATGCAGTTTTTCTTGCTGCCTCTGTATTGCTGGCAATTAAATCGGCCACCGCTTCGGCTTGCGTTAAATCTAATTTTGCATTTAAGAAGGCACGTTGTGTAAACTCACCAGGCTTAGCCATCCTTGCACCTTTTTCAATCATCAATTGTAAAATTGAATCTTGAATAAATGGTGAACCATGACATGAAATTTCTACTACTTCTTCGCCTGTGTAGGATTTAGGCGCTCTGTAAATACTTGCTACCACTTCATCTAATACCAAGCCCTTGTCCATCAATTTTCCAAAATGAACCGTATGGGATGCTTGCTTGGTTAAATCTTTTTTCTCAAATACTGCATTGACAATTTGAATTGCTTCTGGACCACTCAGTCTTATCACCGCTATGGCGCCTAATCCAGGTGCTGTAGCGAGTGCTACTATGGTGTCATTCCAATTACTCAATGTGCTTTGCATGGATGCAAAATTACACAAAAAAGGCTCCCAATTGGGAGCCTTTTTATATTGAATCAGATTGAATCTTAGTCTTCAGAAACCATGAAAACAATCGCTTGTCTTTGTCTGTAAATTACATTACGTCCATTTTGAACAGCTGGTTTCCATTTTGGTCCTCTTTGAATTACACGAACTGCTTCTTCTTTTGTACCATAACCAGGATCATTCTCTGCTTTTACCTCAGATATCGAACCATCTTTAGATACAATGAAAGAAACCACTACAGAGTATTTTCCGGTAGGTGCACCATTTTCAACTGGTAAGTCTCTATTCAAGGTACGCTCTAGGTATCTTACCCATCCGCCTTGTCCACCAGGGAACTCAGCTTGGATTTGAACCGAAGTGAATAGCTTGTCATAGTCTTCGTCTTTTGGAGCTTCTACAGCACCAGTACTTTGTTCTACAGGAGCTACCAATCCATCATCTTTGGTACCTTCTTGGTTAAATGTACTGATCTTAGTTTCCTCCAATTTCTCAACTTCCTTGATTTCGTCTTCTTCTCTCACTTCCTCGTCCTTTACAATTTTCGGAGGGGTGAATTTGGTCACTTCTACCTTTGGTGGTTCTTGTTTTGGCGGTGGTGGTGGTGGTGGTTCAGGCTTTTTTTCATCTTGATTTACATTCTCTAAAGATAAATCTACCGCAATCACTTCTACTTTATCATTCTTAATTGAATTGGATAAAATTACACCAGCAGACAATACCGCAACCACAAGGAACATCCCGTAAAGACCATATCTCAAACGCTTATCATACGTTTTACGTAATTCATAAGCGCCATAAGCTTTATTCTTGCCTTCGAAAAGGATATCAAGAAAATCGGCGGTTAATATTTTATTTATGTCCATGTTTAATGCTTTTAATTACTTGCCGAAGTTTGTGAACTTGCATCAGAGATTTTAACTAACTGGGATTCCCCGTCAGAAATATCTACTAATGCATATTTTTTTACAACGTTAATTGCCATTTCATCCAAGATGTCTATTAGATTTTTGTAATTGCACTCAGCACCAGGTTTGATCACGACTACGAAATCCTTGTATGGATTCTCGGTATCTCTTGATCTACTTCTAACGTCTGCTTTCTTTTTCAAAATCACATCACGGATGGAATTCTCGCCATTATAAGAGGCTGAAAGAAAATTAGAACCATCTGGTTTTAATTGACCTTCATAATAATAGATATGATTATCCGCCCCCATTAAGATGGTAAGTACACCAGATTCTTTTGCCTTGTTTGGCTCATCTGTGATTTTATCATCAGGCAAAAACAACTTTAACGCTGTTGGTTGGCTCATGGTTGTGGTAAAGATGAAAAAAGTGATCAATAAGAAACCTAAGTCCACCATTGGTGTTAAATCAACGCGAGTTGATAACTTTTTTCCTTTTTTGACCCCTGGTCCTTTCTTATGGCCACCACCCGAGGTATCTAATTCTGCCATTGTAAGCGCTTTTAATTAGTTATAAAAATTAATTATCCTGTTTTATGCCCTGCATAGACATCTTCCATAATTCAGAGCCTTCTGGAGCGTTTTCAGGATTGGTAACCATTTGAAACTTCAACAATTCATTTTTCTTGAAAGCTGCAATTACATTTTTGAAAGCTGGATACTTAGCAATATTGTCCCCTTTTAATAAAAGGTCCATTTTCTCGCCAGCATATGCTGCTTTCACCACTTGCATCCAATAAGTCAATTCATTGTTTGTGCTATCCTTACATGGTATACCAGGTAATTGATCGCCTTTTCTGTTTTCTTCAGGAATTGATAAAAAAGAATTCAATCCATTTAATGGAGCGCCAATGAAACCTGCTTTTTTGAAAGCAGCTACATTGATGCCTAAGTTACGCTCACTATTTACTGTATTCGCAACTAGTTCTTTCTTTTGTTCGTCATCCATGGTTAGGAAAACCTTACCATCCTTATCAATTGTAACTAAGACAAAGTCCTTGTTAGGAGCAACTTTAGAAGCCACCGAACTTGGTGTCTCAACTGCTATTGCTTCTGCAGGCTTGAACTTAGTTGTCAAGATGAAGAAAGACAATAAAAGGAAGGCCACATCACACATGGCTGTCATGTCGATGTTTGTACTCTTGCGAGGTAATTTGGCTCTACCCATTGTATAGTCTTTTAATATTTATAAGGCCAGGCCTTAATGAATGATTTATTTATAATTCGCTGCGAAGCTTTGAGTCAAAGTAAATCCAGACTCATCGATTCCGTAAGTGATACCATCAATACTAGTAGTAAATACGTTGTACATAATGATTGCTACAGCAGAAGTACCAATACCTAATGCAGTATTGTACAATGCCTCAGAGATACCTTGAGACAATTCACGTGCAGCTTCACCACCACCTTCTTCACCTAATTTAGAGAAAGAACGAATCATACCTAATACCGTACCGAACAAACCTAATAAGGTTGCAACCGATGCGATGGTAGATAAGAAAACTAAGTTCTTTTCTAACATTGGTAATTCCAATGCAGTTGCTTCTTCGATTTCTTTTTGAATGTTCAATACTTTTTGATCAGTATCTAATTCTGTATTTGTAATCATCTCCTTGTACTTAGTCAATCCAGATTTCATTACATTACCTACAGAACCTTTTTGCTTATCACATGCAGCCAAAGCTTTATCCACTTCTTTATTCGCTAAATGGAATTGGATTTGACGAATGAACTCTGTAATGTTACCATTTCCAGAAGCTTTTTTGATCGTCATTAATCTTTCGATTACGAAAGTTAAAACAATCAATAAACAACCAATTAAAATAGGTACTACGATACCACCCTCATACATTTTTGTAATTGAACCTATTGGTCCTTTGTGCGCTGGCCAGAAACCACCACTTGGATCAGGGTTAGTGAAATTACTTGCGTTACCTAGAAAAAAACGCCAGATTACGTAGCCTGTTACGATACAAGCTAGTGGTGCTAAGGATGCAAACAAGTTACCGCCTTTTTTCGGTGCAGCTTGTTTTGAAGCAGCAGTTGCAGTTGGTTTAGATAAATCAGCCATGATTCAATTGATTTTTGGTTTTAAATTAAATTTATATAAAAGTGATTTAATCTTAGAGACTATAGCTAATTTTTTGAAAAATCTTAACAATTCAGTTTCTAAGGGCTTACAAAATAAGTAAATTATTGATTGAAACAATTTTAAGGACATTTTTTTTAAGTAAATAAATGATTAACAAAAAAATTACCCTGAAATGAATATATTTAGGGACGTTTTTCAAAAAACAATAATTATATAATATGAAAAAAAACCTAGCGATCATTAGTCTTTGTGTCATGATGACGGGCCTTGTAAATGCCCAAAGACCTTTACCACCCGTGGCCATGACGGACACAAGTGCTGCAGCAGGCGCAAAAAAAGAGCTCCCTGCAAAAACAGGCCCTAACTCCTTTAAGGAATTCATCACCAAGAAGGCTGTAACCCAAAAAGGGGTCTTTACAGTGCACCTTCAAGACGATAAGTTCTACTTTGATATCCAAGACAGCCTTTTGGGTAGAGAGCTCATTGCTGTTACGCGTTATTCGAAAGTGGCTGGTGGCGCTAGAAAATATGGCGGTGAGCAAGTCAACGAGCAAACAATCCAATTCGAAAAAGGGCCTAATAACCGTATTTTCATGCGTGTGGTATCCCTAATTAGTAGGGCGGATTCTACCCAAACCATTGCAAAAGCAGTTAAAAACTCTTATTTAGATCCTATTGTAGCTGCTTTTGACGTAAAAGCTTATGGAAAAGACTCCTCTAGTTCAATTATTGACGTAACTGACTTCTTTAAAGGAGACAACCAAGCCGTTAGTTTGAGCAGTTTTGAGAAGAGAAACTTTAACCTATCTGGACTTGCTTCTGATCGTTCTTATATTGAAACTATCAAGGCTTACCCTATTAATATAGAGGTTAAAACGGTAAAAACTTACAATGCTAGTTCTCCAATGCCAGGCAGTCCTGCAGGTGGGAGCTTTATCCCAGCAGCTGCAAACGCTGGTGCTGTTACATTTGAATTGAATACATCCATCTTATTGTTGCCTAAAACACCAATGGGACGTCGTTTATTTGACTCAAGAGTGGGTTATTTTGCAGATAATTTTGTGGAATACTCTGATGACCAACAAAAAGTAAAAAATCAAGTTTTTGCTGTTCGTTATCGTTTAGAGCCAAAGCCTCAAGACCTAGAAAAATATAAAAGAGGCGAATTAGTAGAGCCGATCAAACCAATTATTTATTATGTGGATCCTGCAACGCCTAAAAAATGGGTGCCATATTTGATCGCTGGTGTAAATGACTGGAATGCAGCATTTGAAAAAGCAGGATGGAAAAATGCCATCCAAGGTAAAGAATGGCCTAATGATAGCACGATGAGCTTGGAAGATGCGCGCTTTTCTGTGATTCGTTATTTTGCTTCAGATATTGAAAATGCATATGGTCCTCAAGTGCATGACCCTCGTAGTGGTGAGATTTTAGAAAGCCATGTAGGTTGGTACCACAATGTAATGAGCTTAGTACACGATTGGTATATGGTGCAAACTGCTGCAGTTGATCCAGCAGCGAGAAAAATGAATTTTGATGATGAATTAATGGGGAATTTAATTCGTTTTGTATCCTCTCATGAAATTGGTCACACTATAGGATTGAGACATAATATGGGTAGTTCAAGTAAAACGCCAGTAGAAAAATTGAGAGATAAAACTTGGGTAGAAGCAAATGGTCACACTGCCTCTATCATGGACTATGCTCGCTTTAACTATGTGGCTCAGCCCGAAGATAAGATTGCACAATCTGGATTATTCCCAAGAATAGGTGACTATGATAAATGGGCAATTCAGTGGGGTTACACTTACACTGGTGAAAATGATGCACAAGAAGATCGCAAGATCAATAACAAATGGATTATTGATAATTTAAGCAAGAACCCAAGAGTATGGTTTGGTGGCGAAGGTCGAAATGATGACCCAAGAGCTCAAACCGAAGACTTAGGTGATAATTCAATGTTGGCAAGTGAATATGGTATTAAGAATTTGAAAAGAATCTTAGTGAACTTACCAGAGTGGACCAAGGAAGAAGGTGATCGTTATGAAAACTTAAGTCAAATGTATGGTCAAGTAGTTGGTCAATTTAGCAGATACATGGGCCACGTGTTAAGAAATGTGGGTGGTGTTCAAGAAACATTTAAAAGTGTAGAAGAAAAAGGGGATGTGTATACACCAACAACTGTTGCGTTACAAAAACAAGCAATGCAATTTTTCCATACACAATTATTTACTACACCTAAGTGGTTATTGGATGCATCTATCTTAAATAAGTTTGCAAATCCAGTAAGTAATGAGCGCGTGCAATCTACTCAAACAAGTATTTTAAAATCATTGTTAGATAAAAACAGATTGTATCGTATCACCACAAGTCAAACAAGATTTGGTGCAAGTTCTTATGCATTGAATGAGATGATGGATGATTTAAGAAAAGGTTTATTCAGTGATGTAAGCAAGGCAGATATCTATCGTAGAAATTTACAAAAAACATTTGTGAGTCAATTAGACGAAATGCTTAACCCATCTAGTTCAGCAGCATCATCTGCTATCGGGATTCGTTTGGGCGCACCAAGTGCAGATGTAGAAAATACAGATGTGGTATCTGAAGCAAAAGCACAATTGAAAAAACTTTCTGCTTCATTGCAAGCTGCTAAAGCATCTGCTACAGAAGCAACTGCAGTAAATCATATCAATGACTTACAAGACAGAATCAAGCAAGCATTGGATCCTAAATAAGAATTATAAAATGAATTAGCTTGTCTAATTGATTTAGCTACTCTAATTAAAAACGCCTCCAAATTTTGGAGGCGTTTTTTTTATTCGTATCTCAATGCATCAATTGGGTTTAATGCAGCTGCTTTCATGGCGGGATAAATCCCTGCTGCCAATCCAACCCCAGAACAAATAACAATACCTGTAATCACCCAGAACCAAGGAATAACAAATCCCGTGCTCAATACCACACTAAATATATTTCCAACCAGTACCCCTAATAAGATACCAAATACCGCACCCAATAAACTAATGATGACACTTTCAAATAAAAATTGTCGACGCACGTCTTTTCGCTTTCCACCTAATGCCTTGATCAATCCCACTTCTCTTGTTCTTTCATTCACAGCAACCAACATAATATTCATCAAGCCTATTGCAGCACCAATTAAGGTAATCATTCCAATGGCACCAGCGGCGCCACTAATACCTGCTAAAAAACCAATGAACAATTGAGCAAACTTATCGCTCTTGTCTATGATAAAATTATCTGACTCTGTTGGAATTAATTTTCTTGCTTTTCTCATCTGCAACATCGCTTCGTCAATGGCAGGTTCTAGTTCAACAACATTGTTTACCGCCACACCTAATTGATAAGAAGGATTGCTGTTCTGATACTGACGTACATTCTTCAATGAAGTCACTACAATATCATCCTGTCTTAGCATCGCACTAGATCCCTTTGCTTTTAATAAGCCAATGACACGATACGGTTTACCCTGAACTAAAATAATTTTATCAATACTTTTTTGTGAATTTTTAGGGAATAATTTTGTGGCCACACTGCTACCAATCATACAAACATTGCGTCCCGATTGGAGGTCCACTGCGTTTAGGTTTCTACCCACTGCAAGTTGGTAGCCATTGACTGCTAAATAATTTTCATCTGCACCCCACATGCCAATCTGTGGATTCGTTTTTAAATTTTTATAGACTATCTCATTGCCCCCACTTGCTCTTCTGTACACACTTACCTGGGCTCTATTAAAACTATAATTATTTTTAAAATACTGCGACTCTTCCAATTTAAATGGCTTGTCTAAATTTGATTTTTTTTCTTTCTGTCCTTTCTTAGTTTTAGAAAATTCCTCGTCCTGTGGCGGCCCACCCATTCTTGCATTCATTTCCTTATAACGTATTGTAAATGCGTTCGCCCCCATGAAAGAGAAATTCTCTTTTAAACTTTGGTTCATTGCAGAGATGGCCGTAATAATGCCTATGAGCGCCATGATACCAAAAGCAATAATTGCTACGGTAATACTAGTTCTAAGCTTATTGCCCTTTACGGTGCGCCAAGCCAATATAAATGAGTCCTGTAAGGTCATAAATTCTTTTTATCTGTACCTAAAGGTAGTACAGATTAAATAAGGTGCCTCCTTATAGGCACATCTATTTGAGGAACGGCTAAAAGTAAAGATAAGAGAGGAATACATTGGGTAAAATACCGAGTCCTAGTATCAAAATTGCAAAAACAAGCAATTTATACTTATAGGACTGCTCCATTTCATGTATTGCAGGTTCGCCTTCGGAAAAATACATTGCTTGAATCAATTTGAAATAATAGTAGATACTAATAGCAGCAAAAAGAATCGCTACAACCACCAGCCAAAGCCCAATGCCTGATTGAACCGCAGCGTTAAGCATATAATACTTGGCAAAGAATCCTCCAGTAAGTGGAATGCCTGCTAATGACATTAAGAACAGGGTAGTCATGCCTGCTAGTAATGGTTCTTTTTTAGCTAAGCCATTGAATGCTTCAAAACTATAGTCTTTCATTTTAATCAATACCCCAAATAAGCCAATACTTGCAATTGAATAAGCCATGATATAAAGTAGGATGCCTTCGTTGGCAAAATTATTAGGACCATATAAGGCAAAAAGCATAAAACCAACTTGAGCAATACTTGAATAGGCCAACATGCGTTTTACACTGCGCTGAAAAACAGCAGTAATATTTCCTACAAATAAAGTGGAGATTAAAACAAAAGTCAATAATAATTCCCAAGCATAGCCTAGTGCTTTAAATTGACTATGAAACAAGACCACAAATGCAATGATTGCAGTGGCTTTAACAATCGTTGCCATAAAAGAAGTAAACACGGTTGGTGCACCATCATACACGTCTGGTGTCCAAAAATGAAACGGCGCAGCAGAAACCTTAAAGTTAAAAGAAACAAAAATTAAAATTAACCCGGCAGATTGCATGAGCTGTTCTCTCACCATGCCTGTTGCAGGATTCACGCTTGGATTAAGCAATTGGAATGTACCAGTTGCTCCGTATATAAAAGTGATGCCTAATAAAAATATACCTGTGGAAAAGGCGCCCATTAAAAAATATTTCAAAGCAGCTTCGTTGCTGTTCAGGTTCTTCTTGTCTGAACCAGTTAAAATGTACAATGGGATAGATAAAATTTCAATACCTATAAATAACATTAATAAATTATTGAAAGAGGTCAGGATACTTGCGCCGCATAATACAAAGAAAAATAAGGCATAAAAATCTGCTGCATGATTTCCGATTTTTGCAATCTCATCTCCATTCAACCATACATACAAAAAAGTTAAAATAAATAAAATGGTATTCACATATAATCCAAACTGCGTGAATGAAAGCAACCCCTTATAATCCACTGGAATGGTATAGATGCCGTTTAATTGTAAGACATTGGCTACAATTAACGCCAATAATCCTGCCAATGCAATGCGTGTATGCGTCTGCTCGTTGTCAAAGATCCAAGAAGCAAACATCATTATTACACCTAAAAAAGCCGAAGCAATAATTGCGTTCATTATAAATTCATTTAATTATTTGATAAACAATTGTTGTAATGTATCTGAAGTTAAATTAAATAATGGAGCAGGATATACTCCAGAAATAATCACTACAACTAACAATACAATCAATACAAACTGTGCAGGCACATTTGGAGATTGCATCTTATTCATTTTTTCACTCACTTCGCCATAAGCACATTTTTGTACCATATTCAAAGTATAGATGGCTGCCAAAACAACACTTATGCCAGCAGCAGCAGCTATCCAAGGATTGAACTGAAATAAACTATTGAACATTAAAAACTCGCCCACAAATGCATTGGTTAATGGCAATGCGATATTGGCGAATGCAAATCCTACAAGCAAAATAGCCAATGTTGGATTTTGTTTAGCAAGACCACCCATCTCTTTTAAAGATCTTGCGCCTGTTTGTTGCTCTATGATGTCAGCGATGACCCAAAGACCTAATACATTTATTCCGTGTGAAAATAATTGTATCAAAACACCTTGAACACCAATTTGGGTATTGGTAAATAAAGCAGCACTCATCAAGCCAATATGCGCAATCGATGAGTAAGCAATCAAGCGCTTCATATCATCCTGGCGAATGGCAATAAAAGAAGCATAAAGAATTCCTATTACAGAAAGGGTGACAACGAAATTTGAATGCGCGCTAAATGCATCTGGAAACAATGGCATTAACCATCTCATTACACCATATAAACCCATCTTAACCATCACCGCACTCAACACCATGGTCACAGCAGTAGGCGATTGTTCATAGGCGTCTGGCTGCCATGTGTGTAATGGGAAGATCGGCATCTTAATGGCAAATGCAGTAAAGAACAATGCAAATGCAGTCAATTGCTGTCCAGATGATAAAGTAGCTTGTTTAAATGCTTGTATCGCGAAGCTTTGGTCAGCAGTATGCGTGTATACCAAAATGATGCCAATCAACATGAATAAAGATCCTAAGAAAGTATAGATAAAGAATTTAAAAGTCACCGCAACACGCTTCTCTCCCCCCCAAATTGAACAAAGAAAATACACTGGAATCAATGCCAATTCCCAGAAAAAATAAAATAACAAGGCATCACCTGCTAAAAACACACCCAGTAATCCTGTTTGTGTAAATAACATCAATGATAAAAATTGAGCTCTATTTTTAATTTCATTTTTAGAAGTCGCAATGAATATAGCAGGGAAACTAATCCCTGTCAATAAAAGTAAAATTTTAGACAAGCCATCTGCTGTTAAAACAAATCTTGCATTGATGCTTGGTATCCAGCTTGCATCAAAATTAGCTGCACCATTGAATGCAATATTCAATGCAAGTGCTAAGGTTATACCAGTTGATGCAATTGCAATATAATTTGCCTTTTCATTAGGTTTGACAAATAGCAAAATGATTGCTGCGATAAACGGAATAGATAGAATTGAAAGTAATACCATTATTGCTAAAAGTTTATTGAATCAAATTATGAAAGAATCGAGTGATGGCAAGATCATTAAACCATATTAGGAATAACAATACGATACTCAACACCATAAATAAAATATAATACCCTACTTGACCACTCTGTATTAAACGTGTTTGTCTTGCCCCGTACTGCACTATTTTCCCGGTGCCATTTACAAAGCCATCAATGACATTTTTCTCTATGACTTCTTTTAAGAAGCCAGCAAAACGATTCAATGGTTGCACAATTGCCTTTTCGTATAATTCGTCCACCAACCACTTATTGTATAAAAATTTACCCAATGCTGTTTGTGGTTCTCCGTCTGCTTGTTTACTGTATTTGCTAATTGCAATCAATAAAGCCAATAATGCAATCGTAACAGAGCTTCCCATTAATATCCACTCTGTGGTATGAGATAAATGCAAGGCATGTTCTGCTCCAATGATGCTGGACAAATGCTGTCCTAACCAATGATGGCCGCCTAGTATTTCTGGCACACCCATTGCACCTCCAAAGGCACTTAAAACAGCTAATATAATTAATGGGATAGTCATGCTTACAGGGCTTTCATGTAGATGACTTGCTTGTGCTTCCGTACCTCTAAATTGTCCCAAGAAAGTGGTTGCATATAAACGGAACATATAAAATGCAGTCATTGCTGCTCCAATCAATCCAAGGAACCAATAAATTGGATTTTTAGCGTAAGCCGCTGCTAAGATTTCGTCTTTAGAGAAGAACCCACTAAAAGGAGGTACTCCAGCAATAGCAATACATCCTATTAAGAAAGTGATATGTGTAATAGGTAATTTGGATTTCAATCCACCCATCTTACGAATATCTTGTTCATGATGCATGGCGTGAATCACAGACCCTGCAGCCAAGAATAACAATGCTTTAAAGAAAGCGTGGGTGATCACATGAAATACGGCACCCGAATAAGCACCTACACCTAGGCCAAGAAACATATAACCCAATTGACTCACTGTGGAGTATGCCAATACTTTTTTAATATCATTTTGTTTGATCGCAATCGTAGCAGCTAATAAAGCAGTACTAATACCAATAATCGCGACCACTGTTTGTGCAATTTCACTATGAGTATAAAAAATATTTGTTCTAGTGATCATATAAATACCTGCAGTCACCATCGTTGCAGCATGGATCAAAGCAGAAACTGGTGTTGGACCAGCCATCGCATCAGGAAGCCATGTATACAAAGGAATTTGAGCACTCTTACCCATTGCTCCAACAAATAATAATAAAGTGATTGCGGTAATATCCGTACTAGATAATTTTGCTAAACTTTCTGCAGTTAAAACTTCTCCGTAACTCACTGTGCCTAATCTCACAATCAACCAGAAGATGGCTAATAAAAAGCCTAAGTCACCAATTCTGTTCATAATGAATGCTTTCTTAGCAGCATTATTATAAGTTGTATTTGTAAACCAATACCCAATTAATAAATAAGAACAAAGTCCTACACCCTCCCATCCAATAAACATAATCACATAATTATCTCCCAATACCAATAAAAGCATAGAGAAGATAAATAAGTTTAAATAGGCAAAATAGCGCGCATAATGGGGTGCCGTCTCCTCATGCATATAGGCCGTAGAATATAAGTGAATCAATGTGCCCACACCCGTGATCACTAATAAAAATAAACTTGACAAGGCATCCACTCTAAAGTCAAAAGGAATTTTGACAGTATTGGTATTGATGAAATCAAAATAATGCACCACGATTGCACCTTGATCTTGCACATTCCAGAAGGCCAACAAACTAAAAATAAAAGAAGCAAAAACATACCCAGTAGCTTGTGTTGCAATGGTTTTTTTACTCCAAATATTACGACCTAAACCGTTGAGTAAAAATCCAGCTAAGGGCCATAAAACGATCAATCCTATTATTGTTTTCATGTGGAATGAATTAATTCTTTAATCTGTTTAAGAAATTGATGTCTACAGAATGTGTATTGCGATACATCATTACAATGATGGCCAATCCAACACTCACTTCTGCCGCAGCGACCACCATAATGAAGAATACAAAAATTTGTGCATCAATACCTGCTGTGGTATTGGCTGCGCTTTGCAAAGCCGCTCCGTGGTACATTTTTGAAAATGCCACTAATAATAAGTTCACTGCGTTTAACATTAATTCAATACACATGAATACGATGATGGCATTACGACGGGTCAATACCCCAACGACACCAATGCTAAACAAAGTCAAACATAAAATGATATAATACTGTATAGACATCTCTAATGATTTTATTTATGATTATTTTTTTCCAATGATGACTGCGCCAACCATCGCACTTAAGAATAAAACACTGCTTATCTCAAAAGGAATCACATAGTCAGTAAACAATGCTTGCCCTAATGGGTGAATTAAACCAATGCTGCCCTCTTTTAATAAAACTTGCTTGTCTTGAATTTGAGTCGTCTGTTTCACCACTGCAATCAATAAAGTAAGTAAACTACCAGCTGCTACTACACCAGTTAATTTCACCAATAATTGCTTTTGTGGTTCTGCATCTTTTTTGATATTCATTAACATGATCACAAATAAGAACAATACCATAATAGCACCCGCGTATACAATGATATTGACAATGGCTAAAAATTGCGCATTCAATAAAATATAGTGCCCAGAAATTGCAAAGAATACTAAGATCAACCACAATACACTATGTATTGGATTCTTACTAATTAATACCATTGTAGCACTTACAATTGCAAATGCAGATAATAGATAAAATAAAACGTCTACTGTACTCATAGTATTGGTTATGCTTCTACTCCTCTTGCCAAAGCTAAATCACTTGCTTCGGTCATTGGATTTGGGATTAATAAATCGGGTTTGCCATAAATAAATCCTTTACGGGTGTAATTTGCAGGGGCAAATGTTTCACTTAAATAAATGGCATCTTTTGGACAAGCTTCTTCACATAAGCCACAGAAAATACAACGCAACATATTGATTTCATATTTTGCAGCATACTTCTCTTCTCTATATAAATGCTCTTCTCCTATTTCACGCTCTGCAGCTTCCATTGTAATGGCTTCTGCAGGACAAGCCACTGCACATAAACCACATGCTGTACAACGCTCCCTTCCCTCTTCGTCTCTATTTAATACATGCAGACCTCTAAATACAGGACTGAATGCGCGCTTCTCTTCGGGATAACGTGTAGTCGGTTGTTTTTTAAACATATGACTAAAAGTGATGAACATCCCTTTAATGATATTAATCAAATACAAGCGCTCCCAAAAGGTCATGGGATCTCTGCTTACGGCTTGTGCTTTGTTGGTTAATGGTTGCATGTCTTTATACAATGATTTAAAAAAATTATAAGTTAGCTAGGATTAAAGCACCCGTAATTAATAAATTAAAAAGCGCCAATGGAATCATCGTCTTCCATCCTAAGTTCATTAATTGATCATACCTGAAACGCGGGATGGTCCAGCGAATCCACATGAATAAGAAAACGAATAAAACGATTTTAATTAACAGCGTCCCTACACCAATCATCGCTGCAATATTAGGCGCCACTGTGGACTCATCAAAGAATGGCAAATCGTAACCACCAAAATACATCGACGCCATAATAGCGCTACTCATAATCATATTGATATATTCTGCAAACAAATAGAAGCCCAATTTCATAGAAGAATATTCCTGGTGGTATCCAAAGTTCAATTCATTCTCTGCCTCGGGTAAATCAAATGGTGTTCTATTACATTCTGCCAATGCTGCAATGAAAAATAATAAAAAGCCCAAAGGTTGATACACAATATTCCACCAGTTGCCTTGTATTTGTTGTTCTACAATGGTCTTTAAACTTAATGACCCCGTGGTCATTAATAAAGCAATCAAGGCTAGGCCCATCGCTAATTCATAGCTAATGGCTTGTGATGCTGCTCTTAAAGAGGACATCAATGAAAACTTATTATTAGATGCCCATCCACCAATCATAATACCATATACTCCCATACTCACTACTGCAAAAACATACAAAATACCAATATTGATATCTGCAATTTGTAAGGCGATTTTCCGACCAAATAATTCAATATCAGAACCCCAAGGAATCACAGCACAAGTCATTAAACTAGCAGTCATTGCTAATGCTGGACCCAAAATAAATAACCACTTGTTGGCTGCTGTTGGAATGATCTCTTCTTTCATGATCAATTTGATACCATCGGCTAGTGGTTGTAACAATCCAAAAGGACCAGCCCTATTAGGACCCGGACGATCTTGTAAAATGGCAGCTACTTTTCTTTCTCCAAAAGTGGTATACAAAGCAATGCCTAGACTACCGAAAACAACCACGGCAATCAATATTAATTTTTCTATCACCAGCCCCCAATCAAATGCAAGAATTGTCATGCTAATATAATTATGCTTTATGAGTATTGTTTGTGTTAAATGTATCCCCACGAGAAGGTCCTTGAATTTGCCCTAAATGAACATTCGGTTGATTCACTTCACTTTCATCATGAATGTCCATCAATAAATGTGGCGTTCTGCCATCATTCACTGCTGCGAAAATTTCTGTTGGTTTTGTCGTACCAATTTGACCCGCATAATGCCCTTGTGCAATTACAGACTGTCTGCTAATTTCACGAGGCCCTTCGATGATCCAATCTGCAGTTTCCTTTTTATCAAAACGACAGGTATTACAAATCCATCCTGGTTTGCCATCTGGTGTATCTTCTATCTCTCCCCATTGGTCTTTTCTTGCAGTCACTCTATACACTTCGTCGCCTCTGTTCCATAAAGTCACTCTTCCAGAACAAGTTGGACAATCTCGGTGTGCATCCATTGGTTTTAAGAACCATACACGATTTTTAAATCGGAATGTTTTGTCCGTCAATGCACCCACCGGACATACATCAATCACGTTTCCTATAAATTCATTGTCTAAACTCTTTTCAATATGTGTGGCAATTTCTGCATGGTCGCCTCTGTCTAAAATCCCGTGTACTCTTTTATTCGTTAATTGATCTGCAGTGAATACACAACGATAACATAAGATACAACGCGTCATATGCAATTGTATATTCTTGCCTAAATCATGCTTTTCAAAAGTCCTTCTTTGAAATTCATAACGTGTTTCAGCTTTACCATGATCAAAACTTAAATCTTGTAAATGACATTCTCCAGCCTGATCACAAATAGGACAATCCAATGGGTGATTCAATAATAAAAACTCCACCACACCGGCTCTTGCATCCAATACTTTTTCACTTGTGATGTTTTTTACTTCCATTCCGTCCATCACGGTGGTACGACAAGACGCAACTAACTTAGGCATTGGTCTTGGATCTTTCTCTGAACCTTTTGATACTTCTACCAAACAAGTTCTACACTTGCCACCACTGCCTTCCAATTTGCTATAAAAACACATCGCAGGTGGAGCAACTTGACCACCAATCAATCGTGCAGCTTGTAACACTGTCGTTCCTGCTGGAACTTCAATGGTAATGTTGTCGATTGTTACTTTAAATAAATTTTGTTCGCTCATAGTTTATATTTCTATGTTATGCAGGTACATGAATTGGATCTGCATAGTGTTGTAAACCGAAATTGCTTGTTTGTGATAAAACTGGGTTATTGATATGCCACTCAAATTCATCACGGAAATGACGAATAGCCGCAGCAACAGGCCATGCAGCTGCATCACCTAATGGACAAATGGTATTCCCTTCTATCTTTCTTTGAATATCCCATAATAAATCAATGTCTGCTATGGTACCATGCCCATGTTCAATCTTGTGTAATATTTTTTCCATCCAGCCTGTGCCTTCTCTGCATGGAGAACATTGACCGCAACTTTCATGACGGTAAAAACGAGCTAAGGTCAATGTGTTCTTTACAATACATTGATCCTCGTCTAATACAATGAACCCACCAGAACCTAACATAGAGCCTGTTGCAAATCCCCCATCACTTAAACTTTCGTAGTTCATGTAACGTGTTTCGCCAGTCGCTGTTTTTAATAATAAATTAGCAGGTAAAATTGGCACAGAGGATCCTCCTGGGATACATGCTTTTAATTGCTTGCCGCCTTTAATGCCTCCGCAATATTCATCGCTATAAATAAATTCTTCTACCGAGATGGTCATATCAATTTCATACACCCCAGGCTTATTTATATTACCACATGCAGAAATTAATTTTGTTCCTGTGGATCTTCCAACTCCAATCTTTGCATATTCCTCGCCACCCATATTAATAATGGGCACAATCGCTGCCAATGTCTCTACATTGTTCACCACGGTTGGACGTTGCCATACACCTTGTATTGCCGGGAAAGGAGGCTTGATACGTGGGTTGCCACGCTTGCCTTCTAAAGACTCAATCAATGCAGTTTCCTCTCCACAGATATATGCCCCTGCACCACGATGTACATAAATATTACATTCAAATCCTGTTCCTAAAATATTTTTTCCTAGCCAACCATTTGCTTTTGCTTCATTGATGGCTTCCTCTAAAATATCCGTAATCCAAGCATACTCTCCTCTGATATAAATGTAAGTATCATTAGCACCTAAAGCAAAACTTGACACAATCAATCCTTCCAATAATAAATGCGGTAAAAATTCCATCAAGTAACGATCCTTAAATGTGCCTGGCTCGCTTTCGTCTGCATTACAAACCAAGTGACGTGGCACACCTTCTGGCTTTGCAATAAAACTCCATTTCATACCTGTTGGGAAACCTGCACCACCTCTTCCTCTTAATCCGCTTTTCTTGACCTCCTCCACAATAGATTCGGGATTCATTTCCTTCAAAGCTTTTTCTACACTACGGTAACCGCCCTCACGACGATATACTTCGTAACCGCGGATCCCCGGTACATTTGCTTTATCTAGTAATAGTTTTATACCCATTTGAATATTTTTAACGCGTTTAGTGATTTTATTTTGTTACAGTTGCTCTGTATTCAGCAATAATACTGTCTACCTTTTCTTTGGTTAAATGTTCTCTAAAAATCTTACCCACTTGCATCATTGGTGCGTATCCACAAGCACCAAGACATTCTACTAATTTTAAAGTGAACACACCATCTTGAGTGGTCTCTCCTGGCTTGATGGCTAATTGTTGTTGGATATAAGCAATGATGTCATCTGATCCACTTATCATACAAGGACCTGTTTGACATACTTCAAAAATGAATTTTCCAACAGGCTTTAAATTAAACATGCTGTAAAAGCTTGCTACTTCATACACTTCGATCGGCTCAATATGTAATAAACTAGCAACGTAGTCCATTAACTCAGTAGGCAACCAGCCATCGAAACTGTCTTGTGCAAGATGCAAGGCAGGCAACAATGCACTTTTTTGTTTCCCTTCCGGATAATGTGCTACCAAGCGATTCAGCTCGGTCATTTGTGTTTCATTAAAAGTATAGGTCATATCGAAAATTTCTTTTTTATTTTATGCGTCTAATTCTCCAGCAATTAAATTCAAACTACTCATGGTCACCACGGCGTCACTTAACATGCCACCCTTAATTAATTCTGGATAGGCTTGATAGTAAATAAAACATGGTCTTCTAAAATGCAATCTAAACGGCGTTCTTCCACCATCACTGATTAAGTAAAAACCAAGTTCTCCATTACCCCCTTCTACTGGACAATAAATTTGACCTTTTGGCAAATCTATCTCTCCCATGATAATTTTAAAATGCCAAATCAATGCTTCCATCTTTGTATACACATCTTCTTTTTTAGGAAGGTAGTATTCAGGCACATCCGCGTGGTAGACTTCTGCATCTGCTCCTTTAAAAGCTTGCACTTTTTCATAAGCTTGTTTGATGATAGAAATACTCTCCCACATTTCTGCATTACGCACTAAAAAACGATCATAGTTGTCGCCTGTTGTTCCAACAGGTACGGTGAAATTAAAATCCTGGTAGCTGCTATAAGGTTGGTGCACACGAACATCGTAGTCTACCCCTGCTGCTCTTAAATTTGGACCTGTAAATCCATAATTCATGGCACGCTCAGCACTGATACCACCCGTGCCTTGTGTACGCTCCATAAAAATTCTATTTCTTGTAAACAAGCTCTCAAATTCTTTAAGCACTTTTGGATATTCGTTTAGGAACTTCTCTAATTTTGTAAATGCAGTGTTGGTGAAATTTCTTTCAAAGCCACCTATACGTCCCATATTCGTTGTCAATCTAGATCCGCAGATCTCTTCATAGATTTCATAAATCAATTCGCGATACTGCATCACATATAAAAATCCAGTGTAGGCGCCAGTATCCACACCCACAATAGAATTACAAATTAAGTGATCCGATATACGCGCTAATTCCATAATGATCACACGTAAATAATCGACACGTTTAGGTGTTTCTATCTGTAAGAATTTTTCACATGTAATATGCCATCCCATATTGTTGATAGGGCTACTACAGTAATTCAAACGATCGGTGATCGTTGTAATTTGATACAAGGGTCTTCTTTCTGCCAATTTCTCAAATGCACGGTGAATATAACCAACAGTTTGCTCAGATGAAACGACACGCTCACCGTCCACTTCCATGATATTTTGGAATACACCGTGTGTGGCAGGATGCGTAGGTCCAATATTTAAAGTGGTCGTGGTTTTCTCGATTGAGCCTTCTGGTAATGTAATGTGATTGTGTTCCATTGTATATTTAGTTATACCTTGATTTTATAATTAATTATCCTCTACCAAACATTTCGTCATCCTTGTCAATTCTTGTTTGATCCTCTAATGGAAATTCTTTTCTTAAAGGAAAATAATCCATCTCATCCACATTCAAAATGCGTTTCAAATTAGGATGACCTACAAAGTTGATACCAAAAAAATCATAGGTCTCACGCTCCATCCAATTAGCGGATTCAAATAATTTAGTGGCCGTATACACATCTGTATTTTCCAATGAAGTGCTTACAGAATAACGTAATCTAATATTCTCTTTTAAATTATGCAGATGATACACCACCACTAATTCTGCTCCTTTTTGATTAGGATAATTGACTGCACAGATATCTGTTAAAAATATAAATTCTAAACTTGGCTCATCATATAAAAATTGTAATACTTTCAAATTGATCTCCTTTGGAGATTCAAAAGAAAGCATACCATAACTAGTTGCAAATTGCGACACTTGATCGCCAAATTTTGCAATTAATTTTTCTTGAACTATTTCGTTACTTAACGACATATTGTAAGAATTAAGTGTTGGCTATTGAATGCCATAACTATTTAATAATGCTTTGTATTGTTCGCTATTTCTACGGCGAATGCTTTCTTGTCCAACCAGGTCTTGTATTTTCATGAAGCCATCAATAATCGCTTCTGGTCTTGGAGGACAGCCTGGCACATAGACGTCTACTGGAATCACTTGATCAATCCCTTGCAATACGCTATAAGTATCAAAAATACCACCACTAGATGCGCAAGCACCCACAGCTATCACCCAACGTGGCTCTGCCATTTGAATATAGACTTGTCTTAATACTGGTGCCATTTTTTTTGCGATAGTGCCCATCACCATTAATAAATCACATTGACGTGGAGAGAAGCCTACACGCTCCGAACCAAAACGAGATAAGTCATAGTGCGATGCCATAGTTGCCATGAATTCAATACCACAACATGATGTTGCAAAAGGCAAAGGCCATAAAGAATTTTTACGCGCAAGTCCTACAACAGAACTCAATTGTGTAGCAAAAAATCCATCACCTGGAACACCGTCTGGTGCTTTACCCATTCCAATTGCATCAGCAATTTCTGCTTCTTTTGGATGTATGTTAAATCTTACTGGACGCATAATTTATGCATTATATTTTAAAAAATTAATCTTCCCATTTTAGTGCTCCTTTCTTGATGATATAGACAAAGCCTACCAAGAAAAATCCAACAAATAAAACCACTTCGAAAAATCCAGCCCAGCCTAAACTTTTAAAATTTACTGCGTATGGATAAAAGAAAATAACTTCTACATCAAACAATACAAACAAGATGGCTACTAAAAAATATTTAATGGCCATAGGTGATCTTGCATCTCCATGAGATTCAATTCCACTCGCAAAATTTTCTAATTTGTCTGATGTTTTTCGGGAAGGGCCTACTAAGCTAGAGACCAAAATCATGATGGCTACAAAGCCACCTGCAAACAATATTTGCAATACGATTGGTAAGTAATTGGCAGCACTATTCATTTCGAAGTCTTTTAGGTGCCGCAAAAATACGCAAAGGAACTTGTTTAAACTAAAAACTCCCCAATTATGGGGAGTTTTTATCATCTTTTTTTAATCGCCTTTAGAGGACTAAAAAGGGGTTAATCTAGTGCTAATTTTGAGATGGGGTATCTGGGGTAGGCTTTTGATTGCCTTGCATCTTTTTCAAGATTTCCCAGTTCTTAACCAAGCTTTCTTTAATTTTTACAGTTTGAGCCTCCCCAGGCATTAGTTCCAATACTTTATCACACATGCCTATCGCTTTTTCTAAATCTTTCATTTCATTAAAATAACCCATCATTAGGTAATAAGTATTGACCAAGCCCTGCTTGTTTTTAACAGGATCTTTCAACATAAACTCATTTTGTTGGGTTGCCGCTTGAAAAACGATGCCTAATTTATTAGCTGTATCAATCAATTGAGCCCCTTTTACATTGAATGAATACCCATTTTGACGATCAGGGAAAGCAGTGATGTATTGTTTAGCAATTTCAGTGGTAGCAAGGCCATCCTTGGCACTGTAAGCAACACTAGACAACTTGTAATAGTACAATTCGTCTTTGATGCCTCTAAGGTTAAAATAATTCGTATTCCATTTTAAAGCATCTACATACATATTTGATTTTTCAAACATATCTGCCCCTAATTTGTAATATTTCAATTTATTAACCTTAGCCGTATCTGCCGCAATTGCCTTATCAAGTAGGCCAGCTAAAACAGCCTCATTCCCGCTGAATTTAGACAATACTTTTACAGCAAGTTCATAATCCGTATTAAGGACTTTGTCCGCCGCACTTGTAGTGATAAATTGTTCGATATAGGTTTTAGCCTGAACTGAATCTCCTTTACGGTCATAGTTATAAGCCAACAACACGCCAATACGAGGTAAAGCTTTAATTCCAATAGAAGCTTCCATCTCCTTCACTTTTGCCAATGAAGCATCATATTGACCAGCACGGAACAAATAATCAGCATTAAAGATATCCAAAGCTGGATCCTTGTCTGCATATTGCAAGAACAAATCAAGATTCGTCTTTGCAGTTTCCGTATTCTTGTCTGCATAATATTGATACAAGGCAAAATAAGTTGGTGCGAATTTAGGATCTACAGATAAAGACTTTTTAAAATATTCATCAAAAGACTCTAAGTTATTTTGTGTTTGATATACTTTACCAATTCTATAATAAGGATAAGCGTTTTGTGGATCTCTATTGATAGACTCCAAGAATGCAGTTACCGCTTCACCACCATTTTCACCACCTAATTTAAGGTAGTTGATACCCAAATTAACAAACATAGTTGGCAACACAGGAGTGCCTTCGTAGGCAGAAATTGTTTCCTTTAATTTGTCTATCGCATAACGATGATCGCCAACGCTAGAAGGCACTTCAGAGTGGATGTAACCAATGGCATTCACAATTTCTTGACTTGGCTTTCCTTTGAATTTACCCTTTGTATTTAAAGTACTTGTTATGGCAACTTCTAAAGTCTGCTTGATTGCATTTAGGTCTGCCTTTTCCCCAGCTTCTAACAATTGCACATGCGCAGTTCCTACTAAAATCCATGCATTATTGCCTAATTCGGTTGCAGCTTTTTGATACAATTCTTTTGTAGCTTGAACAAACGCTTGATCTGGCGTACCTGCGCCATTTTGAGATAAGATCGCTTGACCATACCAAAATATGGTTTCTGGATCTTTAGCGTTTTTCTCATATGCGTCTTTAAAAAATGCTAAAGCAGATTTGTTTTTTTCGTAACGCAACAATTTCAATCCCTCGTTTAATGGAGATACAGGTACTTGAGCATTAACACCAGTTAATGCAAATGATACTGCCAACATCAATACAACCAATTTTTTCATCACAGTGTTTTTGTATTTTATAAAATATACTTGTTCCAAAACCCTCATTTCGCGAATCAATTCGAAAAAAACAGGGATGCTAAAGCGAGTCCTTTAGGATTCTACTTAGGGATGGCTAAAATATTGATTTTTTTGCAAGAAATCACTTTAAATTTTAGTTAATTCTACTAAAACTTGTTAGCTTTTTTAACTATTCTAGCAAACTATTCCTTTTTTTAAAGCCCATTTTTGCTGGTACTAAAAACGAACGCTTAAAAATCAACTGCCCTCTTTCCAAGCTTAGAAAATTTAAAAAACCTGTACCTAGGCCTGCTGCATTTTCTTTTAAAATATAATAGATGGGTAAAGTAAGGGGATATTGCGCTTTACTAATCGTTGCTGGTGATGGTTTTGAAAAATACCCTTTTTCAATGCATTGTGTACATTCTACTAAGCCCAATTTTACTTTTTTACGTAATTCAACTTGGGCAGGATCATATCCATCTCCAATCCAGTTCATTCCCACAAACCCAATGGCATCATCATGTGTAGCGATATAGTCTATCACTTCTCTACTTCCTTTTGCAGACACCACGTTTTTGCCCAAAGGGATGTCTTTTGCTAAACTATCTTTTAAAAATCGAATGATCCCTGTTAAATTATTGCCATCCATCACCACTTCTTTATTGGACTTACCGGTGAGCCTTTGACTTAAGGCTTCTAAGCTAAATACTGAATCCTTTGCCGATTTATGAATCAATACCGCCACTGCATTGTAAGCAAGAATGGCAAAATTTGGATTGAAACTGAGGCTTTTTTTATAGGCAACTTGTTCCTGCTTTGTTAAGCCTCTAGTAACAAAAATCATCCTTGTGCTGTCATTGGCTAAATCTTTAAAGCAATCGATCTCAGATTTATAACTAGCCTCAATCTGAGCCTCGGGATTACTTGCCAAAAAGACTTTTAACTGCTCCTCCATAAAGGGTCTAAAACTTTCCTCCACAGAGATGCGAATCAACCCTGAATTTGGGGTATCTCTGGTCTTTTCGGGTGTCGGATTGCATGAAGCCAATAACAATACATAAATCCATCCAATTAAAAAGGGGCGCATAGTCACTAGGTTGTTGCTTGATAGCATTAATAATCTTGTTTGATGGCTCTGAATAGCCTAAATCCGCCGTAAACCAGGCACAAAGTGCCAAAAATGAGTCTAAAATCATTGTCAATATTCAAGACCATATCCATTTTGAAGTACTTGGCGCCAAACAAGAGTACGCCAATTCCAAGAATCAGTGTAGACATGGAGAAGTCATAAATTCGTCTAAAAAAACGATAAGACCTTTCAGATTTTTCTCTTTCTTCCATATAGGGCAATTTTGACAAGCAAATTAAACAATTAACATGGTAACGATTTAAAAAATTATCTTTACAAACAAATTGAGTTCATGAGTAATCCTTCTTTACCACAAGGCACAAGAGATTTCAACGCAGCGACTGTTCAAAAAAGACAGTATATCTTCCAAACTATTCGGACGGTATTTGAATTATATGGATTTCAGCCACTGGAAACGCCCGCCATGGAACAATTGAATACACTGATGGGAAAATATGGAGAGGAAGGCGATAAACTGATTTTTAAAATTTTAAACAACGGCTTGGATAACCCACAAAAAGCAGCAGCTACAGGGGAAGGATTTCAAAAAATATTGGAAGGAAAATCTAGCACTCAAATTACAGAAAGAGCACTAAGGTATGATTTAACCATTCCTTTTGCAAGGTATGTAGCCATGCATCATGGATCCCTTAGTTTTCCTTTTAAGCGTTACCAAATTCAACCAGTTTGGAGAGCAGATCGACCTCAAAAAGGAAGGTATAGAGAGTTCTACCAATGTGATGCGGATATTGTTGGGTCTGATAGCTTATTAAACGAGGTAGAATTAACCGCTATTTACTTAACCGTTTTTAAGCAACTACAATTAGAAGTAGAAGTTAAAATAAACAACCGTAAAATATTATTAGGCCTAGCACAGGTTTGTGGTGGAGCCGATAAAATGATTGACTTAACCATTGCCATTGACAAATTAGATAAGATAGGCTGGGAAAAAGTAGCAGAAGAATTAGTGCATAAAGGATTTACTGCAGCACAACAAAAAACAATTCAAGCCTATTTGGAAATCAAAGGAACCAACGAAGCAAAATTAACGCAACTTGGTCTGCTATTAAAAGGCAATGAAAATGCCACAAAAGGAATTGAAGAAATACAATATGTTTTAGACTATCATGCTCAAAGCGGATTGGCTAAAAATTTAGTAGCAGATTTTACTTTAGCAAGAGGCTTGAATTATTATACTGGATTAATTTTTGAAGTAAAAGCAATCGACGCAGAGATGGGAAGTATTGGTGGCGGTGGAAGGTACAATGACTTAACAAGTTTATTTGGTGTTCCGAATGTACCTGGCGTGGGTATTAGCTTTGGCGTGGATCGTATTTATGATGTACTAGAGGAAAAAAATCTTTTTCCTGCTTCAGTAGAGCAACATACGACTATTTTATTTTTTAATTTAGGGGAAGAAGAAGCGAAAGAAGCATACCATTTAATGGGGACTTTAAGAGCAAAAAAAATTGCTTGTGAAATCTACCCTGACAAAAGTAAATTCGACAAGCAATTTAAATATGCCGAAAAGAAAGGCATTCCAAATATCATCATCATCGGATCCGATGAATTGAGTAAAAAAGTATGTACTCTAAAAAACTTAACTACTGGTACACAACAAACAATTCCGTTTGAAGCATTAGCGTCAATGGAATTTTAAAACTTTCTAGTAGTTTTGTTTCATCCAAAATCTAGTGTAGAACTCATCCTCTTTTAAGGCCATAGGACTTGCTTCTTTCTTGCCCACTAATTCTTGGCCTTGCACCATAATGCTAATTGATTCAACCATCTTGCCGTCTTTTCTTTTGAAAATCACCAATGCATCATATTGTGCTAAATAAAAACTATCCACCCCTCTTTTCTCTAGTGGTGTAGAACCCATTGCTGAGTTAATCACTAAACTAGAATCTTCTAGCGTTAAAGACACTTCGGCTACCGGACTACCTTCTGCAAAGACATATTTTCCTAAATAATCATTCAATGGACTTGTTTGGGCATTTACTGACAAGAATGCACCTATTGATATCAGGGTCAAAAAGCATAATTTTCTCATAATTGTTGATTTAAGTTTTAAGATGTCTAAATTAAGGTCTTTTATTGAGTTTTCAATGGAAATAATTGAATGTTAACAGACTGATCAAGTATCTTTGCAGTATGGAGAAAACAAGACCAAATATCAGGGCAGTAGAGGTCGTAGAGATTGAACGTTTTATTGCAAAAATGGAAGAAAAACCATTTAGGGTAAAGCAGATTGTTGAATGGTTATGGCAAAAACATGCGCATAGCTTTGACGAAATGACCAATTTAAGCCTGGATTTACGAAAAAAATTAGTGGAGCACTTCACTTTACCAGCACTTTCGATTGATACCACTCAAATGAGTAGCGACGGCACATTCAAAACAAGGTTCAGAACTTTTGACGACCATATGATTGAGGGTGTGCTCATCCCAACTACATTACGCAAGACTGCTTGTGTGTCTTCTCAGATTGGTTGTAGTTTGAGTTGCAAATTTTGCGCTACGGGATATATGGAGCGAAGCAGGAATTTAAATTTTGATGAAATTTACGATCAAGTAGTGATGATCAAACAACAGGTAGAAAAAACCTATGATCAAAATTTATCTAATATCGTATTCATGGGTATGGGCGAGCCCTTATTGAATTATAAGAATGTGTTGAAGGCGATAGAAAAAATTACTTCGCCAGAAGGTTTAGGAATGAGTGCAAGACGTATCACAGTTTCCACTGCTGGAGTCGCAAAACAAATCAAGCAATTAGGAGACGATCAAGTGAAATTTAAATTGGCCCTATCGCTTCATGCAGCCAATGATAAAAAACGTAATGAGATCATGCCCATCAATGAAAGTAACAATATTGAATCATTGATTGAAGCACTTAACTATTTCTACAAAAAGACAGGCAACGAAATCACGTTTGAATATATCTTATTCAAGGATTTCAACGATAGCGAAAAAGATGCGATGGAATTGGTTAAAATTTACAGACAGGTTCCTGCAGATTTAATTAACGTCATTGAATACAATGCCATTGATCGTTTTCCGTTTGACAAGCCTGATGAAGATGGCTTTGAGACCTTTGTTGAAATTTTACAAAAAAACAGAGTGAATGTTCGTATAAGAAGAAGTCGTGGTAAAGATATTGATGCGGCTTGTGGACAGTTAGCCAATAAAGACAATTAATAACGCATCCAATGAAAGCGAAAAGATCCGACAACTTTGACAAGTTTGCCAATAAGAAAAAAGGAAGCGCAGTTAAAGAAGAATACAGACAAGAAAAAAAACAAGCAAAAAAAGATGCTAGAGCTATTGGTGAAGCTGCGCGTCAAAGAAAAAAAGATATTGAAAGAGGTATTGCTGTTGAACCTCTAGGAAATAATAAAAAAGCCGGCTTTGAAAAAAAAGGAGGCTACGATAAAAAAGAATTTGTAACTGGTCCTCCTAAATATTCTATTCCATTAAGAGCAAAATCTGCACCATCAAAAGGACCAACAAAAGGAGCGCCTAAAGGAACCTTTAAATCTGCTGATGTGCAACCCAAATATGGTGAGCTTCAAAAATCAGCAGGATCTAGATCTGCTGGACCAAGAGCCACCGCTTCTAAAAGAACCCCAGAATCAATGGATCGCGCAGATGCAAAACGTACAGCAAGTATTGGTAAAGTCACTGCCAATGAGGATATGCCTTACGAGCAAATGCCACTCAACAAATATATCGCACATGCAGGTACTTGTGGAAGAAGAGAAGCAGCAGAACTTGTCAAGTCAGGTCATATCACAGTCAACGGAGACACGGTATTAGAGCCTGGGTATAAAGTCCAATACAAAGATGTGGTTAGGTTAAAGGGGAAAGTATTGCAATTACAAGTCACACCTGTTTATATTTTATTGAACAAGCCTAAAGATTATATCTGTACTGCAAACGACCCAGAAGGCAGAAAGACGGTCTTAGATATCATTAAAAATGCGACGACACAAAGAATGTTTCCTGTAGGCCGATTAGATAGAAACACCACAGGCGTTTTAATTTTAACCAATGATGGTGACTTGGCGCAAAAGCTAACCCATCCATCTTATGAGATTAAAAAAATCTACGAAGTCACTTTAGACAAACCTGTAACCAAGGCCGACATGGAGTCTATTGCTGCAGGTGTTGAACTAGAAGATGGATTCATTGCTGCAGATGCCATAAGTTATTTATCCAATACTTCTAAAAATGTAATTGGCATTGAAATTCATAGCGGAAGAAACAGAATTGTAAGAAGAATTTTCGAACACCTTGGATACGATGTGAGACATTTGGACAGAGTCATGTTCGCTAATTTAACTAAGAAAAATGTAGATCGTGGCAAGTGGCGTTTCTTAGCAGAAAAAGAAGTGCGCACGTTGAAGTTTCTAAATAAGTCATTTACAAGAAAAGCAAGTAAGTAAGGGATGTTAGATATAATATTTGAGGACGATGACCTAATTGTGATTAATAAACCTGCTGGCGTATTAAGTATACCAGATCGTTTTGGGAAAACACTTTCTATAAAGTCGCTCTTACAAGATAAATACGGCAATATATTTACAGTGCACCGTTTGGATCAAGCTACAAGTGGGCTTATTATTTTTGCAAAAAATGCCGAAGCACATAAGGAACTAAGCCTTTTATTTGAAGGCAGAACGATTGAAAAAAAATACCTTGGATTGGTGGTGGGCCGTCCTGAACAAAGTGGAAGTATTGACGGAAGCATTATGGAACACCCAGTCAAAAAGGGACAGATGTACATTCATGTAAAAGGAAAAATAGCATTGACAACCTATGAGGTTGTGACATACTACAAACGCTATGCTTTAGTTTCATTTCAAATTCATACAGGAAGAACCCATCAAATTAGGGTACACGCAAAACATATGGGACACCCTATTATTGCAGATGAAATTTATGGCGATGGTGAAAAATTACTACTCTCTAGTATTAAGAAAAAGAATTTCAAATTAAGTAAATCAGAAGAAGAAGAAAAGCCACTACTAGCAAGACACGCCTTACATGCACATACTTTAAAACTTATTTTTAAAGAAAAGGCCTTTGCATTTGAAGCACCACTTCCTAAAGATTTGGCTGCAACGATTAAGCAATTAGATAAATGGAATAGTTAAATTATTTAGCTTGGTCGGTCTCTGTGTATAAATCTAATAAGCCGTCTGGCAATACAACATCCACTTGCTTTTTTGCATGGTCTACCCCTTTAAGGCTCTCCTCATGTAAAGGAATATAAGCTTCCTGACCTTGGTATAAAATGGTCACCATAAGTTGATGAGGTTGTTCTATCACTTCTTCTATCTTTCCTAATTCAATTCCTTTTTCAATCACCATATAACCTAATAAAGAAAGCGGTGAACTTTTATCCACTAGCAATTGAAACTCGGCTTCTGGCAGCCATACTTTTTTTCCAATCAAAATACTACAGGCTTCTCTTGTCGTAATGCCTTCTACTTGTAAATGGGTTAAACTTTCGGTTTTGGCCGACGCGGACTGTATGAAATAGGGAATAAAACTAGCCAGATTTTTTTCAATAAAAATGGCATCAATCCCTTTAAAATGAATGGGTGTACCCAAGGCATGCTCTAAAATAAGATGCCCTGTTAGACCATGTGCTGCCACTATTTTCCCGATATGGATATACTCACTCATACACAAATTTAGTAAATGATTGGACGATAAAAAAAACCTCCCGAAATTCGGGAGGTTGAATGCTATTGAATCTTAACTATGTTGCAGTTTAGTTTATTCTGCAGCTGGAGTTTCTTCAGCAGCCGCTTCTGGTGCTGCTTCTTCAGCAACAACTTCTGCAGGTGCTTCAGCAACTGGTTCAGCTACTTTCTTAACTACTGGTACATACACTTTTTTAGCAGCTTGTGCTTTTTTGTGTGAATCAGATTTAGAAGCAATTGATGTTTCATGCTCAGCATACCAAGACTCAAACTTAGTCATTGCAGTTGCATCATCAAATAGACCTAATTTAACACCACGTAATAAGTGTTTTAAATAAAGTACTCCTTTGAAAGATAAAATTCTGCGAACGGTGTCTGTAGGTTGAGCACCTTTGTTTAACCACTCTAAAGACTTTTGACGATCTAAATTGATTGTCGCTGGAACTGTTAAAGGATTGTAAGTACCAATTTTTTCGATGAATTTACCATCTCTTGGTGCGCGTCCGTCAGCCACTACTATAAAGTAGAAAGGCCTTTTTTTACTACCATGACGCTGTAGTCTCATTTTTACTGCCATTTTAAATAGAAATTTATAGGCGTTAACAAATAGGGTTAAGGGGAGCAAAGATAAAATAAATTACTGAACTCGCCCAATTAAATGGAATAAGAAAGCAAAATTGGACAAAAAAGTTGAAAATCAAGCACTTATAACTTTACAGGCTTGTTTATCTTCTCATGCCAGGCATTTTACTTGCCATGGCCGCCCCCGCAGGACCGCTCATTGTCTTCATCATTTGTTTCATTTGGTCAAACTGTTTGATAAAGGCATTGATTTCGGCAAGGTCTTTTCCTGCGCCTTTTGCAATTCTTGCTTTTCTACTTGGTGTTAAGGTATCTGGATTCCTTCGCTCTACTAAGGTCATTGACTGAATGATGGCTTCGACACCTTTGAAAGCATCTTCTTTGATATCAATATCTTTAATGCTTTTCCCAACGCCCGGTATCATCCCCATTAAATCTTTTATGTTCCCCATTTTTTTGATCTGCTGAATTTGGGTTAAAAAATCCTCAAAATCAAATTGGTTTTTTCGAATTTTCTTCTCTAATTTTTTCGCCTCAACCTCGTCAAATTGAGCCTGTGCTTTTTCAACCAAAGAGGTAATGTCTCCCATCCCTAAAATTCTTTGCGCCATCCTCTCAGGATAAAAAATATCTAATGTATCCATCTTCTCCCCACTACTCATGAACTTAATCGGCTTGTTCACTGTATACTTTATAGATAAAGCTGCACCACCTCTAGTATCGCCATCTAATTTTGTTAAAACAACGCCAGTAAAATCTAATCGGTCGTTGAAAGTCTTTGCTGTATTGACTGCATCCTGCCCTGTCATTGAGTCTACGACAAATAAAATTTCTTGTGGCTGAATAGCAGATTTAATATTTGCTACTTCGTTCATCATCATTTCATCTACAGCAAGTCTACCTGCAGTATCGATAATGATCACGTTTTTGTTATTTTGTTTGGCGTATGCAATTGCATTTTGCGCAATTGAAACTGCATCTTTATTTTCACGCTCTACAAAAATATCTACACCAATTTGTTCTGCTAATACCGTCAACTGATCCATTGCTGCAGGACGATAAATATCGGCGGCAACCAATAAGGGAGATTTTTTTTGGGCCTTCAAATAGGTGGCCAATTTGCCAGAAAAAGTGGTCTTACCACTACCCTGCAAACCTGCTACTAAAATGATGGTTGGATTTTTCGAGGTATCCAAAAAACTTGCTTCCGAACCCATCAATGCAGTTAATTCATCCTGCACAATTTTAACCATCAATTGACTAGGACTAATGGCATTGATTACTTTTTCACCAACGGCTTTTTCTTTAATACTATCTGTAAATTCCTTGGCAATTTTAAAGTTCACATCGGCATCCAACAAGGCTTTTCTGATATCTTTAAGGGTGTTGGCCACATTCAATTCATTGATGCGGGATTGGCCTTTTAGGTGTTTAAACGCTGATTCTAATTTTTCACTAAGTGCATTGAACATAGGTGCTTCTTTATAGTTTGCAAAGATAAGTTATCAAAGGCACTGAAAATCAGGGGATAAAATTGAAAAAAAATAAATATTAGAACACTTTCTAAATGCCTATTTTTTGTCATAATCAATTGATTATCATGATAAATTGATGGAACTACCCTACTTGTTTATAAGTCTTTACAGTTTGTTAACGAATTAAGTCACTAAAATACTTGGAGGCATGCTTTTATTTAATATTATTGCATCAAACGATGCCCTAAATAGGGCAGATTGATATTATGAGTAAAAAATTACTATTTACACTTGAATTTCCGGTTAGATGTTCTCCTGCAATCTTATTTGAATTCCTCTCCACCGCTTCTGGTTTACAAGAATGGTTCGCTGATAGAGTAGACGAATGGGAAAATGTTTTCAGTTTTTCATGGAATGGTGGCACACCAGACAAGGCAGAAATTTTAGATCAAGAAGAAAATAAATTCATTCGATTTAGGTGGTTACACAGCGAAAAGAATGAATATTTTGAGTTTAGTATTGAAAAAACAGAAATTTCAAATCAAACTGTATTGATTATTAAGGATTTTGCGGAGAAAAATGAGATCAAAGACCAAAGTCAACTTTGGGGTTATCAAATCAAAGAGCTATTTTATAGAATAGGTAGCTAGCACTACAATTTTGTTCAAAAAATTAGACATACTAATTCTCAGGGCTTTTATCGGACCCTTTTTGGCGGCATTGACTATTTCTATATTCGTGCTGACCATGCAATTCTTTTGGCTATATATTGACGATCTTGTTGGTAAAGGATTGGATACATTCATTATTTTGAAATTAGTTGGCCTTGTATCTATCAGCATGTTGACGACTGCCATTCCATTGGCATTGCTTTTTTCTTCGATCATGACATTTGGAAATTTGGGTGAAAGTTTTGAATTGATTGCTATTAAGTCCGCAGGCATTCCCTTAATTCGTTTCATGCGTCCACTTTTTATTTTTGCAATCTTCCTAGCAGGAATTGCATTTTTATTAGCCAATAATATTATTCCGGTCTCTCAAATGCGGTTAACTACTTTGAAATATGAAATCATCGTATCCAAACCCGCTATCGATTTAAAGGAAGGCGTTTTTTATGATAAAATTGACGGTTATGTGATTAAATTAGGCAAGAAAGAGGCCAATGATAGCGTGATCAATGATATCGTTATTTTTGAGAAAAGATTTGGGCTGCAGGATAATATGATAATGGCAAAGTCAGGCGTGATGCGCGTTACACCTGATAAAAAGTTTTTAGAGTTTATATTGTACAATGGCTGGCGTTACCAAGAAAAAGGTTACAGGGCAACCACCAATACCGAATTTACAAGGCTCAATTTTAAAGAATATAAAAAAGTTTTTGACCTGAAAAGTTTTCAGATGAACAAAACGGTGGATGTTATTTATGATCCAAAAATGTTGAGCGTTAGACAATTGGGGAAAGCAATAGATTCCATTCAATCGATGGATAGTTTTTTTATCAAAAAAGCAAGCATAGAAATTTACCCCTATTTAAAATTTATACTTTATAAGGATAGTGCTAGATTATTTAAAGAGATTCCATCTTCCCCAATCAAAAATTTTGATGCAATCATTCCAAAAGATGAACGTTATAATATTGTTGAATCGGTTGGTTACCAATTCTCCTCTTTGCAAAATAATTTAGCAAGCTTAGTGACGATCTATAAAGACCAACAGCACGCTGAAACAATGCACGCTATTGAATGGCATCGCAAGTTCACCCTCTCCTTTGCCTGTATTGTATTGTTTTTAATTGGGGCGCCTTTAGGTGCGATTATCAGAAAAGGAGGATTGGGTGCGCCAATGGTTTCAGCAATTGCCTTTTTTGTTATCTTTTTCTTACTCAATAATTTTGGAGAGAAACTAGCCAAGTCGGAGCAATGGTCGGTGTATGCTGGGATGTGGTTGTCTAGTTTATTTTTAATACCCGTTGGACTGTTCTTAACCTATAAGGCCATGCGTGATTCACAGTTGTTCAATCAAGAATTTTACTACCGTTTTTTACAGCCAATTAAGGTAACTTTACAGAAGTACTTTAAAAAATAATCCTATGTCTAGTTCATCTAACAGTAGACGTCAGTTCATCAAACAAACTGGCAAAGCGGGTATTGCAATGGCGAGTATGCCAATCATTCATACATTTGGTGGATTACAATTGAGTCAGGAGGTGAATTATATACAACAGCCCTTGCCCTATGCCTTTAATGCTTTAGAACCATTCATAGACGCTATGACGATGGATATTCATTATACTAAGCATGCAGCTGGATATACCAAAAATTTAAATGACGCATGTGTTGCAGAAAGCGTGGATATCAAAAGCAAATCAATTACCAGTTTACTAGAATCCATTTCAAAGTATTCTACAAAAATGCGTAACAATGCAGGCGGTCATTATAACCATGAATTATTTTGGCAATTAATGAAACCAGCTCCTGCCACTTCACCCACTGGTGCATTAGCAGATGCCATCAATAAAAGCTTCGGTTCATTAGATAATTTTAAGACGGCCTTTAGCGATGCAGCAAAAACAAGATTTGGAAGTGGCTGGGCATGGCTCATTGTGAAAGAGAAAGGTCAATTAGCAATTTGCTCTACACCCAACCAAGACAATCCAGTAATGGATATTGCAGAAACAAAAGGATATCCTTTGTTGGGATTAGATGTTTGGGAACATGCTTACTATTTGAAGTATCAAAATAAACGCCCCGACTATATTAATGCATGGTGGAACCTTGTCAACTGGAAATTTGTAGAGGATAGATACAACGCATTCAAATTCTAATTCATTTCTAATTTATCCCATTGCAAGCAGCTAAACAGAATTTAAAAATACAGTTCTATGTCACTTCCTTAAGTGTCATTCTTTTTGTATTGAAGTTTGTCGCCTATTTCATGACGCACTCTCTATCAGTATTATCTGATGCACTAGAAAGTATTGTGAATGTCTTGGCTGGCGCCATTGGACTATATAGTTTATACGTCGCTTCTAAACCCAAAGACAAGGAACATCCTTATGGGCATGGAAAAGCAGAATTTATATCAGCCGCGTTTGAAGGAAGCTTAATCATTGCAGCTGGTTTAATTATTTTTTACGAATCTATCAATGCAATTTTTAAACCCTCAGAATTACATAGCCTAGACAATGGATTATGGGTTTTGTTAGTCACTGCTTTCTTAAATTTATTTGCTGGTTTGATTGCGAAAAAAATGGGTAAGAAAAATAAATCACTAGCCCTAACATCAAGTGGTCAGCATTTAATATTAGACAGCTTCACCACATTTGCAGTGTCCATAGGTATTGGAATTGTACTATTGACCAATATCACCGGCATTGATGCGATACTAGCCATTTTAATGAGCTTTTGGATTATATACAATGGCTACAAAATCATTAGGGCTTCCTTAGCTGGTATTATGGACGAAGCCGATCTTGCTTTATTAGAAGAAGTAGTGGGTGAATTAAATAAAAACAGAAATATACAATGGGTTGACCTGCACAATTTAAGGGTAATTAAATATGGTAGCTTAATGCATATTGACTGCCATCTTACAGTACCTTGGTTTTTAAACGTAAACGAAGCACACCAAGTAGTAGAAGAATTTACAAATTTAATTAAAGGTAAATTTGGAGCAAGCATTGAATTTTTTGTACATACGGATGGATGCATGTCCTATAGTTGCCCCATATGTGTAGCAGAAAATTGTGCTCAAAGAAAAGCACCTTTTGAACAAAAATTAGACTGGACAATTGAAAATGTATTATCAGATAATAAACATCAATTAGCATAAATAAGTATCATAAAATTTCTTAAAAAAATTATAGCATATGAACGCATGGAAGGCATTTCAAGAAGCAAATAAGGATCGTTTTTTACAAGAGTTATTAGATTTATTACGCATACCTAGTGTGAGCGCAAAGTCGGAACACAATGGCGATATGCAAGCTTGTGCAAAGGCAGTGGCAACATCTTTGACAGATGCTGGAGCGCAAGTTGTAAAAATTTATGAAACCGAGGGACATCCAATTGTCTATGGAGCAATCATTGTTGATCCAAGCTTCCCAACAGTATTAGTTTATGGACATTACGATGTGCAGCCAGCTGATCCTCTAGAATTATGGAAGAGTGGCCCATTTGATCCAACAATTATTGATGGCAAAATTTTTGCCCGAGGTGCTTGCGATGACAAAGGACAATTTTACATGCACGTAAAGGCTTTGGAGATGATGACCAAGACCAATACCATGTGCACCAATATTAAATTCGTGATAGAAGGTGAGGAAGAAATTGGAAGTCCAAATTTAGCCAGTTTCGTAAAAGCGAATAAGGACTTGTTAAAAGCAGATGTGATATTAATTAGCGATACCGCAATGATCAGCATGGACACTCCCTCTATTGACATTGGCGTGAGAGGATTAAGCTATATAGAAATAGAAGTGACTGGACCAAATAGAGATTTACATAGTGGCGTGTATGGAGGTGCTGTGGCAAATCCAATTACGATCTTATCAAAAATGATTGCCGCTTGTCATGACGAAAATAACCATATCACCATCCCTGGATTTTATGATGACGTGATAGAATCAACACCTTCTGAGCGAGCAAAAATGGCAGAAGCCCCTTTTGATTTAAATGAGTTTAAGCAAGATTTAGGTATTGCCAATGTATGGGGTGAAAAAGGATATAGTACCAATGAAAGAACAGGTATCAGACCAACACTCGAAGTCAATGGCATTTGGGGCGGTTACACAGGAGAAGGTGCAAAAACAGTTTTACCTTCTAAAGCCTTTGCTAAAATTTCATGCAGATTAGTCCCGAATCAATCCTCTACAATTATCACGGAGAAAGTATTGAATTATTTTAAATCCATTGCGCCAGATAACGTAACTGTGACTGCATTTGAGCATCATGGTGGCGAACCCTATATCACACCTATTGATTCTCACGAATACCAAAGTGCGGCAAAAGCAATTGCAACCACATTTGGCAAAGAACCTATTCCAGTTAGAGGTGGTGGAAGCATTCCAATCTGTTCCTTATTTGAACAAGAACTTGGATTGAAAATTGTATTCATGGGATTTGGTTTAGATAGCGATAATTTACATAGCCCAAATGAAAAATACGATATCGTCAATTTCTACAAAGGCATTGAAACCATCCCTTATTTTCATCAATTTTTTGCCGAAAAAAAATAAGGACAAATGCCTGCGCCAGAAGTAAAGAAAGAAAAATTAAGGCTCGATAAATACTTGTGGTCCATCCGCGTGTTTAAGTCAAGAAGCATGGCTACTGAAGCCATTGACAAAGGGCGTGTTAAATTAAATGGCGAAAACGTAAAAGCTTCTCGCAATGTGGTGATTGGAGATGTCTATGAAGCAAGAACAGAACATAAGAACTGGGTATTAAAAGTGACGCAACTACTAGATGGCCGATTGGCATATGCTGAAGCTATTAAGTATTATGAAGACCAAACGCCAGTGGAAGAATTAGAGCGCGTGAGGCAGGTTGCAGCTACATTTCAAACTGGTAAGCGCTTGAGTAAAATTGGGCGACCTACCAAAAAGAACCGCCGAGATTTAGGCGATTTTTTGGACTAATCTCAATTATCTTTGTAGCATGACCATTGAAATTCTAACAGTACTCCCAGAGCTTCTTGAAAGCCCCTTTGCGCATAGTATCATGAAGCGCGCTCAAGAGCGTGGACATCTTGATATAAAATTACATCAGCTAAGAAACTGGGCTATTAACAAACACGGACAGGTGGATGACTACCAATATGGTGGTGGCGCAGGCATGGTGATTATGTGCGAACCCTTAGCCAATGCCATTGATGATTTACAAAAAGAAGGCGGTGCATTTGATGAAATTATTTTTGTCACACCTGATGGGAAAAGATTTGAACAAAAAGACGCCAATACTTTATCCTTAAAAAATAGAATCCTAATTATTTGTGGTCACTATAAAGGTATTGATCAGCGAATTAGAGATTTGTATGTGACACAAGAAATTTCTATCGGAGACTATGTTTTGAGTGGAGGAGAATTGGCTGCTGCTGTCATAATAGATGCAGTAGGCAGATTAATCCCTGGGGTATTAAATGACGAAACCTCTGCTTTGACCGATTCATTTCAAGATAATTTACTGGCCCCCCCTGTGTTTTCTAGGCCAGCAGACTTTCGTGGATTAACTGTCCCTGAAGTTTTGCTTCAAGGTGACCCAAAAAAGGTGGATCAATTTAGATCAGAGCAGGCATTGATTAGGACAAAGCAAAGAAGACCAGATATACTTGACCGTGAATAAGCAATAGTCTTACTTAAAGCCCCAAAAGATCATTAAAACTTCTTATTTTCCACTTATAATAATCCTTATTGATTATCTCTAAATCATTGGATATTTGCAGTCCAACATGATTCAATGAATAGAATATCGCTCATCATACTCCTACTTACTTTAAACCTCTTTTGGCTTGATGGCAAAGCGCAAACCAATGCCAATGTGCAGCAAGAATTTCAGTTGACGATTCAGCCTACAAAAGGACTCATTAAATTAGATGGTATCTTAGATGAGCCTGCATGGAATACAGTGGAAGCGGTTAGTCAGTTTAATAAGAAGTTCCCCAATGATATTGGTGCGCCAAAAAAACAAACAGAAGTTAAATATTTGTTCGATGATAAAAATTTATATTTTGCCTTCAAAGTGTATGATAGCGGCACGGCCATTATCAGAAGTTTAAAAAGAGATATTGGACATGATGGTAACGATGGTGTTGCAGTTGTTTTAGACCCCTTGAATCAAAAGACAAATGGATTTTATTTTGTGGTTAGTGCATTAAATGTACAATCAGAAGATCAACTAACAGGAAGTAGTGATGGGGGCATCAGTTATAGCTGGGATACCAAATGGTTTTCGATGACCAAAGATTATGGTAATTACTGGATTGCAGAAATTGCCATCCCCTTAAAGTCTATTCGATATAATTCAGAAAATAAAAACTGGGGGGTCAATTTTGTACGTATCGACGCTAAAAATTTTGAGTACAGTACATGGACTAGAATCGGTCCAAATTTTAAATCCTACGACCTAGGATATACAGGATTAATGAAATGGCCAACCAACCCTCCAGCAAGTAATAATAATGTGATTTTATTGCCCTATTTAACTGGCGGTGTTAGCGAAGATAAATCAACCAGCAAAACAGAAACTACTGGTAATGTAGGCTTTGATGCTAAAATTGCTTTGAACTCTTCTTTGAATTTAGATTTGACAGTCAACCCAGACTTCTCACAAGTAGAGGTCGATAACCAAGTGACCAACCTAACCAGGTTTAGCATCTTCTTGCCAGAGAGAAGGGCATTCTTTTTAGAAAATGCTGATCTATTTGCTGGATTTGGCATCCCTCCAATTCGTCCATTTTATTCGAGAACTATTGGCTTAGATAAAGAAGGTAATAAAATTCCTATCCTATTTGGTGCAAGACTTTCTGGTAACCTATCCCCTGATGTAAGGATTGGTGCAATGAATATGCAAACAGGAAGAAAAGGAAATTATGCACCTGAAAATTTTTCTGCCTTTACATGGCAAAAAAGGGTTTTAAAGCGCTCTATGATTAAGGGCTATTTTTTAAATCGAGAAAATTTCATTTCAGTGGAGGAAGAAAAAAAGAATCCACTCGACAAATATGGACGTAACGCCGGGCTTACATTTGAATACTCCAACCCAGCCGGAAGTTTTAGTTATTGGGCCAATTACAATCAATCCATGAAACCTACGATCAAAAACTTAAATAATTATGCAGAAGCTGGAGTAAGTTATAATGGAAGAAATTTTGGTTTTGTACTTGATCTAGCAAATGTTGGTAAGAACTACTACACGGATATGGGTTTTGTACAAAGAATAAGCAATTACGATGCAGAGAGAGATAAAAGTATTCGTATTGGATTCAAACATGTTTTTTCTGAAGTGAGTTATACATTGATGCCAGCGAAAGGAAAGATTGGCAAGTCGGAGCTAACTGCTCAAAACTATGTGGTATTAAACCCCGACAATAGTTTCAATGAATTAGAAAGCACATTGCAATTAAAAACTGATTTTAAAAACGCATCTAGTTTTAATCTAAGCTTAAGTAACAATGTCACTAATTTACTTTTTCCAACGAGCTTTACTGACGGGACACCTTTGCCTGCATCGCAATACCAATATGGACAATTTAGATTTAATTATGTATCGGATACAAGAAAACTATTCGGTTGGGTTTCAGAAATAACAGTTGGTCAATTTTACAATGGACAAGTAAAAGGATTTGGCCTTGGTATCAATTGGAGGAACCAGCCGCACCTTAACCTACGTTTGAATGCGCAATTAAACGAAATCAAGTTGCCTGGAACTTATGGCAGTACTAGATTAGTCTTAATTGCCCCAAGAATTGAATATAATTTTAATACCAAATTATTCTGGACCACTTTTATTCAATACAATACACAGAGCAATAATTTCAACATCAATAGTAGGTTACAATACCGCTATAAACCAATGAGTGACTTCTTTTTAGTGTATACAGATAATTATTTTACAGATCCTTTATTTAAAAGTAAGAATAGAGCACTTATCTTTAAGCTCAGTTATTGGTTTTAATTCACCACACTAAGCACTCAAATGCAAACAACTACCATTCAAGGTCAGTACGTTGACATTCTAGATAAGCGAATTTATCCAGCAATACTATGTATTGAAGATGGTAGAATTGTATCCATCATTGAATGCGATGAAGCCCCAAATCAATTTATTTTACCAGGTTTTATAGACAGCCATGTACATATTGAAAGTAGTATGCTAGTGCCAAGCTCTTTTGCTAGACTGGCCGTGGTGCATGGCACCATTGGTACGATTAGTGACCCGCATGAGATTGCGAATGTGTGCGGATTAGAGGGCGTGCAATATATGATTGACAATGGGAAAAAAGTACCCTTTCATTTTTTCTTTGGTGCACCAAGCTGCGTGCCTGCCACAGAATTTGAAACAGCCGGTGCGGTAATTGATAGCACCGATATAGCAAAGCTCTTAGCTTCTCCAGATATTTATTATTTAAGTGAGATGATGAACTTCCCTGGTGTCTTACACCAGGACCCAGAAGTGATGCAAAAAATAAAAGCGGCACACGCAATTGGCAAGCCCATTGACGGCCATGCGCCTGGGCTAATGGGTGATTTAGCAAAACAATATATAGCAGTTGGGATTAGCACCGACCACGAATGTTTCACCATCGAGGAAGCGGTGGATAAATTAAGTTTTGGAATGCATATTTTAATTCGTGAAGGAAGTGCCGCCAAAAATTTTGAAGCATTATATGAGTTGATAGATGACCATCCTAAAAAAGTCATGTTATGTAGCGATGACAAACATCCTGATAGTTTATTAGAAGGTCATATCAACCAATTATGTGCTAGAGCAGTCGCTAAAGGAATAAACTTATTTAATGTATTAAGAGCAGCCTGTATTAATCCAGTCATCCATTATCAATTGCCAACTGGATATGCAAGGGTCAATGATCCTGCAAATTGCATATTGGTAGAAAACCTTCAAAATTTTAAAGTCATTGAAACTTATATTGATGGGCAATTGGTAGCTCAGAACGGCCACTCATTGATTGAGCCTGTTCAAGCAACAGCCATCAATCAATTCAATGCGCATCCAATAGCATTATCAGACCTTCAATTGCCTGCTGCAACTTATCCAAGCAAGGACGGCATGGTTCCTGTGATACATGCGATAGATGGACAATTAATTACAAATTTAGTATGGGCTAAACCAACTATCAAAGACAATGCAATTGTTGCAGATATAGAAAAAGACGTCTTAAAAGTGGTGGTATACAATCGTTATCATGCAGCAACACCAAAAGTTGGACTCATTCAATCATTTGGATTTAAAACAGGCGCCATTGCTTCCACCGTGGCGCACGATAGTCACAATATCATTGCTGTTGGCGTAGACGATGAAAGTATTTTAAAAGCAATCAACTTAGTGATACATGAAAAAGGGGGAATCAGTTGTGTGCAGGGGGAATCGTCTAAAGTCATAGGGCTCCCTGTTGCAGGATTAATGAGTACAGCAGATCCATATCAGGTTGCAAATGACTATATCGAAATTGACAAAATGGCCAAATCATTGGGGACGCAACTTGGATCGCCCTTTATGACCCTTAGTTTTATGGCTTTACTAGTCATTCCACATATTAAAATGAGTGATCTTGGGCTTTTTGATGGAGACCAGTTTAAATTATA
>CAMAQL010000008.1 GCA_945860605.1 Chitinophaga pinensis
TTAACAATTGATGGGGTGATGGCGCATCCCGGTTCTGCAAAAGGCGTCATGCAAAATGCCATTAAAATTGCTTCGGATATCATTGCTGCATTACCAAGAGATCAATGGTGTCCAGAACATACAGAAGGCAAACTTGGATTTGTGCATCCTACCAATATCCAGGGTGGAGCAGAGCAAGTGCAAATTGAATTTTTAATTCGTGATTTTGATACAGCCAACTTGGCGATATATGAGGCAAGGTTATTGGAAATTGCTGAGACGGTCATGCATCAAAATCCAAATTACAATCGCGCTGCTGTTCAGATTCAAGTGAAGCAGCAGTATCGTAATATGAAAGAAGTGATTGACCAATATCCTCAGATGGTCGACTTGGCTTTCGCGGCCTATCAGAGAGCGGGAATTAAACCTGTCGTAGAGCCAATAAGGGGTGGAACAGATGGGAGTAGGATGAGTTTTATGGGACTGCCCACTGCCAATATCTTTGCAGGTATGCAAGCCATCCATAGCAAGCAAGAATGGGTAGGGGTTTCAGATATGCAACAAGCGGTGCAAGTATTAGCCTATATGGTAGAAATAAATTAACTTTAAATATAAATTTAAACTGTATGTTGTTTTTATTACAAGTGGTGGATGCTAAAATTTCTTTATTTAGTTTATTGGGCAAAGGTGGATGGATCATGTATCCATTGTATGCTTTATTGGTGATTGCGATTTATGTGTTCATAGAAAGATTTTTAGCCATCAAAAAAGCAGGACAGTCAGATCCTCAGTTCATGAAAATGATTAAAGATCATATTTTGTCTGGCAATATTGCTGCGGCAAAAGGGCTTGCAAAAAACACGTCAAATCCCGTGGCCAACATGATAGAAAAAGGGATCATGCGCATTGGCAAACCAATTGATGCAATTGAAAAAAGTATGGAAAATGTAGGCAAATTAGAAATGTATTCTATGGAGCGTAATTTGAATATTCTATCATTGGTTTCAGGTATCGCACCTATGTTTGGATTTTTAGGAACGATCATTGGTATGGTGCAATTATTTTATGGCATCTCATCTACTGGTGAATATACTTTGAACACCATTGCTGGGGGTATTTATACCAAAATGATTACTTCTGCAACAGGCTTGATCATTGGATTAATTGCTTACGTAGGACATAATTTTTTATCTACTCAAATTGATAAGGTTGCCAATAAGATGGAAAGAGCGAGTGCCGACTTTTTAGATATTTTACAAGAACCAACACAAGCTTAATCCACCTGCTATGAATCTTAGAAATCGTTTAAGACATCATCCCGAAGTGCATACAGGTGCATTGAATGACATCTTGTTTATTTTATTATTGTTCTTTTTGATTGTATCCACTTTAGCGAATCCAAATGTGATTAAAGTATCAAATCCAAAAGCAGCAAGCGACACCAAGGCAAAACAAACTGTGGTGGTGACGATTAACAAAGACCAACAATTATTTATAGGGACTACTCCAGTTAGTTTAGATGCTTTATCTAGTCAGCTTAAAATTTTCTTAGCAAAAGAGACCGATAAGCCATCTGTGGTGATCAATGGAGATAGTGTAGCAAATTTAGGCGTCACGATACAAGTGATGCAAATCATCAAAGCGCTTGGCGCTACTCCAGTGGTTGCAGTGGATCCTGCAAATTAGTTGAGTTAATTTTGGTTGCAGCCTACCTTGGTTTTAAACTTGCGCGAATCATTCTGTCTTTGCCAAATAAATCCGTCCTTAGCTCAGCATGAAAATGCATTTCGTCTAAAAGCGCAATCAGTGCCTCTCCCTGATCATAATGAATTTCAAAAAACAATTGACCATTTGAACTTAAATGCAGTTTAGCAAGCCTTGCGATTGCTTTATAAAATACCAATGGATCTTCGTCAGGAACAAATAAGGCAATATTTGGTTCGTGATCGGTTACTTGCAAGTCCATATTTTTCATTTCTTGCATTGGTATATAGGGTGGGTTGCTTACAATTACATCGTATTGTCCTGGTAAAAAAGCAGTGTTCAAAATATCCAATGCAATCAATTCAATATCGGCTTTCAATGCAGCTGCGTTGGCCTCTGCTATTTTGATGGCACTAGTACTAATGTCTATTGCAGCAACAGTCGTCTCGGGCATTGCTTTTTTTAATGCAATGGCAATACAACCAGAACCTGTTCCTATATCCAGTATGCGTAACGCTTTTCCTTTGATTTCGGCATATTCTATCACCCAGTCTACTAATTCTTCTGTCTCTGGTCGGGGAATTAATACATGCTCGTTGACGGTATAGGTTGCGCCCATAAACCAAGCTTTGCCAGTGATGTATTGAATGGGTCTTCCTGCCACTAATTCCGCAGCAGCAGTTTCAAAAGCCAGTGCCTGTTCTTCGGAAATTGAATTGTCTTTATGAACTACTTGTTGCATTTGGTCCCAACCAGTGATATGTTCTATTAATATAGAAAGGATTGGACCTAGTTCAACACTTTCGAATTGACCTGCCAATTGTTTTTTCAAGGTTTGCTTGATCTCGTTTAAGCTCATATGCAATGTTACAAATGATTCATCATTATAAACTAGCTTTGTATCAATTAGCCCTATTATTTTTAAATGGATCCATTTTATTATTATACGATCGAACAGCCTTCCATGGCGGAATTTAAAGATAGAGGTAGTAAATTTATTGCTTTTGCCTATCCAGCTAAAGACATTGATTCCTGCAAAAAGATTTTAGCGCAACTTAAAAAAGAACATGGCAAAGCAGTGCATCATTGCCTGGCGTATCGACTAGGTGTGGATGGTTCAACTTTCAGGGTGAGTGATGACGGAGAGCCTGCTGGATCTGCAGGTAGGCCCATACTAGGACAAATTGATAGTAAAGGACTCACCAATGTGCTAGTTCTAGTGGTTCGTTATTTTGGAGGTACTTTATTAGGTATACCAGGCTTAATCAATGCCTATAAAACATCAACAGCCTTAGCATTGCAGCTTTCGCCAATCATTAAAAAGCCCATTGAGATTGCTTACGAACTTAATTTTGATTACCACCAAATGAACGAAGTGATGATGCTAGTGAAACAGTACAATTGTTCTGTAGTGGAACAAACTGCACAGTTATTTATCCAACTACAAATAGGGATACCCAAAAACAGATTGGACGAAGTCCTTGAAAAGTTGGGCGCTTTAAGAGAAGTAAGTTTTAAGACAACTTTAAAGTTGGACTAGTTTATTTCTGGTAGGTGTAAAATCCTTCTCCAGTTTTGATGCCTAATTTTCCTGCTTCTACCATCTTAGTTAATAACGCAGCAGGTTTATATTTACTATTTTGAAAACCATCCTCCATAATTTCTAAAATATTCTTACAAACATCTAGGCCAATATAATCTGCTAATTGCAAAGGCCCCATTGGATGTGCCATCCCTAATTTCATAATTTGATCTATCGTCGCTGCATCGCTAATGCCTTCTTCGAAAGCCAATATAGCTTCGTTGATCATGGGCATTAAAATTCTATTGGCAATGAATCCTGGAGCATCTTTTACAACACAAGGTATTTTTCCAATGCTGGTGGTTAAGGATACAATGGCATCCGTCACTTCCGCACTAGTTGCTTTGCCATTGATGATCTCTACTAGTTTCATCACTGGTACAGGATTCATAAAATGCATACCAATGACATTGGCTGGCTTTTGAGTGGCTTCGGCTAATTGCGTGATAGAAATAGAAGAGGTATTGGTTGCTAAAATACAAGAAGGATTGGTGTATTGGTCCATCTCTGAAAAAATAGCGATTTTGATCTTGCTATTTTCTGTCGCGGCTTCAATCACTAGGTCGCGATCTTGTACACCTTCTTTAAGATTAGTATAGCAAATTATTTTTGTAAGTGTTGCTTGCTTCGCTTCTTCGTTGATGATTGACTTTGCTACTTGACGGTCTAGATTTTTTGCAATTGTTTGCATTGCTTTATCTAATGCAGCTGACTGCGTATCAATTAAATTAACTTCAAATCCATTTTGTGCAAATACATGCGCAATCCCATTTCCCATCGTCCCAGCTCCAATTACTGCAATCTTTTTCATCTATTTATTTTTTGATTTATAGTCACCTCGTTTCCATGAATTAATAAAACTCCTCCAAGCACTTGGGTTTAGAATATTCATAGGAGGTAATTGTCCTGAATAATAATACCTTGAAGCTTGGTTTTGTAATGCTGCGCCCACTGCTTCCTTGCCATCTCTTGGTAAGCTAGATAAAATAATTCTTTTTTGTGCAGGGCTTGTATTTTTTCTTGCAGTTTCATACAGGTCGTCGTCTACTTTAGAGTTGACAAAGTCTCTTTCAAACTGTGCACGTGTAGGTCTTGGTTTTAAGATTGTTGCTGGTAAGAAATTAGTGTCATTGACCATTAATTGAATGACACTGTATTGATTGCCTACTAAATTTTGTGGAATGGAGATGGTTCTATTTTTAAAACCAACGCAACTAAAAGTGATGGATTCCCCTTTATTGACTGCGATAGAAAAAACACCATCGTTATTGGTGATGGTTCCTCTTCCTTTTTTATTCACAACGATACTTGCTAAAGGAATTGCTTTTAAACTATCTGCTGTCATGACAACTCCATATAATTGAACAACAGAGTCTCTATATAGATCCACTGTCTGAGCATTTAACTGCGATGGCAGTTGTGCAATTAAGATCAATAATGATAGGATTAGATTCTTTTTCATGTAGCTGCAAATTTAAGCCTCAATGTTCAGAAATGGCATACTTTTTTTGTTTCGAAATGAGTAGTTTTTTTGATATATAGGCTATTTTAAGCCTTTTAAAAGGGCAAAATAAGCGCTATGAACGTTAACTTTGCCGGGATTAAATATTTTAACAAAAACTTTCATAATGACAACGGAGGAAATACTAAAAGCATTGAGTAATGTGCAAGAGCCGGACCTAGGAAAAGACTTAGTGACTTTGAATATGATACAGGATGTAAAAATAGATGGTGATGCAGTGAGCTTTACCATCGTATTGACTACGCCAGCATGTCCAATGAAAGATTTGATGAAGCATGCTTCTGAAAATGCCATTAAATTATTAGTGAACTCAAAAGCGCAGGTTCAAGTAAATTTCACATCCAATACTACTTCGTTGAGAAAAGACGAAAAGTCTGTTTTATCTAAAGTGAAAAATATCATCGCAGTGGTGAGTGGGAAGGGCGGTGTAGGTAAAAGTACTGTTTCAGCTAACCTAGCATTGGCTTTGGCTGAGGGGGGTGCTAAAGTGGGACTGATGGATGCAGATATTTATGGACCAAGTGTGCCTATCATGTTTGGAGTAAGAGGCCAAAGACCTTTGATGAAAGACGAAGGAGGAAAAGGGGTGATCATACCTTTGGATCAATATGGTATTAAAATAATGAGCATTGGATTACTAGTGGATGAGAAAGATGCCGTGGTTTGGAGAGGTCCAATGGCAAGTAGTGCCATTCGTCAATTTATTACGGATGTAGACTGGGGAGAGTTAGACTACCTTGTAATTGATATGCCACCTGGCACTGGGGATATCCATTTGACCATCATGCAAACTGTGCCTGTAACAGGTGTTGTGATTGTGACCACGCCGCAACAAGTGGCTTTGGCAGATGCCAAGAAAGCCATTGCGATGTTTGGACAAGCGAATGTGAATGTGCCAATAATAGGTTTAGTAGAAAATATGGCCTATTTCACACCTGCAGAATTACCAGAAAATAAATATTATTTATTTGGAAAAGAGGGGGGACTAAAATTAGCTTCTGAATATGACTTATCCTTTTTGGGACAAATTCCTTTAGTTCAAAGCATTAGAGAGGGAGGAGACGAGGGCGTTCCAGCAATGGTTGGAGCAGATACGGTTTCAAAAGATGCGTTCAGAACTTTTGTAGGCAACGCAGTTAGACAGATTGCAATCCGAAATGCAAATTTACCAAAAACAGCAACCATTACAGTGGCGCCATAATGGAAAAGAAAATCATCATCGCAATAGACGGCTTTTCATCTTGTGGGAAAAGCACCCTTGCAAAAGCAATGGCAAAGGCATTGGAATATGTTTTTGTAGACACGGGTGCGATGTATCGAGCCATTGCATTGTACTTTTTAAGAAATAATATACCATTCAATGATATCGCCGCTCAGGAAGCATTACAATCAATTGAATTGAGATTTAAATACAATAGTTTAAGTCAAAAAAGTGATATGTATTTGAATGGCGAAAATGTAGAGCAAGAAATTCGTGAGATGCAAGTGAGTCAAAAAGTGAGTGAAGTGGCAACGATTCCTGCTGTTAGGGCATTTGCAGTAGCACAACAAAAGGCAATGGGGATAGACAAGGGGATAGTGATGGATGGCAGAGATATTGGAACAGTCGTTTTTCCGAATGCAGAACTTAAGTTATTTGTAACCGCAGATCCTGCAATTAGGTTGGAGCGTAGATACCAAGAACTAGTTCAAATCAATCCTGCTATACTTAAAGAAGAAGTAGCTGCAAATTTGCAACAAAGAGATTTAATGGATAGCACAAGAGCGCATAGTCCTCTAAAACAAGCGGAGGATGCGATGGTGTTAGACAATACAAATTTAGATAGAGCAGCACAATTTGAGCTGGCCATGCAATGGGCCATGGAGAAGATAAAGTCGAGTTAAATGAATTTAATAAGTTTGAGTAGGTCTTAGTCTATCCAGTTGTCCTTTACTTTTTCAAACGCTTCTTCTAATTGATAAAAGCTAAGGATCTTTTTTATAACAGACTCAACAACAATGTCTGGACAGCTTGCACCACTGGTCATTAAAATGCGAATAGGATTTGCGTCTGGCAAGAAATCTTGCACCACTTCTGATTGTTTATTTTTCCAATTGGTTTTTTCAATTTGATTGGCATCTATAATTTTACTTACGTCGTCTATAAAATAAGTAGGTAATTTTCGCTCACACAATTCTACCAAGTGCGAACTATTACTGCTATTTTTTCCACCCATCACAATGGCTAAATCTGCTTCAGTCTCCAATAGGCCAATCACTGCAGATTGATTATCATTGGTAGCATAACAGAGCGTGTCTCTTGTATCTGCAAAATGAGCAGCTAAATTTTCTCGACCAAATTTTGTTAAGATGACTTGCTTTAGATAATCCGAAATCGCTTGTGTATCGGTGGCTAATTGTGTAGTTTGGTTCACAACACCAATTTTATCTAAATGAATATTGGGATCAAAGTTGGCCGAGAAACGATTGATAAAAAAATCATAAAAATAGGATAAAGGCAATTCGCCATTGATGATTTTTGCTAATACTTTTGTTTCTTCAATATCGTTTACGATTAAAGTAGGTGTATGTGCCGAAGTATGAGAAAAAGTAGCCCTTGTTTCTTCATGCTTTGGTTTTCCATGTATGATGATCGAGTAGCCTTTTTGTGCAATCTGTTCGCTGCGGTTCCAAACTTTTTCTACAAAGGGACAAGTGGTATCATAGGACTCAATAGCGATCCCCTTTGCTTTTAATTTCTCCTCCAGTTCAAGTGTGGTTCCAAATGCTGGAATGATAACAATATCATCCTTCGTCAACTCAGATAATGGAATCAATTCTTTGCCTAGTGTATCTTGTAAAAATTGTACGCCTTTACTTGTTAAATCATTGTTCACTTGAGGGTTGTGGATCATTTCACTTAATAAAAAAATCCTTTTTCCCTTATTTTCTTCTATTGTTCTGTAGGCAATGTCAATCGCATTTTCTACACCATAACAAAATCCAAAATGCCTTGCCAAATAGATTTTGACCTTACCAAAGTCGAGTTCGGTAGGGGTGAAATCTTTCTTGAGCTTATCCTCTGTTTTGCGCTTTTGTTTGATAGCGACGATTAATGGGCTTCTATAGCCTGTAGGCACTTCAAAATTTTTCATCTATTTCAATATTAACAGCTACAAAAGTACAATCTTCATTGCTTTTTCCCCTATTTTAATTTAGTGCTTGTATCTTTGCGCAATGAATTATGTATCTGTAGAAAATCTGACTAAAAGTTATGGTATTATGCCCTTATTTAAGGGGATCAGCTTTAATATCAATGAGGGCGACAGAATTGCCTTAGTGGCCAGAAATGGGATTGGTAAAACGACGCTTTTAAGAATATTGTCAGGCAAAGAAGTACCAGATTCGGGTACTGCCAAAGTGCATAAAGATGTGCATTTGGTTTTATTTGAACAAGACCCTCAATTTATTGAAACTGCTTCGGTAACGCAGAACTTATTCAATCAAGCACATCCAATCATGAAGGCCATTAGCAATTACGAAATGGCGATGGAGACAGAAGATGAAAATTTGATTACAGATGCCATTATGGAAATGGAGGAAAATAATGCTTGGGACTTTGAATCAAAAGTAAAAACTATTTTAACACAACTTAATATCCATCATTTAGAACAGCCGGTTTCAAAATTAAGTGGTGGACAAAGAAAACGTGTATCCCTAGCAAAAACATTGATCCAAATTGGTTTTGAGCCAAAGCACGTTTTGTTATTGATGGATGAGCCAACCAACCACTTGGATTTAAATATGATTGAATGGTTAGAAAATTACTTGGAACAAGAGAAAGTAACATTATTACTTGTGTCGCATGATCGTTATTTCTTAGAAGCAGTCACAGATGAAATATGGGAATTAGAAAGAGAAAAACTATATAGTTATAAAGGGGATTATGAAAATTATTTAGAAAAGAAAGCTGCAAGGATAGAATCTGAGTTGGCAAGTATTGATAAAGCAAAAAATACCTTTAGAAAAGAATTAGAGTGGATGCGTAAGCAACCAAAAGCAAGGACAACAAAGAGTAAAAGTAGGCAGGATAATTTTTATGATGTTGAAGCGAAGGCAAAACAAAAGATAGAAGACACCAATTTGCAGCTAGACATGAAGATGACCCGATTGGGTGGTAAAATTATCGAAGCAATTAAAGTATATAAGTCTTATGGCGATCTGGTTGTGCTAAAAGGCTTTGATTATACCTTTAGTAAAGGAGAACGCATTGGTATTGTAGGCAAAAATGGGGTTGGTAAGTCTACCTTCTTGCAAATTTTACAAGGATTGACAGCTCCGGATAGTGGCAAAATCAATGTGGGAGATACCATTGTTTTTGGTCATTTTTCTCAAGAGGGACTTACTTATAAAAAGGACATGCGTGTCATAGAATACTTAAAGACATTTGCAGAACAGTTTCCTTTAGCAAGTGGAGGCACATTGAGTGCAGCACAATTCTTAGAATTGTTTTTATTTACCCCTGACAAACAATATACTTATTTAAGTGCCTTAAGTGGAGGTGAGAAAAAGAGATTACAATTACTAACCATCTTATTTAAGAACCCTAACTTTTTAATTCTAGATGAACCTACCAATGATTTAGATCTTCCAACACTGGCTGTACTAGAACAATTTTTGATTGATTTTGCAGGTTGTGTGTTATTGGTATCGCATGATCGTTATTTCATGGACAAATTGGTTGACCACTTATTTATCTTTGAAGGAGATGGTGTAATTCGTGATTATCCTGGAAATTATACACAATTTAGAATTTTAGAAAAAAGTAAACAGAACTACGCTTCCTTAAGCTCTGATATCACCACTAAGGTAGAGCATGAGCTTAAGCCAATTGCTCCGGCAGCTGCAACAAGTCCAGTAAATGATCTTGTAATAGAGAACGCGCCAAAAAAAGTTGCTGAGAAAATGCCTTATAAAGAAAAATTAGAACTAGAACAATTGAACAAGTCCATGCCGGCATTAGAAATTAAAAAAGCGACACTCACCAACGAACTTAACAATACGACCGAAGATTATAATGCAATTACTGCACTTAGTGCACAACTGGCTTCGGTTACAGCCGAATTAGAAGCGGCAGAATTAAGGTGGTTGGAACTGAGCGAAAAACTATAGGTCGTTCGTTTTTTCTAAAAAATGAGGCCTAGCGCACAAATAAATGAGGCCTAAGTTTTGCCAATGATTTTATCGATAGAGGTAATTTAGTAAAACGATACAGATAGAAACACTTTATCCAATTTATATCTAAATCTTATTATCATGAAACCAATCGAACGAATCGCGATCTTTATTCATTTCAAAAAAATCTCACCCCATGCTTTTGAAAAAAAGATTGAGTTGTCAAATGGGTATTTTTCAAAACAGTTAAAACATCTAGGTTCTGTGGGATCAGACATCTTAATTAGAATCCATCATGCCTATTCTGATTTAGACATCTTATGGGTTTTACTAGGAGAAGGACAAATGCTAAAAGAGGAAATATTGAATCATCAACAGATAGATAATTCAATACTGGAAGATTTCACGAATAAATACACGAATGAAAATAAAAAATTGAAGAAGCTCGAAAATGAATTTGATAAACTACAAACTTCATTAACTGATAAGGAAAAAATCATTGGCTTGTATGAATTCATGTTAAATGGGAATCCTCCAATAACCAGTAGTAGTAGCAGTATTGTAAAGAGGATGGATGCCTAGGTTCATGAATACTTTGAGGAATAAGCAAAGCTACGTATGGAAACATAAAAAGAGGCGCTTCAATTGAAGCGCCTCTTTTTTAGGTACTATTTTTTACTTGCTATTATCATTATGCATAAGACGCGACTGGCTCACAAGTACAAACAAGGTTTCTGTCCCCATGTGTATTGTTCACACGTGCTACTGTTGGCCAGAATTTATTGAGCGCGACATAAGGCAAAGGGAATGCAGCTTCTTGTCTAGTGTAGGCATGTGCCCATTCATTAGCACAAATAACATGTTGGGTATGTGGTGCATTTTTTAATGGGTTATCTACCTTGTCAAAACGGCCAGATTCAATAGCAACAATTTCTGTATGGATGGCTAACAATGCATCACAGAATCGATCTAATTCTGCCATGTCCTCACTTTCTGTAGGCTCAATCATGATGGTGCCAGCTACAGGGAAACTCATTGTTGGTGCGTGGAATCCATAATCTATTAAACGTTTTGCCACATCTTCTGCTTCAATCCCTGCAGTTTGTTTAAATGGTCTTAGGTCTATAATAAATTCATGCGCACATGTACCATTCTTGCTAGTGTATAAAATCGTATAGGCTTTCTCTAATCTTGATTTCATATAGTTCGCATTCAAAATGGCATAGCTAGTGGCTAATTCCAATCCTTTTGCACCTAACATTTTAATGTAGGCATAACTAATCAATAAAATACTTGCAGATCCTATAGGTGCACCACTTACTGCATTGGTCGCATCTCCAAGCTTAATATGACCAGGTAAGAAAGGGGCTAATTTGTCATTCACGCAAATTGGTCCTACACCTGGTCCACCACCGCCGTGTGGAATCGCAAATGTTTTATGCAAATTCAAGTGACAAACATCCGCTCCAATTTTTCCAGGGCTTGTTAATCCAACCTGTGCATTCATATTGGCACCATCCATATACACCATACCACCATATTGGTGAATCGTGTTACAAATATCCATAATGGTTTCTTCAAACACACCATGTGTAGATGGGTAAGTAATCATCAGTCCACCTAAGTGATCCTTATGCTGAATTGCTTTTTCAGTTAGGTCTGCCACATCAATATTACCAGCTTCATCACATCCCACTACAATCACTTTAAATCCAGCCATGACTGCACTTGCAGGGTTGGTACCGTGTGCACTAATTGGAATCAATACAATATTTCTGTGTGCTTCGTTTCTTGCAGCATGGTAAGAACGGATAGTTAATAATCCTGCATACTCACCTTGTGCGCCACTATTTGGTTGCAAGCTACAAGCAGTGAATCCAGTAGTTTGACATAAATAAGCACTTAACTCTTTTACAATTTCTTGATACCCGATTGTTTGACTTGCTGGCGCAAAAGGATGTAATCCGCCAAAACAAGGCCAGCTTACTGGAATCATTTCTGTTGCAGCATTTAATTTCATGGTACAACTACCAAGACTAATCATGCTTGTATTTAAAGAAAGATCTTTATTTTCTAACTGCTTGATATAACGCATCATTTGTGTTTCACTATGATGTGAATTGAAAACAGGATGTGTTAAATAATCACTTGTTCGAACTAATTGCGCAGGGATGGCTGCGTTTTTGATATTTGCATTGAATGCATTAGCAGTTTTACCTGTCAATGTTTCAAATAACTGCACAATCAATTGAATATCTTTTGCAGAAGTGGTTTCGTCAATACTGATAGACACTGTTCCATTTGCAAAATAATTAAAATTGATGGCTTGCTTAGTTCCAAGCTCATTCAATTTAGCCGCATCAAAACCTGTAAGGTGTAAGGTGTCGAAATAATATTCATTCACTTGTTGAATACCTAAGCTTTCTAATTGTTGCGCCAATCCTTGAGTCAATGCATGTACTCTGGAAGCTATGGACTTTAATCCAACAGGTCCATGATACACAGTATACATGACAGCCATGTTGGCAAGCAATGCTTGTGCAGTACAGATATTAGAAGTTGCCTTTTCGCGTTTAATATGTTGTTCTCTTGTTTGTAAAGCCATTCTTAATGCACGATTGCCTTGTGCATCAATACTTGCACCAATCAATCTACCTGGCATCCCTCTTTTGAATGCATCTTTTGTTGCGAAATAGGCAGCGTGTGGTCCACCAAATCCCATTGGCACACCAAATCTTTGTGTGTTACCAACAGCCACGTCTGCGTTCAATTCGCCTGGACTTTTTAATACAGTCAATGCAAGCAAGTTGGCTACTAAAATCACCATACCTCCTAATTGGTGCATTTGGTCAATGAAGCTGGTGTAGTCTTGGATGGCACCATTGGCATTTGGATATTGAAGGATCGCCCCAAAAAAAGTATTGTCTATTGCTGCAGTTTTAAAATCTCCAGTCACTAATTCCACACCAATTGGGTTAGCTCGAGTTTGTAAGACAGATTTTGTTTGTGCAAAGATCGCTTCGTCCACAAATAATTTAGGTTGACTAATTACATCTGATTTATTGATATGGTTAAAGATCATCGCCATTGCTTCTGCGGCTGCAGTAGACTCATCTAACAATGAAGCGTTTGCAATGTCCATTCCAGTTAAATCGGTCACCATGGTTTGAAAGTTCAATAAACTTTCTAAACGCCCTTGAGCAATCTCTGCTTGATAAGGCGTGTATTGTGTATACCAACCTGGATTTTCAAATATATTTCTTAGAATCACAGAAGGTGTAATGGTTCCATAATAACCTTGTCCAATAAAATTTTTCGCAACAATATTTTTTTCACCTATTGCTTTAAGGGATTGTAGCATTTCAAATTCCGTCAATCCTTCTGGAATTTCCATTGGTTTTGTTAAACGAATATTTGCTGGTACAATTTTGTCAATTAATGCTGCTAAATTATCAACACCAACTGCTTTCAACATTTTTGCACTATCTACTGGATTTGGGCCAATATGTCTTTGGATAAATTCTGCGCCACTTTGATTCATTTCAACGGAATTGAAAAGGTTAAAAATTGGCACAAAGATAGGCTTTTAGCGCCGCCTTAAAAAAAGATCGGTCGTTAAATTGGCACGAATGGGGAAAGCTTGTGGATGAGACCTAAATAGTTTACTTTTGTTATCAATTATGCAAGCAAATACTGAACACTTATTTGATACGCCCGCCCCAGAGCAGCTTAAAAAATTCCAAAACTTTCTTAAAAGGGTGGATAAGCGCGTTATTTTAAAGCAATTGCCAGATTTGCACGAAGCTGCATTTGAGAAAATTGATTGTTTAGATTGTGCAAGATGTTGTAAAAATTATTCTCCAAGATTCAAAATGCCCGACATTAAAAGAATAAGTAAATACATGGGCATGAAAGAGACCGCTTTTATAGACCAGTATTTAAGTATGGATGATGAAGGCGACTATGTTTCTAAGACAAGACCTTGTCCTTTTTTAGGTACTGATAATGCTTGTGGCATTTATGATCATCGCCCAACAGATTGTCAAAGGTTTCCTTATACCGACGAAGATGTTTTTTTCAAACGCATTCCAATTACAATGAAAAATGCAGAATTCTGTCCTATCGTGCATGATGTCATGAATGCACTTATTGCGAAATAATTAATATTCCATTTCTTTTAATTTTGGTGCTTTGAACCAAGTGGTGAACACCACTAAAATGGTCATTACGCCACCAAATACCACAGAAGGAATCACACCCATTGCTCTTGCTGCCAATCCGCTTTCAAATTGTCCCAATTCGTTACTACTATTGATGAACATCGAATTCACCGACATCACCCTGCCACGCATATGGCTTGGTGTTTTGAGTTGAACAATGGTGCCTCGAACAATCATACTAAATCCATCTAAAATACCACTCATTAACAATGCAGCAAATGAGACCCAAAATATTTTAGACAATGCAAATACAATGATACAAACACCAAAACCTGCGACTGCAAGTAATAATTTTTTTCCTTGTTTTTGTGTAACAGGGAATATTGTAATGAATATGATAATCAGCATCGCACCAATATCAGTCGCTGCATTGAGCCAGCCAAAACCAATCGGGCCTACTTTTAAAATATCTCTTGCAAAAACGGGCACCATCGCGACTGCGCCACCAAAAAGCACAGCAAATAAATCAAGTGATAGGGCACCTAACAACTCTTTACTATTTAATACAAATCGTAATCCTTCTTTCACACTTTCTAAAGGTTTTTGTTCTACTACAGTGGGGTGTGGAGGTCTGGCACTAATTTTTTGAATAAAAAAGAAACCTACTGAAACCAATGCTACCACAAGGATTAAAGAACCATGAATACCAAAACCTGCAATCATAAAACCTACACTTGCATGCCCAACTACCGAGGCGCTCAACCACATGCCTTGACTCCAAGTAGTGGCATTTTGTAATAAATTTTTAGGTACAATTTCTCCCACCAAAGTACCAAAACCCGGGCCAGTAAATGAACGGATGATGCCTGTACAAAAAATAACAAAATAAATACCAATGGCGATTTCTAGGTTGCCAAATTGTGCTTTACCATAAGAGGACGACAAAAGTAATAAACTAATGGCGCAAAGAAAGTAGAGCGAAACGCCTCTTAAAATAATTTTTCTTTTCTCACTTTTATCAATCACGTGGCCAGCGTATAAAGCAAGAGATACTGCAGGAATGACTTCTGCCAAACCAATCAATCCAATGGCAAAGGGTTCGTTGGTCAATTCATAAATCCACCAGCCAACCAATGTGCCCATCATCCTCAATCCCATGATAAACAAAAAACGCCCAATCATTAAATTCCTAAACTCATGAATCCTTAAGGCGGCAAATGGGTCTTTGGTTAGTTGTGTTGCATTTTGTTCCATAACTATTTTGATAAGGTGTGGCTAGGGAAGTGTAAAATAATGTTGGCCTTCTTCTAGGTCTTTGTCTAGGGCGTCAGTGATGACTTTAAAATGCTTTTCGTTGTATAAGAAATCTGCATTACTAGCGTCCACAAAAATAGTTTTGATATTATGTTGTTTGATATAGCTAGTATAGGTCTCCTGTAATTTAAATAAGTATTCGTCGGGGATGGATTGTTCGAATTTCCGGTTCCTTTTTTTAATATTCCCTTGTAATTTATTCACTGGGGCATGTAAAAAAATCAGAATATCCGGCTGTGTCAATTGTTGTACAAAAACGTCAAACATTTTTTGATACAATCTAAATTCTTCCTCGGGTAAATTCACCTTAGCAAAGAGCAAGCATTTCGTAAAAATATAATCCGAAACAGTGATGTTTTGAAACAGGTCATTGGACTTCACCATCTCTTGTTGTTGCTTGAATCGTTCTGCTAAAAAGAACAGTTCCAAAGGGAAAGCATATTGTTTTGGATTCTCGTAAAATTTACTCAAAAATGGATTGTCAGCGAATTCCTCTAAAACTAGTTTTGCATTGTAATGTTGTGCGAGTAATTGTGAAAGCGTAGTCTTTCCTGCACCAATATTTCCCTCAATTGCTATAAAATGATGCTTCATAATGCTTCTAATGCTTGCGGTCAAAGATAAGTTTTGGATCCTTTACAGGTCGGTTTTTTTATGCACAACAGAGGCATCTTTCGAGGCTTTGTAGAGTGCTGAATTCGTTTTATGGAGGATCGGATGCACAAAATCAGGGGCTATCTCCACCAAGGGCGCCAATACAAAGTTGCGCAATGCTAGTCTAGGATGTGGAATCGTTAATCCAGGTACTTCCATGATTGTTTGGTCGTAATAAATGATATCCAAATCGATGGTCCTGGGACCAAGGGGCATTAATCTTTCCCTGCCCATGGCTAGCTCAATTTCTAAAAGCACGGCCATCAAGTCTTGTGGGCTCAATGCAGTTTCGATGCATAAGGCTTGATTGTAAAATGCTGGCTGATCTTTAAATCCCCAAGCCTCGGTTTCAAAGATGGAGGATTGCTTTTGAATGGGGCCACATCTTTGTTCAATGCTATTTCGAGCATTTTCTAAATTGACCAAACGGTTCCCTATATTGCCGCCTATCATTAGGTATATATGGTTCATAGAAGTATGCTGAAAATGAACGCAAATATCCATAATTTTACAAGGCAAACTTTATTTTTTTGCTGCTATTTTAGATTTCTTTACAATCAATCTTTTTTATGAAAAGCTTCTTTACCTCATTCTTTGCTGCAATCCTTGCTTTATTTGTTTTTTCTTTTGTAGGTGTATTGCTATTAATTGGATTTGCGGCAGCTGTATCTTCTGATGAACCTACTGCTGTTCCAACAAATGCGGTTTTGGTGATTGACCTAGCAGATAATTTCACAGAAAAAGAAGTGTCAGACCCTTTTACTGAATTGATGAATCCAGGAGCAGGAAAAGTACCAAGCTTAACAACCGTGATTGGATTGATTCAGCATGCTAAAAAAGATTCAAATATCAAAGGTATCTATATAAAATGTCAACAAAATTCAAATGGCTATGCTAGCTCAGAAGAACTTAGAAAAGCCTTGGTAGAATTTAAAAAAAGTAACAAATTTATTTTTGCATACGGTGAAACGATTTCTCAAAAAGGATACTGGGTAGGTAACGTGGCAAACCAAATTTATACGCATCCTCAAGGCGGATTGGAGTTTAGTGGTTTTTCTTTGGAGACGGTTTTCTTAAAAGGGATGTTGGATAAATTGGATGTGGAGATGCAAGTATTTTATGCAGGTAAATTTAAAAGTGCAACAGAGCCATTTAGGTATGAGAAAATGTCTGACGCCAATAAACTACAAACAGGCGTATGGTTAAATGGATTATATGATCATTTTATCAATACAGTTGCTAGTGCAAGACAAATTGCTCCTGAGAAGTTAAAATCGATGGCTAATGAAGCAAAAATTCAATCAGCACAAGATGCATTGTCAAATGGATTGGTGGATGGATTGATCTATGACGATCAGTTGAAGAAAATGATGTCTAAAAAATTAAATGGGGTAAAAGAAAATGACATCCCATTTGTTTCAATGAAAGAATATGCCAAGTCGGTTCCGCTTAGGGGGACTGGTGCTGGTAAAATTGCGGTGGTCTATGCAGACGGAGATATTGTCATGGGCAAGGGAGTCAAAGGGTCAATTGCAAGTGATGATTTTAGAATGATACTCCAAAAAATTAGAGCAGACGCATCTATTGATGCATTGGTATTAAGAGTGAATTCACCTGGAGGAAGCGCTTTAGCTAGTGATATTATTTGGAGAGAAATTGAATTGATTAAAGGCAAGATTCCTGTGATTGTAAGTATGGGAGATGTGGCTGCATCTGGAGGATATTATATTGCATGTGGTGCTGATTCTATTTATGCAGATGCCAATACCATTACTGGTTCAATTGGTGTATTTTCTGTCGTTCCAAATATTTCGGGCTTCATGAAAAATAAAATAGGTGTGACTTTTGATGGGGTAAAAACTGCGACCTATGCAGATGCACCAACATCCACAAGGCCATTGAATGCCATGGAGCAAAAAATGATGCAATCTGGCGTGGATAGTATTTATAACACCTTTAAATCAAGGGTGGCAAAGGGCAGAAAAAAATCAATGGACTTTGTTGACTCCATTGCACAAGGTCGAGTTTGGCTAGGTTCGGATGCAATGAATGTTGGGCTAGTAGACAGGATTGGCACTTTAAATGATGCACTTGCGTCTGCGGCTAAAATGGCGAAACTAAAAGGCTACAGTGTTAAATCTTATCCAGAATCAAAATCATTTATCGAAGATTTAATTGAAGATTATAAAGATTATGTCAAAGTAAAATCAATTGAATCTGAAATAGGTGCAAGCCAATGGCAGATTTTTCAACATTTGAAGACAGTGCAGCAAATGGTTGGTGCCCCTCAAGCACGAATGCCTATCTTTGTGGTTAAACAGCCTTAGGTATCATGCGTTCATACAGTCAAATCAAAGCGATGCTTGCTATTACAAGAGCAAGCCTGCGCTCTATCTTAAGAAGCCCGTCTGCGGTTGTTTTTAGTATTCTATTCCCGCTAATATTCATTTTAGTATTTGGATTTTTAAGCAGCGGTGGAAATATCAATGTAAAAGTAGCACTAGCCCCAAATGCGGATACCACTAATTTAGTGTATGAAAAAGTGAAGTCATTAGCAGGATTAAAATTTGTAGTAGCCGATCAGGCAACGGTGAATGCAGAATTAGCTAAAGGAAGGATTACTGCATTGATTGATATTCAGCCAACACAAAATCCTAGTCAGCCTTATCAAATTCAATTAACAAGTTCGGCAGCAGCCAATCCGCAAAATATTCAATTAATTAAATCCATCTTAAATGCAGTGATTGCAAATATCAATGCCACACAGTTTAAAGATGCACCTACTTTTGCAATGGTCAAAAACGAAGTCATTGAAGTACCAGGCAGAACCTATAGAACAATCGATTTCATTTTACCTGGGCAACTTGGTTTTTCCTTATTAAGTGCAGGGGTTTTTGGCGTGGCTTTTTTGTTTTTTAATTTAAGACAACAGCTGGTTTTAAAAAGATTTTATGCCACACCTATTAGACGTTTATATATCATTTTAGGCGAAGCTTTAAGTAGGGTTATTTTTCAATTGATGACTGCGGTGATCATTATTGGGATTGGCCATTTTGCATTTAATTTTACACTCGTGTATGGATTTGTCACTTTCTTGAATATCATGGCACTTAGTTTCATTGCCCTGATCTTATTTATGGGCTTTGGTTTTATTGTGAGTGGTGTGGCAAAAAATGAAAGTACTATACCGCCATTTGCCAATTTAATTACCTTACCTCAATTTTTATTAGCTGGTACATTTTTCCCAATTGATTCCTTCCCTAAATGGCTTCAACCCTTTTGTAATATTTTACCATTAACGCATTTTAATAATGCCATGCGTGAAATTGCATTTGAGGGGGCAAATTTATTTTCAGTAGGTAATGAAATTGCCATACTACTAATTTGGATTGTCCTTGTGTATGCTGCTGCATATAAAATATTTAAATGGGAATAAAATGAAACTGATTCGTTTTGCATTGATAAGTGTATTGGTTATTGGTATCTTAATCACTGCTATTGCTAGCTTATTTCCTTCTATGGTGATTACATCAAGGGCAGTAGAAATCAATGCCACCAAAGAGCAAATACAACATTGTGTTAAAGACTTATCTGTATGGAAGGGTTGGATGAGTGATTGGAAAGATCAATCAGTTATAGTAAAAGATAGCATTGCAAGAGTAGGGAGCCAGACCATTCAAATGTTGTCAAGCACCGATAGCACTGTTCTTTTAAAATGGGAAGCAACAGGTCAAGCACCTTATCAGGTTCAAATAGAATGGTTGCCATTAAAAGAGGGCACCTATGTGATTCACTGGTCTTTTGAACAACATGTCAATTGGTATCCTTGGGAAAAATTTCAGACCTTACTCAATGAAAAGGTCTTAGGTGCAAAGATGGAAGAAGAATTACAACATTTAACAGCTTGTGTTTTATCGACCTCGACTCCTTAAGTATTCGATATTTCTTTTAATCCCATTCAATTTTGATCTTAATAAAGGGGATTGTTTAAATCTTGCTTTAAAACTAGTTTCTTCCATTTCCAGCCAAGCATCTTTAGACATGGTTAATAAGCCTTCAATCGGTTTGAATTTTGATTCTTGATGCGGATGACTAAATCGATTCCAAGGACACACATCCTGACAAATATCACAGCCAAAGGCCCAGTCTTGATAAGACCTATCTGAAGCAGTTTCGATCTGTTGTTTTTTCAATTCAATGGTATAGTAGCTAATACAATGATTGGCTTCAATAGTTTTATTTGGCAAGATGGCTTGTGTAGGACATGCATCGATACATTTAGTACAAGTGCCGCAATAATCTTTTGCAATGGGTTGGTCATAAACACATTCAAGGTCTACAATCAAGCTGGCAATAAAAAAATAGGATCCCTTTTTAGGTTGAATTAAGTTGCCATTTTTACCTATCCAGCCAGCGCCCGAAAGCCAAGCCCATGAACGCTCTAAGACTGGAGCAGAGTCAACAAATCCTCTACCCTCAATAGGTCCAATTTTTTGTCGAAGGTCATCTAGCATTTGATTCAATGCGAGCTTAATCACTTCGTGGTAATCTTGGCCGTAGGCATATTTAGCAATTTTTGGAAAGCCACTTGGTTGTTCCTGTTCTGGGGAATAGTTCTTTAAAAAAGTAATCACCGACTTTGCACCTGGCACCAATTTTTTTGGATTGATTCTTAAGTCAAAATGTTTTTCCATGTAATGCATATCTCCATGAAAACCTTTTGCCAACCATTGTTCTAATCTAAATGCATCTTCGGTTAATTCTTTAGCTTCGGCAATGCCACAGAAGTCAAATCCATGTTGCAAGGCTAGCTCTTTGATGAGTTGCGTATGCTTAAATTGGTTCACAGAACGTTCATTTTAGTTACCCATAAATTTCTTTTTTGTGCCATATTCCTGCTTTTCATCATCGTATGTAAAATTAGCAGAAAATACAAGCAATGACTGACTTTATTGCTCTTTTTTAACAAGTATAATTTAATATAGACTTCATAGTAAATATATCTAAAGGTTTTGAAGTCTTGATAGGTACTTGTATATTTGACGGATAGGCAAATTTGCGCTATCCGTCAATTTTTTTTATGGCAAACACAAAGAAGGCAGCAGTTGGGTTCATTTTCTTGACATTGGTCATTGATATTGTTGGACTCGGCATCATTATTCCTGTGGTTCCTCAATTGATAAAGGGTTTGCTGCATACTAGTGATTTAAGTAAGGCTTCTTTGTATGGTGGTTGGATGACTTTTTTATATGCGACCATGCAATTTTTATTTGCACCATTTATTGGAAGTTTAAGTGATCAATATGGCAGAAGGCCAGTACTTTTAATTTCACTTTTAGGCTTTGGCTTAGATTATTTATTCTTAGCATTTGCGCCTTCGATTCTTTGGTTATTTGTTGGTCGTACCATTGCAGGTATCACAGGTGCAAGTGTGACGACTGCATCCGCTTACATGGCAGATATCAGTGACGATTCAAATAGGGCACAAAATTTTGGAATGATTGGCGCTGCATTTGGCATCGGATTCATTATTGGACCTATGCTAGGAGGCTTTTTAGGAGAACTCAGTCCTAGACTACCTTTCATAGTTGCAGCATGTTTGGCTTTGTTAAATGTGGTTTATGGTTATTTTGTATTGCCTGAATCTTTGCCGGTAGAAAATAGAAGGGCTTTTGATTGGAAAAGATCGAATCCTATTAGTTCATTAGTACATTTAAAAAAATATCCTGCCGTATCGGGTTTAATTTTTTCTTTGGTTTTTATTTATTTAGCTGTTCATGCAGTTCAAAGTAATTGGAGTTTTGCCAATATGGAGAAATTCAAATGGTCACCAAAAATGATTGGGCTGTCTTTAGGGATGGTAGGACTCTTGGTGGGTTTAGTACAAGGGGTATTGATTCGTTATATCAATCCAAAAATTGGTAACGAGAAATCGGTGTATTTTGGCATTGCTTTATATGCATTGGGTTTAATTTTATTTGCGTTTGCAAGCAGCTCATGGATGATGTTTGTATTTTTAATCCCCTATTGTTTAGGAGGGATTTCTGGACCAGCATTGCAAGCTTTGATTTCAGTGCATGTGCCCAAAAATGAACAAGGAGAATTGCAGGGCTCGTTAACAAGTATCATGAGTGTGACTTCCATTGCTGGACCCCTTATTATGACAAGTTTATTTGCCTATTTTACCAAACCAGGCAATCCAATTTATTTTCCAGGGGCTTCTTTTTTAATGGGCGCAGTATTTATGATCATTAGTGCTTCCATTGCCTATATCGTTTTAAAGGGAGAAACTAAGCCAATTAAGGCTTAGAGTCCCTTACTGTTGTTATATTTGTGGCTCAATAAAGGCCAAAATATGTCTCCATTAATGCAACAGCTAGAAGCAACTGCAGGGTTTATACAGTCAAAAATTAATGCAAAAGCAAATACTGCTATCATCTTAGGTAGTGGATTGGGTAATTTATCAAGTGTGATTGAAACTGAATTTAGCATACCCTATAGTGAAATTCCAAATTTTCCAGTGAGCACCGTTGAAGGACATAAAGGAAGATTAATTTTGGGCACATTGAATGGCAAAAAGGTTTGGGTCATGGAAGGCCGTTTTCATTTTTACGAAGGCTATACTGCAGAGCAAGTTGTTTTCCCAATTCGCGTGTTGAAATTATTAGGAGTCGAAAATTTATTATTATCAAACGCGGCTGGTGGCGTCAATAAGGATTATCAAGTGGGGGATTTAATGATCATCAAAGACCATATTAGTTTCTTTACAATGAATCCATTATTGGGTAAAAATGAGACTGCATTGGGTACGCGTTTTCCAGATATGAGTGAGCCGTATGATAATGCATTTATCGATAAAGCAAAACGAATCGCTGCTGAACATCAAATTAAAGTGCACGAAGGTGTCTATATAGGAGTGACAGGTCCAACATTTGAAACAAGAGCAGAGTATCAATTAATCAAAATAGCAGGTGGAGATGTGGTGGGCATGAGTACAGTGCAAGAAAATATTGCAGCAGTACATTGCGGCATGAAAGTTTTTGCAATGAGTGTGGTGACCGATTTAGGCATTAGAGAAGATAATAATGTGATCACACACGAGGAAGTATTGGCGGCTGCAAATGCAGCCGAACCTTTATTAACTTTAATATTTAGTGCATTGGTTAAAGAAGTCGCTGCTTAATGCGATTTTTTTTTCAATAGCATTATCCTACTATCAAATATGAGGACTAAGTGTATTTTATTTATCTGTTGTTTTATAAGTTGTCTATTTATTGGACAGCTGAGTGGACAGAATATGCGCTTTAATTCATTTGGCGGTGGTGGTGGAGCAACTGACTCCTTACAAAAAAGAGATAAATCCGAGGATTCGATTGCGATTTATTATCGATTGTACAATAGCTTGACCATTCAGAATATGGATACCGCTATTACCGATTTCTATTCAAAATTTATCCTACCCTATAGTAATTATCATTTAGGTAATTTAGGCAATGCAAGTAAATCTTATATATTCAATCCATTGCAAAGAGGTGGATGGGATGCAGGTTTTAGGGCCTATGAAGTCTACAATTACACTTTGGAGCAAACGCCGTTTTATCAAACTACAAAACCCTATACCGAATTGGGTTATTTGCTGGGTGGAAAAGGAGAGCAATTGATGGAAATATTGCACACTCAAAATAAAACAAAGCAGTTTAATTATTCTTTTGCTTATCGTTTTAGCAATGCTCCAGGAAATTTAAAAAACCAGCATGCGAATTTGAATAATATGCGTATTGCTGCAAATTACCAATCTAAGCGCAAACGTTACGCCTCTTATTGGGTGATGTTGTCCAATAAATCTGCTTCATCGGAAAATGGAGGGTTAGTGAATAGTGCTTTAATTGATAGTCTTTCATTGAACAATCCATATGAGCTTGAAACAAGATTGGGTATTAGCGGTGCTTCTTTTAGAAATCCATTCAATACCAATATCGCCACTGGCTCTACTTATAAAGAACAAAGTTTTGTGTGGAAGCAGACCTATGATATAGGACAAAAAGACTCTGTGGTAAAAGACTCGGTGACCACTTATTTATTTTATCCTAGACTCAGATTCCAGAATGAAATAAAATACCAATCTAATCAATTTGTTTTTGCTGATGCCAATCCCTCTGAACTCAATTATGAACAATATTTTAATTATAAATTACCAGTTGGAAATACCATGTTGTTTCAGGATAATTGGAAAAGGTTCACCAATGAATTTAGCTTAGTTTCTTTTCCTGAGAAGACAAATCCAAATCAATACTTGCAAATTGGACTTGGGTACCAGCAGTTAATTTTTAATGATAGTTTGATAAAATGGTCAAACAATGATATCTATGGACTTGGCGTCTATAAAAATAAAACCAAGAATCTTCGTTGGGATATTCAAGCATCTGGAAAATTATTTTTAAGCGGCTATCATGCAGGCGACTATGAAGCACAGTTTTCTTTGAGTAGCTTAATCAATAAAAAAGGAGATCAATTGGCATTGTGGGTGCAAAATTCCAATCGTACACCTTCCTTTAATCGACTTGGTATCACTGCATTTCCAATTTTAAAAATACCCACTATTGATAAAGAAAACATCATTGAATTAGGGGCTTTGTGGAATCAAAAAAGACAGGGTTTAACTGCTTCATTTCAGTACAAACTCATTCAAAATTTTCAATACTTTGGTTCAGGATTTCAGCCAATGGTGTATGACAAAGTGTTAAGTTATGTGAAGGGTACTGTATCAAATCAAATGAAACTAAGTCGTCATTGGAATTGGTACAATGAATTAACATTTCAGTTAGTAGATCCCAATGCGCCCTTGCACCTGCCTTTCCTTTTTACTAGACAGCGCCTTGCTTATGAAGGTAATTTCTTTAAAAATTTATTTCTTTCAACGGGCTTAGAACTCATTTATCATTCCTCTTTTCAGCCAGATGGCTATATGCCATTGAGTGGTCAATTTTACCTCCAAGATCAGTTTACAGCTAATAATAGACCCATTGCCAATGCCTTTTTAAATTTCAGGATCAAAAGATTTAAAGGATTTATACGCATGGAACAGCTGAATACTTTATTAGCCACTAGTAATCAATTAGGTACAAGGTATCATTTTACTGCCCCAAATTATCCAGGCACAGGCACTTGGTTACGGGTTGGAATTTGGTGGAATTTTATCAATTAGTACTACCTTCGTATTGTGAAGCAGATTTTAACCATCCTACTTTTATTTGTGTATAGTTTTTCCAGTATTGGAGCAACTGTAAAAGCACATCTATGTGCAGGAAAAGTTCAAAAATGTATTTGTGGTAAGGAAACCAAAAATAAGTCTAGTAAAAAAGATACTTGTTGTGCAGAAAAAATAACCTTCATTAAAAAGCAAGACTTACACCAGTTCAATGAACTTGCAACTGCAAAGCAACCAATATTACTAGCGACTCATCCATCCGAATTTTATACACTTATAGCTACTGCTCCGGTTCTTGAACTAAAAGCAAAACCAAAAGTACATTCCAAAAAAGGATTGCTTTTTACAGGGCCGCCAATCTATGCCTTAGATTGTCTTTACTTAATTTGATTTTAAAGTAATTGATTTTAATGAAGCATGCAAGTTGAATATTGCAGCATTCATGCTATGTGTATATTCTGTAATTAAAAATTTTAAAAATATTTTATGAAAAAATTAATCTTATTAAGTGGCTTTATGATGGCCATTCTTTTCTCTGCAAACGCACAAACAGCGACTAAATTAAAAGTATCTGGTAATTGTGGCATGTGTAAATCAAGTATCGAAAAAGCTGCTACATCGGCAGGCGCAACAACGGCAAGTTGGGATATGGATGCAAAGTTATTGACATTGATGTTTGATGGTAAAACCAATTTAGACAAAATTGAAACAGCCATTGCTGCTGTCGGGTATGATACCGAACATAAAACCGCTACAAAAGCCACTTACGATGCTTTACATGAATGTTGTAAATATGAGCGTGAGGTTAAACAAGATACAGTCATCAAGAAGGTTTCTTTAGTGGCTTCGGGCTTAACATGTTCTATGTGTTCTAAAGCCATTTTTAAAGCATTGACTAAATTAGATTTTGTGGATGAAGTGAAAGTAGATATTGAGCAGTCTAAATTTGTCCTTACATTTAAATCTGGCAAAACCGTGGTAATTGATCAAATTAAGTCTGCGGTGGCAGATGCTGGATTCAGTGTTCAAAGCCTAGTATATGAATAGAATACATATGAATAGATTAACTTATTAATGATTAACTTTAGAAGATTATTTATTATTCATTTTGTTGAGTAAGTACCTTTATTATGCTATCAAAAATTATACAGTTCTCTATTAAGAATAAACTTGTTATTCTTTTAGGGCTCTTTGCCTTGGTTATAGGAGGCGTTTATTCTATTTCCAAATTGCCTATTGATGCTGTACCAGATATTACCAATAATCAAGTACTAATTATCACATCTGTTCCAAGTGCAGGTGCGCCAGATGTGGAGCGCTTGATTACTGTGCCAATTGAGCAAGCTACTCGGAATATTCCTGGCATGATTGAGCAAAGAAGTTTTTCAAGATTTGGATTGAGTTTAGTGACCTTGGTTTTCAATGATGAAATTGATATTTATTGGGCAAGGCAACAGGTTTCTGAACGCTTGGTTACTGTAAAATCTCAAATGCCCGATGGAATGGGCATACCTGAACTTGGTCCTTTAACAACGGGCTTGGGTGAAATTTATCAATATGTTTTAAGAACCAAGAAAGGATATGAGGGAAAGTATAGTTTAACTGAATTAAGAACAATGCAGGATTGGATTGTTCGTAAACAATTATTGGGTACACCTGGTGTGGCGGATGTGAGTAGTTTTGGAGGTGCAGTGAAACAATTTGAAGTGAGTGTGAATCCTGAGTTATTAAAGCAATATGATTTATCTGTGAATGATATTTATACTGCCTTAAATGACAACAATGAGAATACAGGTGGTGCTTATATTGAACATGGACCAAATGTATTATTTATAAGGACAGAAGGGATGGTAGATAGCATAGATCAAATTTCAAGTATTCCTGTTAAGACTTTATCCAATGGAATGCCCTTGTTAATTAGGGATGTGGCAGAAGTTAAATTAGGGGAAGCGACTAGATTTAGCGCAACAGGCTACAATGCTGATGGAGAAGTGGCAGGTGCAGTCGTGATGATGCTGAAAGGGGAAAATAGTAAGCAAGTAATTAAGGAAATTAAAACTAAGATTGCGACCATTCAAGAGACCATGCCAGAAGGGGTTATCATTGAGCCTTTTTTAGACCGAACAAAAATGGTGGACAATGCCATTGGTACCGTCTCTAAAAATTTATTAGAAGGGGCATTGATTGTGATCTTTATTTTAATTTTATTCTTAGGAAATTTAAGAGCAGGTTTAGTCGTAGCCTCTGTGATTCCATTATCTATGTTATTTGCTTTTATATTAATGCATCTTTTTGGCGTGAGTGGTAACCTAATGAGTTTGGGTGCATTGGATTTTGGATTGCTAGTGGATGGGGCAGTCATTATTGTAGAGGCTGTCTTATATCAATTATACCATAGCTCAAAAAAAGGGCAACACAATCAATTGGATAAGGCCGAGATGAATACGATTGTGGGTCAAGTGTCTAATAAGATGATGGGCGCTGCTGCTTTTGGACAAATCATTATTTTGATTGTCTATCTGCCTATTTTGTCCTTAACAGGTATAGAAGGCAAGATGTTTAAGCCAATGGCACAAACAGTTTCCTTTGCATTAATAGGTGCATTTATTTTATCTATCACTTATGTACCTATGATGAGTGCATGGGTATTGAATAGAAATAGAGTGCAAAAAGAAACAATGACCGACAAGTTCATGCAAAAATTAGAAGCATTCTATGAACCATTATTAATGAAGGCATTGAAAATTCCAAAGCAAATTGTTGGTTTAACCATTGCACTTTTTATTGGGGCTTTATTTTTATTAAATAGCCTGGGTGGGGAGTTTATTCCAAAGTTAGAAGAAGGTGATTTTGCAGTTGAAACAAGGGTTTTGAGTGGCGCTTCTATTAATACTACATTGGATGCTACACAAAAGGCTTCCAAATTATTAATTGACCGTTTTCCGGAGGTAGAAAAAATAGTCACTAAAATTGGTGCTGGAGAAATCCCAACAGATCCAATGACAATGGATGCATCTGATTTAATCATTATTTTAAAAGATAAAAAAGATTGGGTATCAGCAAAAACATTTGATGAATTAGCGGATACAATGGGTAAAGTGATGTCTCAAGTACCTGGTATTACATCTGGCTTTCAATATCCTGTTCAAATGCGATTCAATGAATTGATGACAGGCTCAAGACAGGATGTTTCTTGTAAAATTTTTGGAGAAAACTTAGATAGTTTGGCAAAGTATGCAGCTTTAATGGGCAACTTGATTAATGATGTGGAAGGTGCCAAAGATCTTTATACAGAAACTGTTACTGGTATTTCTCAAGTGGTGGTACATTTTAATCGAACTGCCATTGCAAATTATGGTGCAAATATTAAAGAAGTCAATCAGGTCATTCAGTCGGCCTATGCAGGAGGCATAGCGGGCAAAGTATTTGAAGGGGATAGAAGGTTTGACTTGGTGGTGAGGCTGAATACCGAACAAAAAAAGGACTGGCAACAAATCAAAAATTTAATGGTGACAGTAGGAAATGGCAAACAGGTTCCATTGTATGAGCTTGCAGAAGTAAAGATTGAGGAAGGTCCATATCAAATACAAAGAGAGGATGCAGCAAGGAGGATTGTGGTAGGGTTCAATGTGCGAGGGAAAGATGTGAAGACGGTGGTCACCGAAGTGCAAGACAAGGTTAAAAAAACAATTCAATTTCCTCCTGGATATTATGTAGTGTATGGCGGACAGTTTGAAAATTTAGAACATGCAGTTAGTCGTTTACAAATTGCAGTTCCCGTTGCTTTATTATTGATTTTAGTAATGCTATTTTTTGCATTCAAAAATATTAAACATTGTTTATTGATATTTTCAGCAATTCCTTTTTCTGCCATTGGGGGTGTATTTGCATTGTGGATAAGGGATATGCCTTTTAGTATATCAGCAGGCGTTGGGTTTATTGCCTTATTTGGGGTAGCTGTATTGAATGGTATTGTATTGTTAACAGAGATGAATAAATTAGCTATGGAACCTAGTAGAACAACTTTTGACATCATTGCTACCGCAACTAAAACAAGATTAAGACCTATTTTAATTACTGCAGCGGTTGCTTCTTTAGGTTTTATTCCTATGGCCATAAGCAGTGGTGCTGGAGCCGAAGTTCAAAAACCTTTGGCAACAGTTGTTATTGGTGGATTGTTATCAGCAACTTTATTGACTTTATTTGTATTACCTATCTTTTATCAATTGTTTGAAAAGAAAAGATTGGGTCAAACAACAATGGCCATTATACTATGTATGATTGGATTGAATGCAACTAGCTTGCAAGCACAGCCATTGACTGTAAAAAGGCCATTAGCAAAAGTGATTGAACAGGCTAAGTTAGTGTCGCCAACATTAAAAACAACGCTAGCCCAACAAGCCTATTACGATGTCCTTACAAAATCAAGTTTTGATCCAGCTAAATTATCATTAAGAGGCGAATTAGGCAATGTGAATAGTAGCTTGAATGACTCTAAATATGCTGCAGAGCAAGTGTTTGATTTACCTCAGGTATATCAAGCTCAAAAAAAATTGTATCAATCCATTCGTCAAGGCTATGATTATCAAATTGTATTAGATCAAAAATATATTCAACATGCTGTTGAACAGTTATACATTCAATTGCAGTTTCAAGTAGCCAAGGGAGGCTTATTAAGTCAGCTTGATACCATCTATCTTAAACAATTGGCTGCGGTGGATGCAAGATTTAAAGCTGGACAAGACAATGGGCTGGAACAAATTAATATGCAGAACTGGGTAAGCATGCATCAGCAGTTAATGATCAAGCATCAAAATGAACAGCATGGATTACAAAAACAGTTTGCTATTTTACTACAAGATTCCACCATGATATTACCAGAGGAAATTTTAAATTTTGAGCCTAAATTAATGGATACTTCAGTAGATGCTTCACATCCTTTGAATTTATTTTGGAAACAAAAATTACAATCTGCTATTGCAGAAACCAATATCGCTAAATCTAAAGTATTGCCTCAAGTAGCAATGGGCTATACCAACCAAAGTTTTAGGATGACTCCCAATGACCAAAATAGATACAATTCAATCAACTTAGGCCTTAACGTCCCATTGTTTAGATCGGGGTTAAAGCAGAAGGTGAAGGCAAGCCAGGCAAATGAAACTGTGATTGCTCAGGAGAAAGAAAAAGCGAGTATTGATTTAGAGATGGAGATACAAAAAGCATGGAATCAGTATCAGCAAACTGTTGATTTGTACCAGCATTTTCAGAAAAACTTGCTACCTAATGCAAATAAAATTGCAATGATTGCTAATGTATCATTTAAAGAAGGTCAAATAAGTTATATCGAATGGTCCAACTCAATGACGCAAGTTCAATCTATTAAAATGCAGGCACTTGAAACGCTTGAATTATTTAACCTAAATCAATCCACCCTTAATTATTTACTATCAAAATAATTATTCAAAAAAGATGATAATGAAATATATATATAGCATCATTGTTTTTGCCATTTTTTTATTGAGTTGCAGTAGCGATCCAAAAAATGACACTCAAAAAGAAGCAGTTGAAGAAGTGACTAATAAAGTGACTTTAACAAAAGAGCAAGCAACACTAGCACAATTAGTACTAGCGCCCATTGAACTTGGAAGAATGAAAGGGACTGCCCATTTAAATGGAGTGATAGACGTGCCACCAACAGGTATGGCGTCTGTTAGTATGCCATTGGGAGGATATGTACAAGACATTAATTTAATACCCGGTAATTTCGTAAAAAAGGGTGCTGTTTTAGCAACTGTAAAAGATCCAGCCTTCATTCAATTGCAGGAAAATTACTTAGCAAGTAAGGCAAAGTTGACTTATTTACAACAAGACCTTGACCGTCAAAAATTATTATTAAATCAAGAAGCAGTAAGTAAAAAATCCTATCAACAAATACAAGCAGACTATAATGCAATTCATATTCAATTGAGGGCTTTGTCTGAACAACTAAAACTAATTAATATTCAGCCAGAAAGTTTGACACCAGAGAATATGACTAGTTTGGTTAGATTGACGGCACCCATTAGTGGTTATATTACAAAAGTGAATATCAATAGAGGGAAATATGTCACTCCTTCTGATGTTTTATTAGAAATAATGGATCCTAATGATATCTATGCTGCCATCACTATTTATGAAAAAGATATTGCAAATTTTAAAGTAGGCATGAAGGGGACAGTCACACTAACACAAGACCCTTCTAAGAATTATACAATGTCGATATTGGCAGTTTCGCAAAATATCAATGAAGACAAAACAGGTTTATTGCATTGTCATTTTGAGAATACACCAAAAAATGTATTACCAGGTATGTTTTTGACTGCAGATATTGTGGTGGAAACGAATGAGGCGGTATTAATACCAGCCGAAGCTGTTCAAAGATTTCAAGGCAAAGATTACATTTTTATTCAGCTTGCAAACAATGAGTTTGAGGCAATTGTGATAGAGATCAATCAATCTAATAAAGATTTCGTTTCTGTTAAAAATACAGATGCCAAGAAATGGATAGGAAAATCACTTGTTGTAAAAAACGCCTATAGCTTACTTGGCAAGATGATGAACATTTCTGAATAAATAACTTATTGTTCAAAATAGCTGATACTGCCACCTATCCAGGTGGCAGTATCATTATAGCTCACACCAATCATAGGTCCTTTGCTGATTCTAGTTAAGTTATTGGTAGCAACGTATCGATTCAATTGACTATCCCAAAAATAAAATAATCTAATTTCTGCTTTTGAAGGTCCGGAAGGTGTTTCAATGATTTCGGCATAGGATACTTTCTTTTGTAGAATCCAATTTTCTGGGTCTTTGATTGCATGGATGGTTATGCTCGTTGGGTCTAGCATCACCCCACGACCTCCAAAGGAAAATAAAGGCTTGCATATAGATGCAGCTAAATCAAGTTTATCAGCTGCTAGATTTTTTTTCCAATCAGACAAGAGCTGTGCTTTTGGAATTGCTGGATGGTTTAGTAAGGGGAGTATATATTTACTGATTCTAAAAAAATGATGTGGATGATTGACCCACTCTATATTTTCAGTTTGTTCCAGTAATTTAAATTGTACAATGAAATTAGGCGCTTGCTGCATTAACTCGTCATACACCACTCGATTGTAGATTCTTTCAATTTTATATTCAATACCATTTTTTTGATAGCAAAGTGTTTTGCCATTTAGGTAAATTTCTGAAAGACAAACTATCGGCACATTCAACCAAGCTTCGGTCAGCATTAGGTCATGCCTCGTTTTTTGTTCGTAAGGCTTTATCTCTAATATAATGGTATGTTTCCCTTGATCGCCAAGCACCATTTTTTTAAAAAAATCAAGGTAGCTTACTTGGTTGTATCCATTCAGAAAAGGACTAAAGCCTTTCGGTAAATCGTAGGCCAATTCCAAAGCTTGCGCTTGCAATAGTTCAAAAGCAAATATAGAAGGGAAGCCTTGTAATTCAATTAATTGAGGTTGGCATGTTCCCTCTGGTCCTTCAGCTATTGCAAAATCAATCACAACACATTCAGGTAAAGTTGTTTCACCTGGAATAGCTATTCCTTGGGGTATTGCAAGGGTTGTTTTTGCTGCAAAGCTCGGATCTGTAATAAAATCACAAATATAGTCTCCGGCATCTAGCAACTGAGTTTTAAAACTTTTATCTATAAATACGGGTGTTTCTGCAATTCTAAAGGGGATTTGATCTTTAAATGGTGCATTTAAAGTAGAAAGGTATTGTTGATACTTTTCTGAAGTAAATTGGGCGTTAAATGCTGTTCTAATTGCTTCAATCATACTTGCAGCATTTGTTGGAGGAAGTTTGGAATAAACTGACTACAAGTATGCTTGATTTTAGAATCATCTTCTAAGGATTGCATAATTTGATTCCATTTATCTTCGCTAAAATCATTTACAACAGTTGTTTTTATACTGTCTGTATTAAAATAGTGAATGAGTCTTTCTTGTGTTGCTTCTGGATGAAATTGAACACCAATCATGGTATCACTAAATGCAACCCCCATCAAGGCCCTTTCATAGGGGAGTTGAGGTCTTATTTTTTCTAATGCGATGATGGTGGCTCCTATCAATTCAATTTTTTCATCATTGGGTTCGGTTATCTGATACAATCGACTTTCCATTGCAAAAAATGGATCTGGTAATTGTTCAAAAATGGTATGGGATGTGGTTGGATGAATTGGAAGAATACCAAGCTGTTTTGACTTTCTTAATCCAACTTTACCGATATTAAAATGCCTGCATGCTAGCTGAAAACTATGACAAATTAGAAGCACTGGTTTTTTTATCGCATGCATTCGTTCTAACCAATTACAATAAGCGATATCCCATGCATGTGCTTCTGTGTCAATAGGAGAACCAGGTCCACCTGATGAAATGTATACATCAAATCCATCCTCAGGTAATTCATTTTTAACCCGAACATCAAATACGGTGGTCTTGATTTCAAGGGAATGCTTTTTGCTCCAATCTTCCAATATATCCCTGATACAATCCATCCCCATATTAGCACTGCCATCATATAGATCAAGTACCGCAATATGTATGGGCGTGGATTGGGACATTATAAATAATTCAAATTGGTCTTAGGACTCAACTGTAATAAAGTTTCATACATTAATTGGATGGTATCTACGATGTCTTTTTTGTGAATCATTTCTACCGTCGTATGCATATACCTAAGCGGGATGGATATTAATACAGAAGGGCATCCGTCATTGGCATAGGCAAAACTATCTGTATCTGTGCCTGTGCTTCTGCTGAGCGTTCTAAATTGTACAGGAATCTTTTTATTTTTTGCTGCAGCTTCTACAATGGCTAATAATTTATTGTGGATGGCAGGTGCGTAGGCCAATGAAGGTCCTTTACCACATTGAATATCACCTTCGATTGCTTTATTAATCATTGGGGTATGTGTATCATGGGTCACATCGGTCACAATAGCAATATTAGGTTTGATTCTTCTAGCAATCATCTCGGCACCTCTTAACCCAATTTCTTCTTGAACAGCGTTTACAATGTATAAGGCAAATGGTAATTTCTTTTTATTTTCTGAAAGCATTCTTGCCACTTCGGCAATCATGAATCCACCAACTCGATTGTCAAAAGCTCTTCCAATGATAAAGTCATGTGCTAATTCGTCAAATCCTTCCTCATAAGTAACCACCGCACCAATATGAATACCCAATGCTTCTACTTCTTTTTTAGATCTTGCCCCGCAGTCTAAAGTCAAATTTTCTACTTTAGGTTGTGGCTCTTTTTGCTCTGGATTGCTCATCCTAGTATGAATTGCAGGCCATCCAAATACCGCTTTTACCGGTCCTTTTTTTCCATGAATCCAAACACGCATAGATGGTGCAATTTGATGATCTACTCCGCCATTGCGTTTAAGGTGAATTAAACCTTGATCGTTGATATAATTTACAAACCAACTTATTTCATCCGCATGTGCCTCAATCACCACTTTAAATGGCGCATCAGGATTAATCACACCCACTGCAGTGCCATAGGGGTCTGTAAAAGTAGTATTTACATATTGTGTCAAGTAGTTTAACCAAATTTTTTGACCACTCGTTTCAAATCCGACTGGTGAAGGATTATTGATATACTCTTTTAAAAATTTATAAGAAGTAGGGTTGATTAACTCTTTTTTCTTAGAGCTACTTACTTTACTCGTACTTGCTTTATTTGTACTTACTTTTTTTGTTGTTGCTTTTGCCATAGTTCGTTTAATTATAACCCTTGCAAGATACTACATTCTGTATTTATTAATACATTTGTAGCAAACCTAGGTAGTATGAATGGCGAAACTTGTAACATGGAGGATTTAAAGGACTTGGCACCCTCTAATTTCTTGCGTACTGCCTTGTCACTCATGGCGTATCAAGCTTCAAATAATGCAGTGTATAATGAGTGGATTCAATCCATGAAACTGCAATTAGATACCGTAAAATGTATTGAGCAAATCCCATTCTTGCCGATTCATTTTTTTAAGACGCATTCTATTTATACAGGTATGGAATGTCCTAGATTTTATTTTGAAAGTAGTGGGACGACCCAGGACACTGTAAGTAAACATTTTGTGAAAGCGCTAAGCGTGTATGAACAAAGTTTTATGCACTGCTTCCAACAATTTTATGGCGCACCAAAAGCGTATTGTATACTTGGTTTATTACCCAACTATTTAGAGCGACAACATTCTTCCTTGGTCTATATGACAAATCATTTAATCCAAGCAAGTGCAAATCCAGAAAGCGGATTTTATTTATATGATTTTGAAAAATTGAATATGACTTTGGCGGCTTTAGAAAAGGCGCAACAAAAAACTTTATTAATTGGAGTTAGTTATGCCTTAATGGATTTTGTAGATGCTTATCCTCAAGCATTGAATCATACCATGGTGATGGAGACTGGGGGCATGAAGGGAAGAAAGCAAGAATTAACCAAACCTGATTTACATGCCTATTTAGCAGATGGATTTGGCGTACAAGACATCCATTCAGAATATGGTATGACAGAATTATTAAGCCAAGCCTATTCAAAAGGAGGGGGTATTTATGCTTGCCCGCCATGGATGAAAGTCTTAGTCGCGGATGAATCCGATCCAACGGCCTTGTATGCAACGGGCAGGGGTGTCTTGCATATCATTGACCTTGCCAATTTTAATAGTTGTGCATTTATTGCGACAGAAGATATAGGAATCGTACACCCTGACGGAAGTTTTGAAGTACTAGGAAGACTTGACCAAAGCGCAAGAAGGGGTTGTAGCTTATTGGTTGTTTAAAACCAATCCTTCTATTTGTTTTAAAAATTGCGGATTGATATTATAGTTAAATTGTCTTTTATCAGTTTCTTCTCTTTGTTTTATAATGAGTAATTCTTTTGATCTAGTAGCTAACTTAAATTTTTGGTTGATACGTAAAAAATGGTCGCTTCTGCTTTTGTTTTGAGTAAGAATATCTTTCTGTTGCACACCAATTATTTTATTGATCGTTTTGATAGAGATTTGTTCATTGCTCATCTGGCATTGAAATATTGTTTGAATCAATTCTTTTTCAACAATAGTTATTCCACTGTAAAAGTTTTTATACAATATTGTAAGAAATTCATCTGGGATCGTTTTCTTCTTCCTTTTATGTTGTATGAAATTATACGTAAAAATGATGAAAAGGACAATCACGGCATTCCCGATAATTGGTTCCCCTGGTTCCAATACTTTCATAATTTGAACAAAGCGATCATTTGAATAAATTACGTCACCAGTTGCTTCTTTAATGTCATTAAATGACAAGGAGATACTTTCAAAATTCAATACGCCTTCTTTCGTGACTTTAATTAGGTAATAGTTTGATCCAAGAACAAATTGAATACTGTAATCACGATTATTATTGTATAATTTCAAATATTTTTCTCTAAATTCTGCTTGTTTACTAGTCGTAAAAGCACCGTAGCTATTATTTGAAAAATTTAACCAATACAATTCAAGATCTGAGTGAAAAATTAAATAGGAGCCAAATGGGTTTAGTTGGCTTTCTTGTTTTTTAATTAATTCTTTTAGTGTTGGATTGAGTGCACCTAAGTTTTCCCATTTTCTCTTTGCAAAATCATAGACGATAGAACTATCAATGTCACTAATGGTTAATGTTTTGGGAAAATCTTGCTGTTTAATGGAATTAGAAAGGTAAAGCTTACCTAATTTTTCATCCATAAAATAGAGTATGCTATTTTTGTCGCTTAGGGAGATAGATGCAGTATTTACAGTATTGTAAATTTCCCATTCATGGGTATTGTTACTAAAATAACTCATATAGTCCCTTACCTTCCAAAACCCAGTGCCTCCAAATTGAAATAGAGTGTCCTTATACATCCAATTTAAGGTGCTAAAATTACTACCAAAATGTATTGTGGAATCTATTCTAGTAAATTGGTAATTCCCTTGACTTTTTTTAGTGATTTCATATAACCTACCACTACCCAATATTTGTACAAATACTTTCCCTTTCCTTTTAATAAAGCTTGTTCCATTGGATAGTTTTTTTGTAATGCCTAGTCTAAATTCCTCATTTAAAAAATTTAAGGCAAGGTCATGGCTGCTGTCTTTTGTGATAAAATCTAATAAGGCAATTTCTACTTTTGACAATGGGTTAATAACCTGAATTGCTTGAGAAGAGACAGGCAATTTGTTTGCAATCACAAATAAGGCAAGTAATATCCATTTATTTAGCATAGGGAAATCTAAATTCGATTCATATTGAAGTTAAAAAAAATTATATATAAAAATCAATTCATGTAAAATCATTAAAAATTAATATTTCATCTATTTGTAAAATACTGATTTACAATAATATATATTCAAATATTAAATTTCTCCTCTTAATTTACTTAGAATTTGGTAGATGCATCCATTGGACTAATATTTACATTAATCAAGAATTATTACAAACAATAAATTAAAGAAATATTATATATAAAGGTTTTATCCTTTGGGGGAAGGATAATTGGGGTAATCGGGATTCGTCTTGGTTGCCCCAGCTTTTTTTATTGGCTCTCTTATGTTACTTGGCCTTGTTTTAAACTTGAATGATTAATTTGCAATATGTTTTTAATGGAAGAAGATATTGCTTGCGCTTTAGATGCCTTACGAAAAGGGGGTATCATTTTATATCCTACAGATTCTGTTTGGGGGATTGGCGCTGATGCAACCAATCCTGATGCGGTTGAAAAAATTTATGTACTCAAAAAAAGAGCAGATACCAAAGCCATGATTGTGCTCGTTCCAGAAGAAAAATGGATTTTGGATTATGTGGCAGAACCAGCTCCTAAAGTGGCGGATTATATCAAAGGTATCACCAAGCCAACGACTGTGATTTATGATCAAGCAAAAAATGTAGCACCTAATTTAATTGCACCAGACGGTTCTATTGCCATTCGAATTTGCAAAGCAAATTTTGCGCAGCAATTAATGCAGGCATTTGGAAAACCCATTGTAAGTACTTCTTCGAATATTTCTGGATTGCCCACGCCAAAGTGTTTTAAAGATATTTCCTTAGATATTATTGAAGGTGTTGATTATGTCGTGCGATCAGAGCAAGAGGATACTTCTTTGAAAGAGCCCTCTGCTATTGTGAAATGGGAAAAAGATCAAATCATCATTATTCGCCCTTAAATGCAATCCATGGCAAAAAAAATATTGGTGATTCAAACAGCTTTTATTGGAGATGTCGTTTTAGCGACCGCCATGTTGGAATCTATACATCAACATAATCCTGCTGCATCTATTTCGATTTTAGCAAGAAAAGGAAATGAGGCATTGTTTAACGCGCATCCTTATCTCGATAAAGTTTTGGTCTGGGATAAAAAACAAAATAAATATGGGCATTGGCTACAACTACTTTTTGAAATAAGAAAAAATCAATTTGATGCAGTGATCAACGTGCAACGTTATGCTGCCACTGGATTATGGACGGCATTGTCTGGGGCCAAAATAAAAATTGGTTTTGAAAAAAATCCTTTTGCTTTTTTATTTACGAATACAATACAACACCAAGCTGTTGGCAATGGATTGCATGAAATTGAACGCAACCATGCGTTGTTATCTCCTTTGGGGTTATTTCCGAATGCAAAGCCAGCATTGTATCCATCTGCACAGGATTTTAAAGCAGTGGAGGGCTATCAGTCTGTATCTTATTTGTGTATGGCGCCGGCATCAGTCTGGTACACTAAGCAATTCCCAATACATCAATGGGTTCAGGTGTTGAATTCTATTCCTTTTGAAGGGCCTATTTATTTACTTGGGGGGCCAGGCGATAAATCCTTGAACGATCAGATCATACAATCAGTGCAGAAAAATAATCTAGTCAATATGGCTGGAAGTCTTTCATTTTTAGCATCTGCTGCCTTACAAAAAGGGGCAGTGATGAACTATGTTAATGATTCAGCACCCATGCATTTTGCTTCTGCAGTGAATGCCCCTGTTGCTGCTATCTACTGTTCTACTGTGCCAGATTTTGGCTATGGTCCATTGTCGGATACCTCCTTTATTATTGAGACAGAACAAGCTTTACCTTGTAGACCTTGTGGATTGCACGGAAAAAAACAATGCCCATTAAAGCATTTTAATTGTGCCGAAACCATCCGCTTGGAACAAATCTATCAACCCCTCCAACAAGTGCTACACAATTAGTACTTTTGCACCAATGTCTATTGAATTAACAGCACAAGAAAAAGACCTTTTAGCCATAGCGGGAGCCGCTGCGGAAAAACTAGGGATACCTGCCTATGCAGTGGGTGGATTTGTGCGTGATAAAATTTTAGTCAGAGCAACCAAAGACATTGACATTGTTTGTATCGGAGACGGTTTACAATTAGCAACTACATTCGCCAATCAATTTAGTCCAAAGCCTGCTGTTTCATTGTTTAAAACCTATGGCACTGCACAGGTAAAACTCACTGATATTGAAATTGAATTTGTGGGCGCCCGAAGAGAATCCTATGTCAGAGAAAGCAGAAATCCAACAGTCGAACCAGGCACTTTGATAGATGACCAGAACAGAAGAGACTTCACCATCAATGCCATGGCGATAGATTTGAGTGTATCTAATTTTGGAACACTTTTAGATCCATTCAATGGATTAAATGATCTAGCACTAAAAATCATTCGTACACCATTAGCGCCAGAACAAACATTTGATGACGATCCTCTAAGAATGATGCGTGCCATAAGATTTGCAACACAATTGGATTTTGTCATTGAGGAAAATACATTTAAAGCCATTCAGCAAATGGCAGATCGGATTAAGATTGTTTCTCAAGAAAGGATTACAGATGAGTTGCAAAAAATAATGAAGAGCAAACAACCTTCAAAAGGTTGGTATTTATTAAGAGAAGCAGGTTTATTAGCACATATTTTTCCAGTATTGTTAAAATTAGAAGGCGCTGAAACCCTTGACGGTATTGGTCATAAAGACAACTTCTCTCATACCTTACAAGTGCTAGATAATATAGCTGTAAATACCGATGATATTTGGTTAAGATGGGCTGCCTTATTGCATGATATTGCAAAACCAAATACCAAAAGATTTGAACCAGGGACTGGGTGGACATTTCATGGGCATGAAGTGGTGGGTGCAAGGATGGTGCCTAAATTATTTACACAATTGAAGCTGCCTTTAAATGAGCACATGAAGCTGGTGCAGAAATTAGTGGCTTTACATTTACGCCCTATCTCATTGACAAAAGAAAATGTCACCGATAGTGCTATTCGAAGATTGTTATTTGATGCTGGCGAAGACATTGAATCATTGATGTTACTCTGTGCAGCAGATATTACAAGCAAGAATCAAACCAAGGTTAAAAGATATTTACAAGGCTTTGAAATGGTCAAGGCCAGGATCATTGAAGTGGAGGAAAAAGATCAGATGCGCAATTGGCAGCCACCTATCACCGGGGAGATGATTATGCAAATTTTTAATATCACCCCTTCTAAGCAAGTAGGCATTATCAAGGACGCCATTAGAGAAGCTATCTTGGACGGCATTATCCCTAATGAGTATGTAGCTGCGTATCAATTCATGATTGCAGAAGCGGCTAAAATAGGGTTGTATCCTGCCCTATAAAAAAGCTTAAATCATCCTAATAAATGCTAATTTAGCGTTTCAAAATCACCAAAATGGCCATTTTAAAATTTAGGATTTCTTGGGAAGAAGACGACGCAATTTATAGAGATGTAATGGTGAAACATACACAACATTTTACAGATCTGCATCAGATTATTTTGAAGGCTTTTGAGTTTGATGAAAAACATGATGCTACTTTTTTTAGAAGTAATGAAAAATGGCAAAGAGGAAGAGAAATTAGCAAAGCGGTGTATGAAAAAAATTATGTCGTTCCGCCATTGATGATGGATGAAGTGTTGATAGGCTCTGAGATTTTAAATACCAACCAACAATTTGTTTATTTATATGACTTTGCAAAGTCATGGACTTTTTTAATACAATTGATTCAAGTGATTAAGAATGCAGATGCAGATATGGAATTGAATTATCCAATGGTATCAAGAATTGAAGGTGTTGGTCCAATGCAATATGGCACGAAAGGCTTACTAGGCCCTAATTTCACAGATATCGAAGAGAAGTATGATTTAACCGATGCCCAGGATGGATTTGGGGAAGAGGGCGAAGCAGATGCGCATGCGTCTGATGAAGAAGGGAATGAACTTTTAGGGGATTTACTTTCAGGTGAAGAAGACGCGGACGAATCTGATGATGAAGACGCGGATGATCAAGATGCTTCAGGTTCTGATGACGCAAGTGGCATGTTTGATGATAGTTCCGAAGCCTACTAATCTCATAATATATTTATTTTGACGCCTACCGTATATATCATTGTTGGTCCTACAGCTGTTGGTAAAACAAAGTATGCGATTGAATTAGCACAAAAACTTAAAACGGAAATTATTTCTGCAGATGCAAGGCAATGTTACCAAGAATTAAATATTGGTGTTGCTCGTCCTAGCAATGAAGAACTAGCTCAGGTTAAACATCATTTTATAGCAAGTCATTCCATTCAAGAGACGGTGAATGCAGGAACATTTGAAGCATATGCATTAAAAAAATCAGCGGAATTAGTTGCAGCATTTGGATCCGTGGTGATGGTTGGAGGAACTGGATTATACATTAAAGCATTTGTAGAAGGGATGGATCAAATCCCAGCGATTGACCCAAAGCTGCGAAGTCAAATTCAGGAGGATGTGTCATTGAAAGGGATAGATTGGCTTCAAACGCAAGTCCAAGCAAAGGATCCTGCCTATTGGGCGCAAGCCGACAAAGGGGAACAACAAAATACACAAAGACTGTCAAGGGCTTTGGAAGTGGTGATTGGAACAGGGCAATCCATCCTTAGTTTTCAACTACAGTCTAAAAAAATACGTTCTTTTGACATACAAAAAATTGGATTGGAGATGTCAAGGGAGCAATTGTATGACAGAATCAATCAAAGGGTTGTGCAGATGGTCGACATGGGGTTAGAGGAGGAAGTCAAGGCCTTAAGCCCTCAATTTCATTTAAATGCCTTGCAAACGGTTGGGTATCAAGAGTGGTTGCCTTATTTTGAGGGGAATCAATCAAAAGAGGCGGTGCTACAAGCCATTCAGCAAAATACAAGACATTACGCAAAAAGGCAGTTAACTTGGTTTAAGAAGGACCCTGAAATCAAATGGAGTCAAATGGCATCATAAATTTGAATCCATTTTTGGTGCTAATTTTAGGTTGTTTTTACATTAGGTTCTATTCCTGAGAATATTAACAATTTTAGATATAATCTTAAATTACTTTAATCAATTTTTAGTACAATTAGCCCTATTTTTATCCTAATATATACATTCCAAAATCAATTTTTTATGCAAAAAAAATCAGTCCTTTTTTTTCTTTGTATGTTGACTTTTCTGATCAATCAGGCGATAGGTCAAACCATACAATTTGAGAAATACACTTTGCCGAATGGCTTAAAAGTCATTTTACATGAAGATCATTCAGCACCTGTGGTGGCTGTAACGACTTTATACCATGTAGGTTCTAAAAACGAAGACACTGCAAGAACAGGCTTTGCCCATTTCTTTGAACATTTATTATTTGAAGGTTCAGAAAATATTAAAAGAGGGGAGTTTGACAAGTATATCACCAATGCAGGTGGTGCATTGAATGCCAATACCTCTCAAGACCGCACTTTCTATTATGAATTACTTCCTTCTAATCAAGTTGAACTTGGCTTATGGTTAGAAAGCGAGCGTATGATGCATGCGAAGATTGAACAGATTGGTGTGAATACGCAAAGAGAAGTGGTAAAGGAAGAGAAGCGTCAACGTGTTGACAACCGACCATATGGTTCTTTTTTAAACGAAGTATTAAAGCGTGCTTATAAAGTGCATCCTTACCAATGGTCACCAATCGGAAGTATGGAGCATTTAAATGCTGCAAAATTGGACGAGTTCATCAATTTTTACAAGACATTCTATGTACCTAATAATTGTGTATTGTCTATAGCGGGAGATTTTAATAAAGCCGAATTAAAAGCGAAGATTGAAGCTTATTTTGGTCCAATTAAAATGGGCACCAAGCC
>CAMAQL010000009.1 GCA_945860605.1 Chitinophaga pinensis
GCAAAATACGGAAAAACCCTCAATTTTCATTTTTTAAACTACCTTTGTTTATCATTAAAAATCAAGCATATGCCCGGTTTTGAATTATTTGGAGCAGAAGAAAAGAAAGAAGTAAATGATGTCTTAGAGACAGGCATTTTAATGCGTTACGCATTTGATGGACCAAGAAAAGGAATTTGGAAATCCAAAGAGTTGGAAGCAGCAGTTTGTGCCACTTTTGGTACTGAATATGCACAACTGACATCTAGTGGTACAGCGGCGTTGACCACAGCGATGGCTGCACTAGGAGTGGGTGCTGGAGACGAGGTGATCATGCCGGCATTTACATTTGTGGCAAGTTTCGAAGCCATCTTAAGTATGGGTGCAATTCCAGTATTGGTTGATATTGACGAAAGTTTGACTTTATCACCAGCTGCAGTGAAGGCTGCTATCACATCAAAAACAAAATGCGTGATGCCAGTGCATATGTGTGGAAGTATGGCGGATATGGACGCTTTGGTGGCTATTTGCAAAGAATACAATTTAATTTTACTAGAAGATGCTTGTCAAAGCATTGGCGGTACTTATAAAGGAAAGCATTTGGGCACAATTGGACATGCTGGCACATTTTCGTTTGATTTTGTGAAAACAATTACATGCGGTGAAGGTGGTGTCATCATGACCAATGATAAAGACGTATACACCAAGTCGGATGCTTTCACGGATCATGGACACGATCACTTAGGTGTGGATAGAGGTGCAGATTTACATCCAGCATTGGGCTACAACTTTCGTATCAGTGAATTACATGCTGCGGTGGGTGTCGCGCAAATTAAAAAATTAGATACTTTTTTAGCGATTCAAAAAAAGAATAACCAAATTTTACGTTCTTATTTAGAACAAGTCCCAGGCATTCAATTTAGAGTGGTGCCGGATCCAGCAGGGGATAGCTATAGCTTCTTAACTTGGTTCTTGCCAAGTCAACAACATACCGAAAATGCCATTGCCGCTTTCAAAGAAGCAGGTATACTTGCTGGTAATTTTTATTGGTATGGGAATAATTGGCATTATATCAGAAAATGGGATCATTTAAAAAATGCAACAAGTTTATATCCACTATCCAAGGAACAACAAAGCGCATTGATAGCATTACAGCATACTGATTTTTCTAAAAGTGACGCGGTAATGAGTAAGTGTATTTCTACTGCAATGAGTTTACTATGGACAGAGGAACAAGTCCACGAAAAAGGCGCAGCTTTTCTTGCTGTATTAAAAAAAGTGGTAGCATAAGCTAGGTTTATGGCATTAGGACAATCCATGCAGCAACGACAATTACAAAGATTGTCACCTCAGCAAATCCAATTGATGAAGTTGCTTCAAATTCCTAGTGCACAGATTGAGCAAAGAATTAAAGAAGAATTAGAAGAGAACCCGGCATTAGAAGTGGATGTAGCACTTTTGGAGTCCGACTTTACATCCCCAGAAGAAATGAATGATGAGTTGTTGCAGGACATGCATGATGATGAAGAAGCGGTGCCTGTAGATGAATTTGAGATGAGCAATGAAGAATTAATTGAGTATAGTTATGATGATGAAGTAGCAGATTATAAAACTAGAGATGACTTTTATCCTGAACTCGATAACGATAAAGTGATTCCGATTAAAGCGGAACAGAGTTTACACGAGGTGTTGATGGATCAATTAAGCATGCTTGCCTTAGATGAAAGAGGGTTTAAAATAGCAGAACAAATTATAGGTAGTTTAGATGACGATGGTTATTTAAGGAGGGCAATGCAATCTATTGCAGACGATCTGGCTTTTAAGCAAAGCATGTCGGTAGAGGAAAAAGAAATTGAGCAAATATTAAAACAGGTCCAAGCATTTGATCCAGTTGGAATTGCTGCCAGAGATTTAAAAGAATGCTTATTAATTCAATTACGCAGAAAGGGAGAAGGCGAGTCGGCGCATTTGTCGGATAGTAAAGGCAAATTGTATTCAGATGATGAAGCAAAAAAAATTGCCATGCTCATTCTAGAAAAATATTTCGAAGAGTTTACAAGAAAACATTATGATAAAATTCAAAAGAGTTTACACTTGGATGAATTAGGCATGAAGGAAGTGTTGCATCAGATTCTAACCCTGAATCCAAAGCCAGGAGCGGAGACGAGCTATACCAATGAAGCAGAAATGTATATCATTCCAGACTTTACAGTGTTAATTAATAACAGTAAATTAGAATTAACATTAAATAGTCGTAATGCACCTCCATTGGTGATTAGTGATGATTATAAATTGATGCTAAAAGAATACGAAGGCGGAAAAAAACAGGATAAGTCTCAAAAAGAAGCTGTCTTTTTTATCAAGCAAAAAATAGATTCCGCTAAATGGTTTATCGAAATGATCCTGCAAAGACAACAGACTTTATTATTGACAATGAATGCAATTTTAGAGTATCAGTCTGCTTTTTTCTTGAGTGGAGACACCACATCCCTGCGCCCAATGATTTTGAAAGACATTGCAGAAAAAACAAACTTAGATGTCTCCACAGTGAGTAGGGTGGCCAACAGTAAGTATGTACAAACTGAATTCGGCACTTATTTATTGAAATATTTCTTTAGTGAATCTTTGACTACAGATAGCGGTGAGGAAGTGAGTACAAAAGAAGTTAAAGCAATCCTTCAGGAATTAATTGAAGGAGAAGACAAATTAAAGCCATTGAGTGATGATGAATTAACCGATCAATTACAAGAAAAAGGCTACAATATTGCAAGAAGAACAGTCGCAAAATATAGAGAACTTTCAAATATACCTGTCGCAAGACTTAGAAAAGAATGGTAGCCAATACAACTATGGAAAATCCTCAACCTAAAATAGTACAATACATAGCACATTTATTGTCTTATGTATTACATCCACTATTTATTCCTACTTATTTTTTTCTTTATTTAATGCAGGTATTGCCATTTGAATTTGTAGGCATCACAGATTGGCAATTAAAAATGCGTTTATTCAGTGTGGCTTGGTTGACTGCGTTTTTTCCAGCTTTTGCAGTTTTCTTATTATGGAGATTAAAATTAAGTGATAGCATTTTTTTAAGAACACAAAAGGAAAGGATTATCCCCTATGTAATTACCATGTTTTTTTATTGGTGGATGTATTATCTCAGTAGAAATTTTACAGACCAGCCGATTGCTTTAAAATTCTTTTATTTAGGTATTTTTGTGGCAAGTGCAATAGGCATGACAGTCAATAATTTCATGAAAGTAAGCCTGCATGCAATGGGAATCGCTGGTTTGGCCACTGCTATTATTTTAGTGAGTGTATTTTATCCAGTCAATAATGCCATTTGGGTACTATTGGCGGTACTTTTAACAGCATTAGTGATTAGTGCAAGATTGGTGGTAAGTGATCATAGTAAAAAAGAATTAATTGTAGGATTGTTCATAGGGGTGGGCACTCAAGTGGCTGCTTATTCATGGGTTGTCTAATTTAAATGACAGATTATGTGGTATCGTTTAGGTCAAAATATTTTAAAGTATAAAAAAACGTATTTGTTTTTTATACTCCTTAGTACGGTTGTAATGGGATATTATGCTGTTCAAGTTAAATTAAGCTATGAGTATACCAAAGCCATCCCTTCCGACAATCCTAAATTTATTGTGTACAATGACTTTGTAAAAAAATACGGGGTAGATGGAACGACGGTAGTGGTGGGATTTAAGACAAATATTTTTTATACCAAGAATTTTTTTAACCAAGTAGATGCGCTGCATAAATCTATCAAGCAAAATACTGCTGTGGCCGAAGTCATGAGTATTCCCACTGCCTACACCATCACAAAAGATAGTGCTGAAACCAAGTTCAATGCTGTGAAGATCTTCCATGCCCCTTATTCAAGCGATAGTTTATTAAGAGCCGATCAAACTGTTTTTGAAAATCTGCCTTTTTATAAAAATGTATATTATAATCCAGATAGCAATAGTTATATTATGGCTATCTCCTTTATCGCGGATTCTATTAATAGTGGCTCTAGAACAAAAATCATTGGTAGTATTCAAAATGAATTAGATCGTTTTAGTCAAGCTACTAAAACAGAGGTGCATATAAGTGGTTTGCCATTTATCAGGACCATCATGGCCGATCGAATCAAAAAAGAGATGCTTTGGTTTTTGATTGGGTCGCTGGCTTTATCTGCTATCACTTTATTGATTTTCTTTAGGTCCATATCGGCCACCATCATGAGCTTGGCTGTAGTGCTGATGGGTGTAATCTGGTCTTTAGGCACTATGGTATTATTGGGTCAAAAAATCACTTTATTGACTGCCTTGATACCACCATTGATTGTAGTGATTGGTATTCCAAACTGCATTTATTTCTTAAATAAGTACCACACTTCATTTAAAGAAACAAACGACAAGGACAAGGCTCTTGTACAGATGGTTGGCAGGATGGGCGTGGTGACTTTATTTTGCAATATTACTGCAGCCATTGGCTTTTTTGTATTTGCCTTAACTAAAAGTCCATTGTTAAAAGAGTTTGGTTGGGTATCTGGTTTAAATATTATGATTTTATTTTTCATAAGTTTATTTTTTATCCCTCCAATACTTTCTTATTTACCTGCACCAAAAGCAAAACATGTTCGTTATTTAGACAATCTATATCTGGAAAAAATATTACTAAAAATAGAGCGTTGGGCATTTACGCATACTAGGTGGGTCTTTGGGATCACCATCATTGCAGTCATAGTTTCTTTACTAGGGGTATTACAAATTAAAAAAGAGGCCTTTATTGTGGACGATTTACCAAAGCAGGATAAATTATACACTGACTTAAAATGGTTTGAACAACATGCAGGCGGGGTGATGCCTTTAGAAATTTTGGTAGACACTAAAAAAAGAAATGGTTTAATTCGATCTATTAAACCTTTAGAGCAGATAGAGGAGTTCAATACTTTCATGTTAGAACAGCCAGAATTAGGAAAGCCATTAGGTTTATTAGAAGGTGTGAAATTTGCTAAGCAAGCATTTTATGACGGAGATAGTTTATCCTATGCTGTCCCAACTGGAACAGAAATGGCATTTATTGGCCCCTATTTTGCAAGTGCCGCTCCAAAAGAAGGTGTACAAATGACGGCGAATAATCCAGCACAACTTTTGAATAAATTTATTGACACAGCTAAGCGTCAAACTAGAATTAGCGTTAATATGAAGGATATTGGGAGTGCTAAACTTCCAGTTTTGTTGCATAAAATAGACAGCGCCTCCAATGCCATCTTTGATACTGCAAAATACAATGTGGTTATAACAGGTAGTAGTGTGACTTTTTTAGAAGGTAGTAATTTTATTGTAAAAGGATTGGGAGAGTCCATCTTCTGGGCCTTTTTACTGATTGCGATTTGTATGATTTTCTTATTTAGATCCTTTCCTATATTAATATGTTCTTTAATTCCCAATATTGTGCCTTTATTCATCACAGCTGGTATCATGGGCTGGACGGGTATTTCTTTAAAACCTTCAACAGTTTTGGTATTCAGTGTGGCATTGGGTATTGCCATAGATGTCACTATCCGATTCTTAGTCAACTATAAGCAGGAATTACCTCATTTAAACTATCAAGTGCATACCACATTGGTACAAACAATCAAACATACAGGCATCAGCATCATCTATACTTCCTTGGTATTGGTTGCTGGCTTTATCATATTCTGTTTTAGTGATTTTGGTGGGACTAAAGCCTTGGGTTGGTTGACTTCAATCACCTTAGTCGTAAGTACGCTTACTAACTTAGTATTGCTACCCGCATTAATTAAAGCTTTTATAAAGACCAAGTAGTACTGAATCTAAAAATATAAGGCATAAAAAAGCGCTTCATATATGAAGCGCTTTTTTTATAAGGATGATTTCAAAAAAATGAATTCAACTAAAATTGGGTATAAATGAACTAAGGAAGCAATTGTTTTAATGTATTTTGTAATGCACTACCTCTTAAGTCTGTTGCAATAATTTTTCCTGTTGGATCTAATAAAACATTGAATGGAATTCCTTGAATTTGATAAGTACCCACTACAGTACTTTCCCATTTCTTTAAATCACTTATTTGTAACCAATTTAATTTGTCTTGTTGAATTGCTTCAAGCCAATCTGCTTTATCATCATCCAATGAAACGCCTAGAATCGTAAAATTCTTAAGCTTAAACTGTTCGTAGGCGGCAACTACATTTGGATTTTCTCTTCTACAAGGGCCACACCAGCTAGCCCAAAAATCGACCAATACATATTTTCCTTTTAAGCTACTCAATGTGATGATTTTTCCTGTAGGATCTTGTAATGCAATTTCTGGCGCCATCGAGCCAACAGCAATTGCACTTGCTGGACTAGCTGCCTGTACTTGTCCACTTAAAATTGAAACAAATTCAACCAAGGGGGCTGCTTTTGTTTTTTCTGCCACGGCTTTCGCCATAGCAAGTACTTTATTGATTTCCATCGACCTCAATGCCATACCTAAAGCAAAATAAATGAGCGCTGGGCTATTTGAGCTATTGATTGTTTCTTCAACATGGTCATTGAGTGCTTTGATCTTTTTTTCTTTCTGTTGTTGTAAGTAAAAAATACTGCTATCTTTTCCGTTGCTTTGTTGCAAATTATCTAATGCATAAAGTGTTGCAAACAAAGAAGAATCTTTGGATCTGTACAATTTCATGTATTGAATCATAGCGGCACTATTCGGAGATCCTTTAACAGTATAATTTGCATAATTAGCTGCATCTGCATTAATCTGTATTTGTTCCTCATCATTGATAAAGCTAATATCTAATTCTTCTCCACTGCTTAGCCTATAAATTCCTTCCTGTTTTGCAATGAATTCAAAATTGTATTTTCCGTCTGCATCCAAAGTGATAGAGTCCAATGTAATGATTGGTTTTCCGCCATAAGGGATTTCTTGTAACAGAAGGGGTTTATTCGCTGCATTTTTAATCGTTCCAGCAACACTATAGCGCGTTTCTTGATTTTTATCCTTACATCCTGGTAGAATGAAAAGTAAAACGAAAAAAAATGCGATGCTTATATTTTTTATCATAAAATAAATTTCTATTTTGACATAATTGCTTTTACAAGCTTTGATTTATTATAAGAGCGACTTTTATAAGAGTGACTTGATGGTAGACAATACAAGTTCTAACTGACTTCCATCCTGTCCACCTGCTGCAGCTAAGGTCTTTTGACCACCTCCACCACCTTTGATCAATGTGGCAATATGTGTTTTAATTAATTGTGGGGCCTCCCAATTTTTAGCTGCAACCAACGCCTCACTCATGGATATTGCTGCAAAAGCTTTTTCGCCTTCTGCGCCAACCAATAAGACCATGACCTCACCTGTTTGTGTTTGGGTGAGTAATTGAGCCGCTTTTTTATACTGGTCCATATTACTTAAAGCAACCTTTAGTCCAAGGTATTGCACGCCATTGATTGTTTCGAAATGGTCTTTCTGTGCTTCCACTAATTCATTCACAAGGATGGCTTCCCTACTTTCTAATTGTTTCTTAAGTTCCTTTTGTTGATTTTGTAATTCAACTATATAGTTAGATAATTGATCCATTGAATAGCTATTGCTATCAAGCGTCGCTTCTTTTTTATTTAAGCTTGTGGCAATCACTGCATTCGCTTCTTCTAATTGAGCAACTTGTTTTTTTAATTTATCTTTTGCTTCTTCTTGAAATGCTTCTGCGGCATGTCCCACAACGGCTTCAATTCTTCTTACACCTGCTGCTACAGAGGATTCTGCCTTTAGAACAAAATGGCCTATTTCCCCAGTATGGCCTACATGTGTTCCACCACATAATTCAATCGAATAATTTGGATCCATCACCACCACACGAACACTGTCACCATATTTTTCTCCAAATAAAGCCATGGCGCCTAAAGCAATTGCTTCGTCCTTACTCATTTCTTGAATGACCACGGGTACATTTTCTTTTACTTTGTCGTTCACTAATTTAGAAACAGCTTCAATTTCCTCATTGGTCATTTTAGCAAAATGAGAAAAGTCAAAACGCAATTGATCTGCATGCACTAAACTTCCTTTTTGTGCAACATGTTTTCCTAATACTGTTCTTAAAGCGGCGTGCAATAAATGCGTTGCAGAATGGTGCTGGGTCGTATGTGTTCTTAAAGTGCTATCTACTTCTGCCTTTACATGAGCGCCAATGGTAGTTGGTAAGCTATCTGTAAAATGAATGAATAAATTATTTTCTTTTTTAGTATCCGTTACTGCAAGCACAGTGCCATCTTCAAATATGAAACTACCCTTATCACCCACCTGACCGCCATTTTCGGCATAAAAAGGAGTTGCTGCTAATATCCATTGGTAGGCTTCTTTTCCTTTTGCTTTGATACTTCTATACTTTACTATTTGTGTAGTTGTTTCTGTGGAAGTATATCCAATGAAGGAGGTGACAGCATCTTCTCCTACTTGTATCCAGTCGCCTGTGTCAATCGCTGTTGCAGCTCTACTTCTGTCTTTTTGTTGCTGCATTTCTTGCTCGAAACCTGCCTCATCTATTGAAAGTTCATTTTCACTTGCAATCAATCTTGTTAAGTCCACTGGGAATCCGAAAGTGTCAAATAATTCAAAAACTAATTGACCTTCCACTACGCTATTTTTAGCTTGCGTATGAATGATATCATCCATGCGCTTCAATCCTTTTTCTAGAGTTCTTAAAAAGCCTTCCTCTTCCTCTTTAATGACTTTGGTTACAAATTCTAATTGTTGTTTTACCTCTGGGAATACATGTTCAAATTGTGCCGCTATGATAGGCATTAATTGAAATAACAAAGGACGCTTATAATCCAAATAAGAATAATAGTAACGCACAGCCCTTCTTAAAATTCTTCTAATCACATAACCTGCGCCTGTATTAGATGGCAATTGTCCATCTGCAATGGCAAAAGCGATGGCACGAATATGATCTGCTAGTACTCTAAAAGCAACCGCTTCCTTGCTATCGCCATAATCATAAGTTTTACCAGTGATTTTTGCAACGGCATCAATTGTACCTGTAAATACATCTGTATCGTAATTGCTTTTCTTATTTTGTATTGCACGAACCAATCTTTCAAAACCCATTCCAGTGTCTACATGTCTATTGGGCAAAGGTTCTAGGCTGCCATCTTTTTTACGATTGTATTGCATGAATACATTGTTCCAAATTTCAATCACTTGAGGATGGTCTTTATTCACCAAATCACGTCCAGGAATCAACGCAATCTCTGCATCCGTTCGCATGTCAATATGAATTTCACTACAAGGCCCACAAGGTCCAGTATCACCCATTTCCCAGAAATTATCTTTTTTATTTCCGTAAATAATTTTGTCTTCAGAAACCCATTTTTTCCACTCTTCTAAAGCAAAAGTTGAAGGAGGTAAGTTTTCTGACGCATCCCCTTCGAATACACTTACATACAATCTATCTGGGTTTAGTTGATATACCTTGGTTAATAATTCCCAGCTCCATGCAATGGCTTCGGCTTTAAAATAATCGCCAAAGCTCCAGTTGCCTAACATCTCAAACATCGTGTGGTGGTAAGTATCTACCCCCACTTCCTCTAAATCATTGTGCTTCCCACTGACCCTCAAACATTTTTGGGTATCTGCAATTTTAGAATGCTTGGGTGCTTGGTTGCCTAAAAAATAATCCTTGAATTGGTTCATGCCCGAATTGGTAAACAATAAAGTGGGGTCGTTTTTTACAACAATAGGGGCGGACGGAACAATGACATGTCCTTTAGATGCGAAAAAATCTAAAAACTGTTGTCTTATTTCTGAACTCTTCATCATGGGGCGTTTTTTTAAGCTTTGGGCTAAATTAAAAAGCTATCTTTGTAGCGTTTCTAATCGTCTCCAAAGGTAAGCAATTGAGCCTTTTTTTGGGACTTTAGAAGGCAAATAATCATGCTTCATGAAGAAAATTAAATATTTCTTTAACACCCATACTTTAAGGTTCGAAAAAATCGAAGTGCCCCTTAAAGTAAGGCTTTTACAAACAATTGGGTTTATCCTCGCATCTATTGCGGTGGGGGTTCTTTTTGTGGCTATTCTATTCCAGTACATTGATTCACCAAAGGAAAAGTTATTAAGACAACAAAATACTGCATACAAAGAGAGTTACGCCGTTTTGCAAGAAAGGATCAAGCAATTGGAGCTACAAATGGTGGAATTAGAACAAAGAGACAATGAAGTTTATCGATCTATTTTTGAAGCAGCACCTATTCCAGATAGTGCTAGGGTAAAAGAAATGTTGGTTAAAAATGAAATTAGACTGATTCAAAGTTTATCCAATACTGCCTTGACTGATAATATACGCAACCAATTGAATAATTTAAGTTTAAGGATGTCTTTTCAAGGCCAATCTTTTGCAGAAATCACAACAATGGTTAAGAATAAAGAAAAATTATTAAGAGCTATTCCAGCCATTCAGCCGGTGAGTAATAAAAATTTGAAACGTGTTGCATCAGGATTTGGTTATCGAATTGATCCTTTATATAAAGACTCTAGATTACATGCAGGATTAGATTTTTCTGCTCCAACTGGAACTCCAATTTATGCGACTGCGGATGGTGAGGTGCAAATAGCAGGATTCAATACGGATGGCTATGGAAATAAAGTAGTCATCAACCATGGCTATGGTTTTCAAACTTTATACGCACATATGGTTCGTGTTATAGCAAATGCAGGGCAGTCTGTAAAAAGGGGAGAAGTGATTGGATATGTTGGAAGTACAGGCAAGAGCACTGGATCGCATTTGCATTATGAAGTAATTAAGAGAGGTACTAAAGTAGACCCTGTCTACTATTTCTATAATGATTTAACACCTGCTCAATTTGATCGCTTATTAAAAGAAGCAGCAGCAAATAAACAAAGCTTAGACTAATGGATCCAGAAGTAATGGCATTTTTAAATAGAATATCCAGGACCATCGGGTTTACACTGCTATGGATGGGATTGAATTCTACATTGGGCATCATGTTAGGCTATGCCTTTGTAGCAGCAGACTGGCAATGGTATAATTATTTGTATTATTTTTTCTTATTACTTAGTTCAGCAGGGTATTTCTTTTTACTTTATAAAATCTGGAAAGATCCAATTAAATTTCCACACTAAATAGTAGCTTAACTACTATGATCTAAAATAATCTTCCACTCCCCATTTATTTTTTTCAGTAGTATGGTGTAATGTCCACTCACATTTCCGACTGTTCTAGTGAGCTCCCATTTTCCAATGACACTATAGTATTGTTTATCCAAAGGTTGTACGGACAATAGGGTGAATTTTAATCTACCCATATAGGCTTTATCTGGGTAATTCTTTTTATAGTTATCTAGGGTTTTATTGTATCCGTAAGTCACGCCATCCTTTCCCACAAACATTAAACTATCACTTTCCCAATAGCCTTGCATGAATTGCTTGACATCACCTTTATTCCAAAATTCTACTTGAGTGGCTAATAATTTTAAAATTGCTTCTTTGTCTTTAGACTGTGCAAACGCAGTTTGACTAAGCAATACAAGTAACAAAAAGAGGATTTTCTTTAGCATAGTTTTTATGTTTAATTAGATAAAACTTTACTCAAAATAAGTATTTCATGTTAATTTGCAAGCATGGAGTATCAATTACATTTAAAAAAAGATAAAAAATTTGCCCTCCTGTTATTGGAGGTAAATCATGTGATCAAGAAAAGGAAAAATACTCCGGTACGTTTGATGGCAAGTATCATTAGCCAGCAACTGAGCACGAAAGTGGCTGCGATTATATTTGGACGTTTTATTGCTTTATTTGAGGGGAAAGAACCAAGTTGTGAGCAAGTCTTAGAATGCACCAACGACCAGCTTAGATCAATTGGGTTGAGTCAATCCAAAGTCAATTATATTCAAAATGTAGCGCAGTTTTTTTTAGAACATCAAATCACAGACAAGCAATTGTATACCATGGAGCCAGATGCCATTATTGAACTGTTAACTCAAATTAAAGGAGTGGGCAAATGGACGGTTCAAATGTTAATGTTATTTAGTCTAGGTCAAGAGGATGTTTTTGCTGTGGATGATTTAGGAATCCAACAAGCCATGATACGTTTGTATAAAATCAAATATGAGACCAAGAAGGAGTTGCATGCCAAGATGTTGACTATTTCAAGCAAGTATACACCCTATAGCAGTTATGCCTGTTTGCATTTATGGCAGTGGAAGGACCAAGGTGCTATTTAAACAATGGATGTTTGATGTCATGGTAAAATGCAAATTGCCATCCATCTTCTTGTCCTTGTTCCCACCATTTTTGTCTCCATTCCATGGCCAATTTCCCATCCATATCATACTTGGCAACAAACTTTGATTTGAGTTGTTGTAATTGAGGTGCCACATCTGCACCAAAGAAAAATATTTCATCATTTTCTTTGATCCATGCCACTTGATGATAAGGACAATGGCCACCTGTTAGTAAATAATGAATGCTATCATCAATGATACCTTGGTCATCTCCTAGCCAAACTACTTTAGAAAAATCCGATAAAAATTTAAATTGTTCTTTGATATAAGAGGCTGTTGGATTATTCATTGCCAAATCAAATTCTCTCTTTTGTACATAGTAAGTGGCGTAGGGGAAACTTACATAACGTTCTTTAGATATTGCGTCAATATAACTCATCCCTCCAGCGTGGTCTTTGTGTAAGTGACTCATGAACACCTTGGTCACAGAGCTTGGATTGATTCCAATCGCCATTAAATTTTCATGAATTTGTAAGACACCTTGTTGATTCATGTATCCTAATCCAGTATCCAATAAAATGATATCCTTTTCGGTAACAACTACAAATGGCTGAATCTCCACAAGAATGCTTCCTCTAGGACGATCTTGGATTTGCTCTCTTTGAGTGTCAAATGGAATAAATACTTTAGTTTGATCAATGCTAAAACTGCCTTCTGATAATGGATAAATACGCATACTGCAAAAATACAATTATCGAAGTACCATTTGCCTATCTGCATCTAATCTTAATAAAATAAATACTAAAGCTGTAAATGTAAGTAAGGAGGAGCCACCATAACTAATCAAAGGCAATGGGATACCGACTACTGGAAATAATCCAATGGTCATACTGATATTGACTGCAATATGAAAAAAGAAAATTCCTACAACACTATAGGCATAGACTCTAGAAAAAGTACTTCTTTGTCGTTCTGCGATACGAATTAATCTAAATAAGAAAAATAAGTATAAGCCTAAAAATGTGAATGTGCCTACAAATCCAAATGCTTCGCCAATGGATGTGAATATAAAATCTGTATTTTGCTCAGGTACGTATTTACCTCTTGTTTGTGTTCCTTTTAGAAAACCTCTTCCCCAGAATCCACCAGAACCTATAGCGATTTTACTTTGCTTCACATTATAGTCATCTGGCTTTCTGCTTTTTTTCCCACTTTCAACTAAACTAGCTGCCGCTTTTTTATTCAAACCACAATCATACTCTTTTCCAACCATGCTGTAAATACGTGTTGTTTGATAACATTCTAAAACATCATTAAAGATATAAGGGACTGCAAAACGAACAGTACTAATTGAAACCATCCAAATAATTAATATAATTAAAATGCCTTGTTTATTGCGTTTAAAACGCTTACCTAAATACAATAATAGAAGGCCTGCAATGACCGATAAAATGATCGCTAAAAGGGTAGGCTCTAACAATAAGGTTGCAATGATGAGTATTGAAAAAGACAATAAAATAACGAGTATCATAGGTGGTAAACCCTCTCTATACATGGCAAATATAAAAGCACTGTAAACTAAAGCCAATCCTAATTCATGTTGTCCAATAGACAATATAGCTGGTAAGGCAATCATCACTCCAGCAATTAAATGAGATCGAATTTTTGTAAAATCGGTTTCAGGCTTTGAAATAAATTTGGCCAATGCAAGGGCAGTAAAAACTTTACACAATTCAGCAGGTTGTAAATTAAATCCACCTGCAATGGGTATCCAACTTTTTGATCCATTAATTTCTTTTCCAATTAAAAAGGTGGCCAACATCAAAAGGAGACCACTAGCAAAAAGGATATTAGCCAAGGCAGTAAAAACCTTGCTGTCTGTCAATAAAATAAATATTCCAACAAAGGAACAAAAAATTAAAAAAAAGAATTGTTTACTATAGCTTGTTTTACCACTTATGAAACTTGTTGCCCAATTGGTATTAGGATTGTACTCTACCATGAAAATCGCAAGGATCCCAATACATGCCATCATTAAGTATAAAACGATTACAGCAAGGTCCGTGCCTTTAGAAAAATTATTATCGTAGTTAGAGGCCATAGTTTATGGATTGAGCTTTTTCTTTTTATCGGCATTTGGAAGCAAGCTATCCTTGTTTGTTTTATCTGTATTTGGCAATGGGGTAGGTGGATTGGTATCTGTTGTTTTTGTTTTCACCACACCTTCTGCTAACATCTCCATATCCCAAACGTCTGATAATTCATCGTTATTGTACTCGATAGGGGTGATATAAGCAGACTTATTATTTCGAACATACCAGTTTTTAATGGCTTCTGGCATTAAGTCAACTTGAGCTAGGTTATCTGCTTTCAATTGACTTTCTTTAGTCAGGGTATCATTTAAATATTGTTCCATTAATAATCCACCAATTGGTCCTGCCCAAGTAGATCCATATCCTGCATTTTCTACAATCACTGCAACCGCAATTTGTGGATTATCTTTTGGTGCAAAGCAAACAAATAAGGAGTGGTTTTTCCCGTGTGGATTTTGTGCTGTTCCAGTTTTAGCACAGTATTCATGACCAGGTACTTTAATGACAGCAGCAGTGCCGAATACAGTCACATCATGCATACCTTCCTTTATGACATCAAAATATTCTTTTGGAATTTTTGTTATTTTTTGTTTAGTTCTAAATGGGGCTAATTGCGCGGCTTCTTCTTTGGTCTCGGATTCAATACTATCTACAAAATGGGGGGTATAAAAATAACCTTCATTGGCAATAAATGCCATTGAGTTGGCTAGTTGCAGCGGTGTTGCTGTCATTCTATCTTGACCAATTCCTAGGGTTAACATATAACAGCTATTCCAATACTTTGGATTGCCAAAGTCTTTATTGTATTGCGATGTGTCTGGAATATTCGCTTTGTTTTCGCTAGGTAAGTCCACCCCCAGCTTCCGTCCAAATCCAAAAGCATTCATGTATTCTTTCCACTTAACATATCCTGCTTTTGCAGAACTGTATTTTGGATTGTCAATAGCCATTCTAAATACTTGTAAAAAATAAGAGTTACAAGAATACGCTAATGCCAATTGAAGATTAGCTGCGTGACCAGCATTATGGTGTTCACATTTTCTTGGGTCACCACAAGCGCCATAAGATCCAAAGCAATTATATCCGTAATTCGGTGTAATCAAACCCTCGTCTAATGCAATCAACGCGCCTAATGGTTTAAATGTGGAACCCGGAGGATACTGTCCTTTAATGGCACGATTGTATAAAGGTCTAGCCGTATCTAATAGTAACCTGCCAATTGTTTTTCTTCTTTTACTACCCGTTAATAAATTTGGATTGTAGCCTGGACTAGCAGCCATGGCAATCACACCGCCCGTTTTAGGGTTGATTGCAACGGCGCTTCCAATTTTATTTTGCAATAATTTTTCTGCAAGTTGTTGCACTTGTACATCTACACTTGTGTATAAATTTTTACCTGCAACAGCGACGGTATCAAATTCTCCTTTCTCATAAGGCCCTTGAATCTTTCCTTTATTGTCTCTTAAAAAACGCTTAACGCCTCTTTGGCCCATCAACACAGGTTCATAATTTTTTTCTAATCCGATCATGCCTGCATAATCGCCCATCTCATAGCCTTCTGATTCATGCTCCTTTAAAAATTTTACATCTACCTCTGCCACATAGCCCAACACCAATGCCGCAGTGTTGTATGGATAACTTCGTATAGAACGTTCTGATAAAGAAAAACCTGGGAATCGATATAAGTTTTCGGTTAATTGAGCATAAATTTCGGGGGTTAAAAAAGGCTCAAAAATACCAGCTTTTACCCTCGTATTTTTAATAATCGCTTCCACAATTCTTTTGCTGTATTCTGCTTGATCAATCTTTAGTATGTCGCATAAGGCTGCTGTATCTACCCCTTTAGCCTCGTTAGGAATCACCACTAAGTCATAACTAATGGCGTTTTCTAAAAGCGCTCTCTTTTTTCGATCATAAATGATGCCACGATCTGGGTAAATGATTTTTCTAAAAATGGCGTTATTGGCTGCAGCCAATTTGTATTTATTAGAAACAACTTGAAGACTCACTAATTGTCCTACAATCAGAAAAAAAACAGTACCAATAATAATTTGAATAATTCCACCTCTATTCTGATTGTATACTGACATGTATTATCTTTTTAGCTTCTTTCTGTTCAGTAAAAGTTCTGCTAGTAATATTAGTAGCATACTCATTATACTTGTGAAAAATACTTTTCCAATGAAATATCCAAAGTCACCAAATTGCAACCACTCCAATAAAACTAAATAAAAGTGGTGTATAAACGTAATTGAAAAAATGTAAATCATAAATGGCCCCCATCCCATGGTACCAATACTTGGCTCCTTGGATAATTCCTCCGATACTTCTTGGGCTAATAGAATATTTAAAATAGTTGGTCTAAGGTATCCAATTAAAGAAGCTGCTGCAACATGAAGACCTGGGGTATTTGTAAACATGTCTAAACTATACCCAATAGCAAAACCTAATAAAGTAGTAGCTATTCTGCTTGTTCCAAATGGCAACCAAAGGATAAAAATAAAGTACAAATAGGGTGTAATAAATTGATGGATGGGCGGGATTTCATTCAAAATGATAATCTGTATCAACAAGAGTAGTATAAACCTTACACTATTTTTTAAAATATTATTCATTGCCTTCCCCCTTTTGCTCAATATCGGCTTGAGCTTCCATTCTTTTATTTTGAACTAGGTATACAAATTCTAAATTATAAAAATTGGTAGCAGATTTAATATTCAAAGTCAAGAAATTACTAGATGGGTCTTTTGTGATACTTGTTACCTTGCCAATCATCAACTGTGCAGGGAAGCTAGAAGAGTAGGGGCTTGTCAATACAGTGTCGCCTATTTTAGGAGAAGCACTTTTTGAAATATTTTTCAACAATAAAATATCAGGGCTCTTTCCATCCCATTCTATACTACCAGCAATTCGATCTCTTTTTAACATGGCACTTACTTTACTATTGCGGTGCAATAAGCTCATGATTTTACTATAATGCTCATTCACTTCTACCACCACACCTACAATCGATCCATCAGGACTGATCACTGCCATGTCTTTCTTGACACCTTGTAAAGCGCCACGCTCAATGGTGATATAATTTTTTTGCAGGGTAAAACTGTTACCTACCACTTTAGCAGGGTAGTAAAAGAATTTTCTAATTTTCTCTAAACTGTCTTTTCTTAAAATCAAGGTACCAGATTTTATGCTGGTATCATAAGCCACAAAATTTTGTGCTAATTCGTTTCTTAGTGCTACATTTTCTGCCACTAATTTTGCATTGGTTGCTTTTAAATTAAAAAAGTACGCCCACTCATTGTATTTAGAATTCACAGTTCCAGCAACAGCATTGTTCCAATTGCCAAAAAATGTTTGGTGTGATTTACTATATGAAGACAACATTACTAATGATACAATTTGAAGTATCAGGAAACTAAAGAAAGTAAAATTTTGTCGTATGAACCCAATGATATTCTTCATTTGGTATTATCTCATAATAAATGGAAAACGTTGGTAGTTTTTCAATGCAATGCCTGTCCCACGCACCACACTCTTCAATGGATCGTCCGCTACATGAACAGGTAATTTAATTTTTGCACTTAGTCTTTTATCCAAACCTCTTAAAAGTGATCCACCACCTGTAATGTATAATCCTCTACGATAGATGTCTGCAGCTAGTTCTGGAGGTGTTGTCTCTAAAGCTTTTAAGATGGCTTCTTCGATTTTGAAAATACTTTTATCTAATGCTTCCGCTACTTCTTGGTAAGAAACCATAATTTGTTTTGGAATACCTGTTACCAAGTCTCTTCCATTGACTGGCATATCTTCTGGCGGGTTATCTAAATCTTTCAATGCAGCGCCAACATGTATTTTGATTTGTTCTGCAGTACGCTCTCCAATTAATAAACTATGATAACGTCTTAATGCTTCCATGATATCTGCTGTAAATTCATCACCAGCGACACGAATACTTTGATCACAAACAATACCTGCTAATGCGATTACTGTAATACCTGTTGTACCACCTCCGATATCAATAATCATATTACCTACTGGTTCTTCTACATCAATACCAATACCTAATGCAGCAGCCATCGGTTCGTGAATCATATATACTTCTTTTGCGCCTGCTTGTTCAGCACTATCACGCACCGCTCTTTTTTCTACTTCAGTAATTGAAGATGGAATACAAATAACCATTCTCCAACTTGGAGGGAACAATGGTTTTTTTGGATAAATCATTTTCATCAACTCACGAATCATTAATTCTGCCGCGTTAAAGTCAGCGATTACGCCATCTTTTAATGGACGAACAGTTTTTATACTTTCGTGTGTTTTTTCATGCATCAACAATGCCTTTTTCCCAACACCTAAAACTTCTTTCATATTATTCCTGTTCAAGGCAATAATAGAAGGCTCGTTGACTACCACTTCGTCATTGTGGATGATCAAAGTATTTGCGGTGCCCAAGTCCATTGCAATCTCTTGGGTGAAAAAGTTAAATAAGCCCATATTCGTTCAGTATTTTACGTTCATTGGAATGATGCAAAAATCATCTAAAATCCTTGAACTACAAAGCTTTTTAAAAAAATGAACAAGAATAATTATCAACAAGGATGATGAACAAAATTTAGCCCTTGAATTCGAACCCAATATCTTTTCTAAAATTCATGCCTTCAAATTGAATCAGGCTCAAAGCATTTTTTGCGGTTTCGACTGCTTCTGAAATGGTATTTCCTTGCGCGGTAACTGTTAAAACCCGACCTCCATTTGTCACAATTGCATCTTCTTTAAACCCAGTCCCAGCTTGAAATAGGGTTGTTTTAGCCTCTTGTGCTACAAGGTCTAATCCATTGATCTGAAACCCTTTTTGGTAATCACCAGGATACCCACCACTTACCGCCATGACGGTGGCAAAAGCACCTTCATTGTATTCAATATTTACATCTTCTAAAGTGCCGTTATCGGTAGCAGCTAAAATGCTCACTAAGTCGGTTTGTAAGCGGGGTAGAATTACTTCAGTTTCAGGGTCTCCTAGTCGACAATTGTATTCAATCACTGAAGGTTCACCGTTGCAGTTCATTAAGCCAAAAAAGACAAATCCTTTATACACTAATCTTTCCTTCGCAATACCTTGGATAGTAGGGCGCACAATCTTTTCTTCCACTTTTGCCATAAAAGCATCATCCATAAACGGCACTGGGCTAACACAACCCATTCCACCTGTATTGAGCCCTGTATCGCCTTCTCCTATTCGTTTGTAGTCTTTTGCGTGTCCAATAATTTGATAATTTTTACCATCTGTGAGTGCAAAAACACTGACTTCAATTCCAGTTAAAAATTCCTCTATCACCACTCTAGCGCTTGCTTTCCCAAATTGTTTATGCTGCAACATGGATTCAAAACTTTCCAAAGCTTCCATATGCGTTGTGGCAATGATCACACCCTTTCCTGCAGCAAGCCCATCTGCTTTTAAAACAATTGGTAAGTTATGTGCAGCAATATATTGCTTTCCTTCTTCGTAGTTGTCAATGGTAAATTCGGCATACCCGGCTGTTGGGATCTGGTGCCTTTGCATGAAATGCTTGCTAAAAGCTTTGCTTCCTTCCAATTGCGCTGCCCCTGCAGAAGGCCCAATCACATTCATGGCTTGCGTTAATGGGTCATTTGCAAAAAAATCAAAAATGCCTTTTACAAGCGGCTCCTCAGGTCCAACAATGATCATGTCAATTTGGTGGGTGATGGCTGCTTGCTTCAATCCCTCAAAATCGTCAATTGCAATGGGTAAATTGGCCCCAATGGCAGCTGTGCCTGGGTTACCAGGTGCGATATACAAATGATCACAATGGTAGCTTTGTGCTATTTTCCAAGCCAAAGCATGTTCCCTTCCGCCAGAACCAATAAGTAAAATATTCATAATTAAGGTGATTGCAGCACGAAAGTAAAATTTATTGAAGGGATTTTATTATTTTGTACCAATTAAATAAACGTTTTATTATGTCTACAACGACACAACGCCATCCAAAAGGACTTTATGTTTTATTCGCAACAGAAATGTGGGAGCGATTTAACTATTACGGTATGCGTGCCATATTGGTCTTGTTTTTAGTAAAAGCAATGGCTTTTAATCAGATAGATGCATCACAAGTATATGGAAGTTATACAGGGCTGATTTACTTAACACCCTTACTAGGCGGCTATATCGCAGACAGGTATTGGGGCAACAAGCGCTCTATTATTGCAGGTGGATTGGTCATGGCGATTGGAGAATTTGTGCTGTTTTTTTGCGGTCATTTTTACGACAATGCTGCACTTGCCATGCCGCTATTTTATACTGGCTTGGGTTGTATGATTGCAGGGAATGGTTTTTTTAAGCCAAATATCTCTAGTATGGTGGGCCAATTGTATCAAAAAGGGGATTCTAAAATTGATGCTGCCTATACCATTTTTTATATGGGTATCAACACAGGTGGTGCATTGGGTCCAATTGTATGTGGTTTTTTTGGAGACACAGGAAACAATGGAGATTTCAAGTGGGCCTTTTTAGCGGGTGGAGTCGCCATGCTTTTAAGTGTGATCACACAAATTATATTTCAGAAAAAATATTTAGTGGACGCGGATGGAGTGTCTATTGGGGATGCACCTAAAGATGCACCAAAAATTTTACAAAAAATTCCAGTGATGATTGGGCTGCTGTTTTTACTTTCTCTTTTAACAATCGCTTTAGTGTATATTGATATTAAAGTAGTGAGTTATTTATTCTGGTTATTGATTGCTTGTATCTTATTAATTGCATTTATTATTTTCTCTGATACCTCTTTAGATGGTATTCAAAAAAAGAAAGTAGCAGTATTGTTTACAGTGTCTTTCTTTGTGATCTTTTTCTGGAGTGCATTTGAACAAGCAGGTGCATCGCTTACCTTTTTTGCCTCTGAAAATACACAGCGTGATTTAGGATTTTATGTGGTGCCAACAAGTTTCTTTCAATCTTTAAATTCCATATTTGTGGTGGCCCTTGCGCCATTAGTGGCATGGATTTGGATTAAATTAGGTAAAGCAAAAAGAGAACCTTCCTCTCCATTTAAAATGGCGATGGGTTTGATGTTATTGGCATTGGGTTATTTATGGATTGCTACAGGAGTGAACGGCGTAGGAACAGGCGTTAAAGTGAGTATGATTTGGTTGATTGGAATGTATATGATGCACACATTTGGAGAACTTTGTTTGTCCCCAATTGGACTTTCCTTATTCAATAAATTAGCACCACTTAAATTTGCGTCTTTATTAATGGCAGTATGGTTTACAGCCAATGCATTTGCCAATAAATTAGCAGGTGTTTTTAGTACATTGTATCCGGAAAATGGTATAACAACTTCTTTTGCTGGTTATCAAATCACCAACTTGCATGAGTTCTTTATGTTCTTTGTATTTATGGCAGGAATCGCATCTATTATTCTTTTCTTATTATCTAGTAAATTAAAAAGTTTAATGGAACAATAATCGAATGATAATAAAAAAGCCTCGACTTAATCGAGGCTTTTTTATTATACTTTAATTTATTTTACAAGACACCTTTTACAATTTCATCTACGACTGCAGGGTCAAGTAGGGTAGAAGTATCACCTAAATTTTTTAACTCACCTTCTGCCACTTTGCGAAGGATACGGCGCATGATTTTACCTGATCTTGTTTTAGGTAAGCCAGTGACAAATTGAATTTTGTCGGGCTTGGCGATTGGCCCAATGATTCTTGTGACTGTTTGTAGGATGTCTTTACGTATCATGTCTGAACTACCATGGCTATTTTGATCATGGGATCCTGTATAAATGATATAGGCATAAATACCTTGTCCTTTGATATCATGCGGATAACCCACCACAGCACTTTCTATTACTCCAGCGTGCATGTTAATCGCATTTTCTACTTCGGCAGTGCCAATCCTGTGCCCACTTACATTCAATACATCATCCACACGTCCTGTGATTCTATATTGACCTGCTTCATTTCTGAATGCGCCATCACCCGTAAAATACAAATGATCATAGGTCGCAAAATAATTGGTCCTACATCTTTCATGATCACCATAAGTGGTTCTGATGGTCGAAGGCCATGCTTGTTTAATACATAAATTACCACGATACATCCCTTCCTCGTCTTTATTTGTAATCTCTTCTCCTTGATCATCCACTAGAATGAGTTCAACGCCTGGCATTGGATAGGTAGCCCATCCAGCTTTTCCTGGTGTGATGCCCGCCATATTTGAAATCATGATGCCACCTGTTTCTGTTTGAAACCAAGTGTCCACAATCGGACATTTATTTTTACCAATATGTTCGTTGTACCAATTCCATGCTTCCTCGTTGATAGGTTCGCCAACGGTGCCTAACACTTTTAAACTACTTAAATCATGCCCTTGCACAGGGGCCAAGCCAAAACTCATCAATGAGCGAATGGCTGTTGGAGCAGTGTATAAAATATTCACTTTGAATTTGTCGATGATGTTCCAGAATCTACCTGCGTCTGGAAAAGTGGGGATGCCCTCAAACATCATGGAAGTGCCACCTGCACTTAATGGTGCATATACAATATAGCTATGGCCTGTAATCCAACCTATATCTGCAGTACAAAAAAACAAGTCGTCTGGGTGATAGTTAAATGTATTGACAAAAGTATAATTGGTGTAGACCATATAGCCCGCCACAGTATGCACGACGCCTTTTGGTTTTCCAGTCGAACCCGAAGTGTATAAAATAAATAATGGATCTTCTGCATCCATGATTGCTGCTGGAACAAATTGTACGCCCTGAGCTTCTACTTTTTTTATTTCATCCTCCCACCAAAGGTCTCTGTCTTTTAACATGGATACAGCAGTCCCAGTTCTTGTGCAAACAATCACATGCTTCACAGTGTGGTTGCCAATTAATGCGTCGTCTATCACTGCTTTTAATGGGATATCCTTTGCACCTCTAAAAGCGCCATCGCAGGTGATGATGAAATTCGCTTTTGCATCTTCCAAACGATCCGCAATACTTTGTGCAGAGAAGCCGCCAAAAATTACACTATGAATAGCACCAATTCTTGCGCATGCCAATACTGCAATGGCTAATTCAGGAATCATACCCATGTAGATACAAATACGGTCCCCTTTTTTTACACCATTGTTGTATAAGACTTGTGCAAACTGACAAACTTTTAAATGCAGTTGGTTATATGTGAGTGTTCGATGTTGCTCTTCTGGATCATTGGGTTCCCAAATAATAGCAGGCTTATCTCCGATAGTCGCTAAGTGTCTGTCCAAACAATTTTCAGTAATATTTAATTGACCACCAATAAACCAATTAATACTAGGTTCTTTAAAATTCCAATCACTTACTTTATCCCATTTTTTATGCCAAGTAAAATGTTCGGCCACCTCTCCCCAAAATGCATCCGGATCTTGAATACTTTTTTGATAGTCCTCGTGGTAGCCTGCAAGGTCTTTAATTTGGTATGGATAAGACATAAATCAAATTTAAAATTAGTGTTCCAAATTTACATTTTTTAAGTTGATTGATTTAACTTGAATTGCAGCAATTAAATAAATAAAATATGAGTTTGGATATAAAGCCTAGTAAAATCAGTTTGGTGATTGGTGCGTCATCTGTGGGCACCCTGATTGAATGGTATGATTTTTACATTTTTGGTATGCTGGCCACCATTATTTCAAAACAGTTCTTTCCTTCAGACGCAGGCACTTCCGCACTATTAAGCACACTCGCCATTTTTGCAGCAGGCTTTATTGTACGACCATTTGGCGCATTGGTGTTTGGAAGACTAGGAGACATTATAGGACGCAAGTATACTTTTTTATTGACATTGGTTTTGATGGGTGGTTCCACTTTTGCAATTGGTTTAGTGCCTGGTTTTGCCACCATTGGTTGGGCGGCGCCCATTTTAGTATTGATTTTAAGATTGGTACAAGGATTGGCATTGGGTGGAGAATATGGAGGTGCAGCCACTTACGTCGCAGAACATGCACCTGCCAATAGAAGAGGTTTTTGGACGAGCTGGATTCAGACTACAGCGACTTTAGGATTGTTTTTGGCATTGGGTGTGATTATATTGATTAGATCAAATCAAGGTGTAGAAGCGTTTAGCGCAGAGTGGGGAGGATGGAGGTATCCATTTTGGATGTCGATTGTATTAGTAGGTGTGTCCATTGTCATTAGAATGAAAATGAGTGAATCACCTATGTTCACTAAATTAAAATCAGAGGGCAAAACATCTACCAATCCTTTAAAAGAAAGTTTTGGACATAAAGCCAATTTCAAAATGGTTTTATTAGCACTGTTTGGCGCAGTGATGGGGCAGGGCGTGATTTGGTATACTGGACAGTTTTACGCACAAAGTTTTATAGAGACCGTCTGCAAAGTTGAATTTGTACAGTCCAGAAATTTAATGTTATGGGCCATTTTATTTGCCACACCTTTCTTTGTGGTGTTTGGTTATTTAAGTGATCGAATTGGAAGAAAGTGGATTATGATGTTCGGCATGCTCGCGGGTATACTCACTTATAGACCTATTTATCAATATTTTTTAGATGCCACTAATGCAAAAAATAGAACTGAAAAAATTGATTTAGTAAATACAAAAGCCTCAGAAAAACTAGCTTCAGTTGATTCTAAAATTTGTACAAAATTGTATGTAGTACAAAAATTTGATACAGCATATACAGATGGTGCAGTATTTAGTTATACCAAAACGGACACGATACATTTGACTGATATTGTGGATGACGCAAGTGCTGGAAGTATTCAATACACTAGCGCAAATTCAATGGACGCCTCAACATTAGACACCATTAAAGTCAAATTAAAACCAGCTAATGGAACTGTTTTGGACGCAAATAAAACGGCGCAAGTGACCATTGCTTCGGTCTCTTTAAAACCAAATATTTTGGTTGAAAAAATAATGGATAAAACCACTTATTGGAATTTAATTTGGTTGGTTTTTATACAGATCTTATATGTCACGATGGTCTATGGTCCAATTGCAGCCTTCTTAGTGGAATTATTCCCCACTAAAATTCGATATACTTCAATGTCATTACCTTATCATATTGGCAATGGTGTATTCGGCGGCTTGGTGCCTTTCTTGGGCACCTTAATTGTTGAGTTTACAAAAACAGCAGACAATCCTGCAGGCGATCCACTTGCTGGATTGTGGTATCCAATTGGTGTTGCCTCTATTTGTTTATTCATTGGGGTTATTTATTTAACAAATAGGGTAGATAAAGAAGTCATGGACTAATCAAATAACAAACATGAATACAATTAAAAAAATACTAGGAATGGTTTGGATGTTTTTAGCACCAGCCATCATTTGGTTCTTAGCTTCGCAAGCCATTCAAAAAATTACAGCTGCTACTACTTTAACAAAATCCAATGTGACTTTGCAATGGGTCATTATCCTGACCATCTTCACGCCTATTTGTATTGGATTCTTCATTTTTGGCTACTATGCTTTTAAAGGAGAATATGCTCATTTGCCTGCAAGTTCTAAAGATCTAGAATAATACTTTACTTTTGACTATGTCATTGAACGTACAAGCTATATCTAAAAAATTTGATCAATTTCAAGCAGTTGAATCGCTGAGCTTTACCATACAGCCAGGAGAGATTGTTGGCTTTCTCGGGCCAAATGGCGCAGGCAAGAGTACCACTTTAAAAATGATTGCCGGTTGTCTTAGTTCTGATACTGGTTCCATTCAGTTATCGGGGGCGGATGTACAAAACGACGAAGTCGCTTTTAAAAAAAAGATTGGTTATTTACCAGAGTCCAATCCTTTGTATGAAGATTTATATGTGGTCGAGTATTTGAATTTCTTAGCGCGTGTGCACGCGATCCCCTCGCCAACTAAAAGAATAGAAGAGGTGATTGCGCAAACAGGATTACAGTCCATGCAGGGTAAAAAAATCGGGGTCTTATCTAAAGGATTTAAGCAAAGAGTTGGTATTGCAGCAGCAATTTTACACGCGCCTGAATTGATTTTATTGGATGAGCCCACTGCTGGTTTGGATCCAAATCAGTTGGTTGAAATTAGAAGCTTGATTCAGTCACTCAGTAATAATGCCATGATTTTATTTTCATCCCATATTTTACAAGAAGTGGCCGCCATTTCAGATAGGGTACTGATTTTACATCATGGCAAGTTAGTGGCCGATCAATCCATTGAATCCCTGACGCAAACAGCAAGTTTAGAAGAAATCTTCAAATTGCTTACCCATTAGAAAAAATGGGTGTAAATTGCGCAAACAAATAGCATCCAATTTTTTAGAAAAAATATCCAATTATGAGTTACATTATCGAAGTGCATGCAAGACAGATTTTAGATAGTAGAGGCAATCCAACCGTAGAGGTGGATGTTCTAACAGACGACGGCGCAATGGGTCGTGCTGCTGTTCCAAGTGGCGCGAGTACTGGCATTCACGAAGCGGCTGAATTAAGAGACAACGATAAAAAGAAATACTTAGGTAAAGGGGTTTTAAAAGCGGTGAAGAATGTCAACACAAGTATTGCAGATGCATTGATTGGTTTTGATATTACATCTCAAGCTGCAATCGATCAGGTGATGATTGATCTAGACGGCACTCCTAATAAAACAAAATTAGGTGCAAACGCTATTTTAGCGGTAAGTATGGCGGTTGCAAAAGCGGCAGCTGAAGAAGCTAACCTGCCTTTGTACAGATACATTGGTGGCACGAATGCAAGAACATTGCCAATGCCAATGATGAATATTTTAAATGGTGGTGCGCACGCAGACAATAAAATTGATTTCCAAGAATTTATGATCATGCCTATTGGGGCGCCTAACTTTAGCGAAGGTTTACGTTGGGGTGTAGAGATCTTCCATCAATTAAAAAGTACCTTAAAGAAAAAAGGGTACAGCACCAATGTTGGAGATGAAGGTGGATTTGCTCCAAATATTCAAAGCAATGAAGAGGCGATTGAAACAGTTTTAGAAGCGATACAATCTGCTGGTTATAAAACAGGTACTCAAATTGCTATTGCAATGGATGCTGCTAATAGTGAATTATGGAATGCGAAGAAAAAGAAATATGTGTTTCATAAAAGTTCCGGAAAAGAAATGAGTTCAGACCAATTGGTGAAATACTGGGAGAGCTGGGTGAAAAAATATCCAATTATATCTATCGAAGATGGTATGGCTGAAGACGATTGGGCTGGCTGGAAGAACTTGACAGACACCATCGGTAGCAAATGTCAATTGGTTGGAGACGATTTATTTGTAACCAATGTAAATCGTTTACAAACAGGCATCGACAAGAAAATCGCAAATGGTTTATTGGTTAAGGTGAATCAAATTGGTACACTCACCGAAACAATCAATGCAGTTAGCTTGGCACAAAACAATGGTTATAACACCATCATGTCACACAGAAGTGGTGAAACAGAAGACAATACCATTGCAGACTTAGCGGTTGCTTTGAACTGCGGTCAAATTAAGACAGGTTCTGCATCTCGTTCCGATCGTATGGCTAAGTACAATCAACTAATCCGTATTGAGGAGCAATTAGGTGAAACTGGATTTTTCCCAACAAAAGGTAAATTGAAATTCGGTAATAAATAATTCAATCTTTTTTTATGCAAGCATTGAAAAAACTAATTCCATTTGTGGCCAATCGCTATTTTATAGCCTGCTTGGCTTTTGTATTATGGATGCTTTTTTTTGATCAACGCAATTTTTTTCTACAAAGAGACCGTGCAGCTGAATTGGAAAAACTAGAACAAGCCAAAGGATATTATGAGAAAGAAATTTCGACTACACAAGAACAGTTGAATAATCTTCAAAGTAATCCAGGTGCGGTAGAAAAATATGCAAGAGAGCGCTATCTTTTGAGAAGAGAAGGCGAGGAAGTTTATTTATTTGAGGACACTTTTGCAAAAAGTACTGAGCCGAAAAAATAAGTATTTCTTTGCATGAAAAAACAAGCACGTTATGATGGGGTGATTGATTATTTTTTAACCAATGTGCCCGTAGCTGAAACCGAATTGACTTATGACAATCCATTCCAATTATTGGTGGCGGTGATTCTTTCTGCTCAATGCACTGATAAGCGCGTCAACTTAACGACACCAAGCATATTTAAAAAATATCCGAATCCAGAAACGATGTCCAAAGCTAGTTTCGACGATTTATTTCCTTTAGTGCGAAGCATTTCCTATCCAAATAATAAAACAAAACACCTCATTGGTACAAGTCAATTATTGATTTCCAAGTTTGACGGAACAGTGCCTATGACCATTCCTGAACTAATTCAGTTGCCAGGTGTGGGCCGCAAAACAGCTAACGTCATTACCAGTGTGATTGATCAACAACCCAATATGGCGGTCGACACGCATGTATTTAGAGTGAGCAGAAGAATTGGACTAGTACCTATGACAGCTACGACCCCACTTGCAGTAGAGAAAGGATTAATTAAAAAAATACCATCTGAATTAGTACACAAAGCACACCATTGGCTCATCTTACATGGCAGGTATACTTGCTTGGCTCGAAGTCCAAAATGTGACAGCTGCGGCATCACTGAATTTTGTAAATTCTATGCTGCTACAAATAAGATTCAATCGCTGTAACCAATTCTAATTTTGTAATTGGGATACCCATTATTTTATTGTAGGCTTTTGCATCTACCAAGTATTGGTCTCTGATAATTTTAATCAATTGACCATTGTTAATTTCTGGAATTAAAATAGTTTCAAACCCAGCTAAAATTGTGCCTAAGTTTTTTGGGAAAGGGCGCATATACTTAATGTGGGCATGGCTTACAGCCTTGCCTTGACTTTGCAATTGCAGTACAGCACTTTTAATGGTACCATAAGTGGAGCCCCATCCAAGTACCAACACTTTTCCTTTTTCTGCGCCACTATCAATGGTCTGCAATGGAATGAAGTCTGCTATTTTATCTACTTTAGCTTGCCTCATTTTTACCATGAATTCATGGTTCTCTGGGTCATAGCTTACGTTACCAGTTTCATGTTGTTTTTCGATACCACCAATACGATGCTCCAATCCTGCAGTACCCGGAACAGCCCATGGTCTTGCTAATTTTTCATCTCTTTTATATGGCAAGAATTTTTCTTCTCCTTCTTCTAAGCTAGTCTTGAATTTTACTTCAATAGCAGGCAAGTCAGCAGCAGCAGGGAATTTCCAAGGCTCTGCACCATTGGCAATATACCCATCACTTAAAAGAATCACAGGTGTCATATGTTGTAAAGCAATTTTCACTGCCTCAAAAGCCATAAAGAAACAGTCGCTTGGCGTGGATGCAGCTAATACAGGAATCGGCGCTTCTCCGTTACGACCATAGTAGGCTTGCATTAAATCACTTTGCTCAGTTTTAGTAGGCAAGCCAGTCGATGGGCCACCTCTTTGGATATTGATAATCAATAAAGGTATTTCTAACATCGTTGCTAAACCAATTGCTTCGGTTTTCAAAGCCATACCTGGTCCAGAGGTGGTGGTTAAACCAATTGATCCACCATAGCTTGCGCCTATTGCTGCAGTAATCCCTGCAATTTCATCTTCTGCCTGGAAAGTTTTAATCCCAAAGTTTTTATACTTACTCAATTCGTGTAAGATATCAGAGGCAGGTGTAATTGGATACGATCCAAGGAATAATGGCAGACCACTTTTTTGAGATGCCGCAATTAGCCCCATTGACAAAGCTTGATTGCCCATGATACTTCTGTAAGTACCTGGTTCCATCTTTGATTTCTCCACCTTATACCTAGCATTGAATAGTTCAGCAGTTTCACCATAGTAGTAACCTGCTTTCAATACGTCAATATTACTCTTTAAAATATTTTCTTTTTTACCAAATTTCTCTTCTAAAAAATCAATGGTATTGTCTAAGTTTCTATTGTACAACCAATAAATTAAACCAAGTACAAACATATTCCTTGCACGGTCACGTTCTTTAGTTCCTAATTCTGTATTGGACTTTAGAGCTTCTCTTGTTAATTTTGTGATGTCTACTTTAGTTAATTCATAACCATCTAAACTGCCATCCTCCAAAGGATTAATTCCTTCTGGATAAGCAGCGAGCCTTAAATTTTTTGCATCAAATCCTTCTATATTCGCAATAATTTTTCCGCCTTTTTTTAAGCCTTTTAAATTCACTTTCAAGGCAGCAGCATTCATCGCCACTAATACATCACAAGTATCACCTGGCGTGTACACCGGATTAGAACTAAAATGTATTTGAAATCCACTCACACCTGGAAGGGTACCGATAGGCGCTCTAATCTCCGCAGGAAAATCTGGAAAAGTTGCTAAATCGATTCCTAGTAAGGCGGTATTATTGGTAAATTGCTGGCCGGTTAATTGCATTCCATCACCACTATCACCAGCAAATTTGATCACGACATCCTGTAAAACAATTTCTTCTTGCATATGCATCAATTGGACGACAAAGTTACAAAGCATCGCCTCTAAAACCGCATCTTTTATAGGATTATTCTGATTTCTTGTTTAAGTTTGAGCCTTCAATATCAATGTATTATGTCTATTTGGTCCATTTTTTACCTCATTACACATTGTTTTATGCTTTGCTGCAGCTTGAATGCGCCAAAACTGGAACAGTTGCCGGAACCTATAGAGCAAATAGTTGTGGAGGAAAAGACCATTCCACAAACCCCATTGGATAGCACCACTCAGTACCTGTACCTAAGTTTTGATGACGGTCCCTTGCTTGGCACTTCGGCCTGTATTTCTATCTGTGAAAATGAAAATATAAAAGCAACATTTTTTCAAATTGGATTACATCAATCAAGGTCTAGTTGGGGTAAAAATTTATACAATCGAATTCTAAATCGCCCTGATTTATTTTTATTGGCTAACCATAGTTTCTCACATACTTATGGTAAATATGTGCAGTTTTATAGTCAACCAGATACAGCCTTAGCCGATTTTATACATGCTGCGGATGTCTTAGAAACAACCAATGATATTGTTCGTTTACCAGGTAACAATGGATGGAGAACAGACAGTATTCGTTTTTCTAGTAAAATGGTTCGTCCTTTATTGAATAAGTTGGATAGTGCAGGATTCAATGTAGTAGGTTGGGACCTAGAATGGCAATTCACTAACAAGGGCCGTCCGATTCAATCCGCTGCTTTTATGGCCAAGATGGTGGATAGTATGTTTGCGCTAAAAGCCTATAAAACAAAGAACCATCTAGTGGTTTTAATGCACGACCATATGTTTAGAACCGAGGCCGATTCTGCACAGCTTGTTCAGTTCATACAATTACTAAAATCCGGCAATCAATACCAATTTGCTAGCTTGGATCAATATCCAGGCTTGAAAAAACCAAGGATTAACAATTAATAAAGACGGTGTTTCGTTGCAATTTTGTATTTTTATAGTAGCTAAAATTTAAAAATATGTCAGCATTTAAAACAGGTAATCCAACCTTAACAGAAAAAATATTTGATAAGTCATTGCATGCTAATGCCAATACATCTGGCGTCATGAGCGTACGCGGTACCATGAATAAATTTGGTTTCTTATTGTTGATGGTAATGGCGTCGGCGATGTACGTTTGGAATGTCTATGCAGAAGGCAATACCAACACCGCAACTACTTTAATGATTGCTGGTGCAATTGGTGGATTGGTCTTGGCATTGGTGGTGATGTTTAAACCACAATGGGCTGGTTATATCACGCCAGCATATGGTATTTTAGAAGGATTGTTCATTGGTGGTATCAGTGCATTTTTCAATGCCATGTTTGCTTCAAGTTATCCAAATATCATTTTACATGCTGTTGGTTTAACATTAGGTGTGGCTGTGGCTATGTTCTTTTTGTATAATTTCAGAATCATTACTGTAACCAATAAATTAAGGTCCATTATTATGTCTGCCACCATGGGCATTGGTTTATTTTATTTGATTGTATGGATTTCAGGTATGTTTGGTTTTGAAATGGGTTTTGCTTTTGATAGCTCTCCATTAAGCATTGGAATTAGCTTATTTATTGTGTGTATTGCTGCTTTAAATTTATTATTAGATTTTGACGCGATCGAAAAAGCGGCAGAGATGGGCGCGCCAAAGTACATGGAATGGTACGGTGCATTTGGTTTACTAGTTACCTTGGTTTGGTTATATTTAGAAATGTTGAAATTATTGAGCAAGTTGAATTCTAAAGACTAATGGAATATAAACGCGGTAGCCTGAGTTACGAGGAGTTGATTCATTTATACGAGTCCATTTTATGGCCAAGAATGATTGAAGAGAAAATGTTGGTCTTACTTAGGCAAGGAAAAATTAGCAAATGGTTTAGCGGGATTGGCCAAGAGGCAATTGCAGTGGGTGCTACATTAGCGATGGATCCTACCGAATGGATTATGCCTTTACACCGAAATTTAGGTGTTTTTACTTCACGCAAGATGCCTTTGACAGATTTGTTCAAGCAATGGCAAGGCGACAGAAGTAGTTATAGCAAAGCAAGAGAAAGAAGTTTTCATTTTGGTAGTAAAGCACACCATGTATGTGGTATGATTTCTCATTTAGGTCCTCAATTAGCGATTGCGGATGGAGTTGCATTGGCGTATCAACAAAGAGGGCAGTTAAAAGCAAGTATGGCTTTCACTGGAGATGGAGGAACAAGTGAAGGTGATTTTCACGAAGCCTTGAACGTGGCTGCTGTTTGGAATTTGCCAGTTATTTTCATCATCGAAAACAATGGCTATGGCTTAAGTACGCCCACCAACGAACAATATAAATGTGATCATTTAGTAGATCGTGCAAAGGGCTACGGGATGGAGGGCATTCGCATTGATGGCAATAATATTTTAGAAGTATATCAAACTGTAAAAGGGGTGCGTGATTATTGTATCAATCAACAGAAACCTTATTTAATTGAATGTGATACTTTTAGAATGCGTGGACATGAGGAAGCGAGTGGTGTAAAATATGTACCAAAGCATTTGATGGAAATCTGGTCCTTGAAAGACCCGATCAAAAATTACGAGCAATTTTTAGTGCAAGAAAAGGTACTTACAGAAATGCAAGTGGCAGAAATTCGTAACCGATTCAAAGATCAAATGGAAGCGGATTTAAGAAAAGCCATGGAGCCTGAAACATTTGAGCCTTCTGTAGCTGCTGAATTAGCAGACGTCTTTGCGCCGGTTCCTGTTTCTTCTATTCCGGATTATAGTTTGGTTGAGACAGCACAGAAAACAAATAAAAGATTCATCGAAGCCATTAGTGATGCATTGAGGCAGTCGATGGAAAAATATCCAGATATGATTATCATGGGACAAGATATTGCTGAGTATGGTGGTGCATTTAAAATTACAGAAGGCTTTGTAGATCAATTTGGAAAACAAAGAATACGCAATACGCCCATTTGTGAAAGTGCTATTATAGGTGCTGCACTAGGATTAAGCATGGAAGGCATCAAGTCGGTGGTGGAAATGCAATTTGCTGATTTTGTGACTGTGGCCTTTAATCAAATTGTCAATAATTTAGCAAAGATCCATTACCGTTGGGGACAAAACGCCGACGTGGTGGTGCGCATGCCAACAGGTGGTGGTGTGGGTGCGGGTCCATTCCATTCGCAATCCAATGAAGCTTGGTTCACACATGTACCAGGATTGAAAGTAGTGTATCCATCCAATCCAACCGATGCGAAAGGATTATTAATTGCTGCACTGGCAGAACCCAATCCTATTTTATATTTTGAACATAAGGCTTTGTATAGAAGTATGGAGGAGGCCATTCCAGATGCCATGTATCAAATTGAAATTGGTAAAGCAAATATTATACAAGAAGGTACAGATGCTACCATCATTACTTATGGTATGGGGGTGCTTTGGGCAAAAGCATATCAACAAGCACATTCGGATCAATCCATTTATATATTGGATCTAAGAACCTTATCACCATTGGATTATACAGCAATTGAATTGTCAGTGAAAGCAACAGGTAAATTGATGCTCTTGCACGAAGACAATTTAACAGGTGGAATCGCTGGAGAAATTAGTGCATGGGTTGCAGAGCATTGCTTTACGCATTTAGATGCGCCAATTATGCGTTGCGCATCTTTGGATACACCTATTCCATTCAATAAAACTTTAGAAAAGCAATACATGGCCAATGATCGCTTAGAAGAGATGATGGAGAAATTGCTTGGCTTTTAGTTTGGGTTATTCATTCTGTATACTCTCAAAAAGTTTCCACCTAATACTTTTTTAATATCCTTATTGGAATAACCTCTAGCAATTAATGCTTTGGTGAAATTAGGATAGTCAAGTACCGTACTCAAACCTTGTGGGGCTGAATTTATACCATCAAAGTCCGAGCCAATCCCAACATGGTCTACGCCAATTAAATTAACGATATGGTCAAAGTGTTGCATCAATTGTTCAATGGTAGGCTTGATGGCTTCGCTTTCTGTTTTATATTTATCCGATAACATGGTGTAAGCGTATTCTCTTTGTATACCTGTAGCTAACAAAGAATCCACTTCTGCTCCATGTGCTTTTCTAAACGCCATATCTTTTTTGCTAAAATTACTATCCACAAATCCCGAGAAAAAGTTCAAGCAAATAACACCACCATTTTTTCCGATGGCTTTAATTTGTTCGTCCTTTAAATTTCTTGTTACTGGACAAATACTATAGGCATTGCTATGAGATGCAATCACAGGCTTTGTAGTGGTATTAATGGCATCCCAAAATGTTGTTTCCCCTATATGTGAAACATCTACGATAATACCAAGTTGATTCATGCGCCCAATAATTGTCTTACCAAAACTAGTCAGCCCTTTTGGGCCAGTAAATGTAGGATCTTTTTCAGCGGTATGAGAACTTGCCCAAGTTGGAGAATTGTTCCAAGTCAATGTCATATAACGCACACCACGATTGTAAAATGTATCCAACCTATTAATATCATCTTCAATCATGTGTCCACCTTCTACACCATACTGCGCTATAATTTTACCTGCTTTCAATGCAGCATTTATTGTTTTCCAATCTTTAGCAATCACCATTTTATCTGGGTTTCTTGCAGCCACCGCATCTATCGTATCCATCTCTCTCATGGCCCATGCGTAAGGATTTACTTTTTCCCCATCACACCAAATGGAAAACAATTGATAATCCAATCCACCTTCCTTGAATCTTTTTAAATCGGAATGATTGATACCAGTCAAGTCTTGGTCAAAACTTACTTTCTTTTCGATACATGCCGTAACTGCGTCATTGTGTGTATCTACTAGGATGGATTTATAGTGAATTTTTTGGGTAAATCCTGTGATGCTGATTGCACAAAATAGGACAGTTAGGTATTTCATGGGTGGGATCCTTTTAATTGACAACTAAAATAGCTATTTTTGCGCACAGAAAAACAGCTATGTTAGATAAATTAGAAGCCATAAAAGCTAGATTTGATCAGGTGGGGGTGGCTTTGACCAATCCAGAGATCATCAATAACCAATCTGAATTTGGCAAGTTCAGTAAGGAATACCGTTCTTTAGAAAAAATCGTCATTCCTTATGAGCGCTATGTGAAAGTGTTGGCGGAACATAAATTCGCAAAAGACGCTTTGAATGGAGATGATGCAGATATGCGTGAATTGGCGAAAATGGAAATGCCGGGACTAGATGAAGAGAAAGATAATCTAGAAAAAGAACTGACTAAATTATTGATTCCAAAAGATCCGCAAGATGATAAGAACGCGATTATTGAATTAAGAGCAGGCACGGGCGGTGATGAAGCAAGTTTATTTGTGGGGGATTTATTGACCATGTACACAAGGTATTGTCAGAAAAAAGGATGGAAAGTCGCACTAGTAAGTGAGAGTGAAGGTTCAGTGGGCGGCTATAAGGAAGTGATATTAGAAGTAACAGGAGAAGATGTATATGGTACGATGAAATTTGAAAGTGGCGTACACCGTGTACAACGTGTGCCTTCTACTGAAACACAAGGAAGGGTGCATACTTCAGCAGCTACGGTGGCCGTGATGCCAGAAGCGGAAGAATTAGATTTTGTATTGAATCCTGCAGATGTAAAAATGGAAACTTCACGAAGTGGTGGTGCGGGTGGACAGAATGTAAATAAAGTAGAGACCAAAGTGATGTTGACGCATATTCCAACGGGTACAGTCATCATTTGTCAAACAGAGCGTTCACAGTTAGGCAACCGTGAAAAAGCAATGGGCATGATGCGTACAAAATTATTTGAGGAACAAGTACGTAAGCAAGAAGATGAAATTTCAAGACACCGTAAAACATTGGTAAGCACCGGAGATAGAAGTGCAAAAATTAGAACCTATAACTGGCCACAGGGAAGGGTTACAGATCACCGCGTGAATGTCACTTCTTATAATTTGGATGCCGTAGTCAATGGAGAAATCGAAGAATTCATTGAAGCATTACAAATGGCAGAGAACGCCGAAAAAATGTTGGTGCAAAACTAATTTATATAATTATTTAGCTAAACTTTTTTCCCAATCCCAAGCAGTGCGCATCATGTCATCCAAATCATATTTGCAATGCCATCCTAATTGTTTAACTGCATGATCATTGTTGGCATAAATGGAAACAATATCACCTGCTCTGCGTGGGCCAATCTCATAATTTAATTTTACGCCACTTACTTTTTCAAATGCATGGATGGCTTCTAATACTGTGATGCCATTGCCTGTTCCAAGATTAAAAATTTCACAACTATTTGGTTGATTATTTTTCATGGAATATTGTATGGCAAGTGTATGTGCATGTGCAATATCACAAACATGAATATAGTCTCTAATACAGGATCCGTCACGGGTATCATAATCGTTGCCATGAACTTGCATCTTTGGCAATTTACCAACAGCAGTTTGTGTTATGGCAGGCACTAAGTTTTGTGGTCGGCCGATAGGCAATTCTCCAATAGCAGCAGAAGGATGTGCACCTACGGGATTGAAGTACCTGAGTAAGATAGTCGATAATGGATAAGCCAATGCGGCATCCTTGACAATGGTTTCTCCCATTTGCTTGGTGGCACCATAAGGAGAAGCAGCTGTTTGCAATGGCGTGTGTTCTGTAACTGGAATCGTATCAGGGTTACCATACACCGTGCAAGAAGAGGAGAAGATAAAATGCGGTGCATTGTATTTAACAGCCATCTGTAATAAATGCACTAGGGAGCTGATATTGTTCTCGTAATAATCTAAAGGTTTTTCAACAGATTCTCCAACTGCTTTATAAGCAGCAAAATGAATGATACCAACAATATCTGGGTTGGCAATAAAAACCGATTCTGTAGCAGCTTTGTCTGTTAAGTCAATTGTATAATTTGTAATCTTTTTACCAGTTATTTTTTCGATACCCAATAAGGAGGCATCCGATGCTCTAGATAAATTATCGATAGAGATCACATTGAATCCATTTTCAAGTAAATCCACAATCGTATGCGCGCCAATAAATCCACACCCACCGGTAACTAGAATAGTTTGCATTAAAAATTTTTAGAATACAAAGAAACGAAATTATTAGCGAAAAAGCATCTAATACTATTGAGCCAATGTAAACCCAACAGTGGTTCCTACGTTCAATTGACTTCTTACATGGACGTTTTCGCCATGGGCTTCGATAATATGTTTACAAATAGCTAAGCCCAATCCAGTGCCTCCAATTTCCCTACTTCTTGCATCGTCTGTTCTATAAAAACGCTCAAACAATCTTGGGATATGGGACTCTTCTATACCAATGCCATTGTCACTAATTTCAATCAACACTTTTTTGTCGTCTAACAGGTATACACTTGCAATAATTTCTCCATCAATCTTTCCATATTTTATTGCATTAGAAAAGATATTGACTAAGACCTGGTAAATTTTATTTTTATCAGCAAAAACTTCAACTGGCACTTCGCTTCCTTTTTTGAATTGAAATTGAATATTTTTTTTCAGCAATTTTACGTTTAAGTTTTGATAAACTTCGGTGATTAAATCTTGTATGATAAACTGCTGCTTCAAAATTGGTTCTTTGTTAATCTCTAAGTTGGTGATGACATCTACATCATTCAAAAGACCAACTAGTCTTTGAACATTGGCCTCGGCCTGTCTAATAAATTTTTTACTCAGTGTGGAATCTTCTACTGCGCCGTCTGCTAATAGTTCTAAATAACCCTGTATTGCAAAAATGGGTGTTTTGATTTCATGAGAGAGATTTTGTAGAAATTCTTTTCTAAACTGTTCATTGGACTGCAAAGTTTGAATTTCATCTGCTTTTTGCGTGGCCCATTTTTCTACATCTACCCTTACGTCGTCAATCCCTTTATTTGGCAATATATATTTTTGGTAGGCTTCTTCTCTTTTACTGGCCTTAGTATATGAGATTAACTTATAAATAAGTTTAATTTTTCTATAAATAAAAAGTTCGAGTATTTGGTAGACAAGTAAATAGGTGACAATAAAACAAGCAATGAAATAGGCCAATAATAATTTCCAATTTGTAATCAATACAAAAACACTCAAAGCAATCAAGCTTGACAACAGTAAAGCAGTAAGCAATGCCAATTGCTTTGGCGAAAGGTTTTTATTTTTAAACATGTTGTAATGGAGCTGTCTAGGCCTGAAACAAAGGTATTTAGTTTCGGCTAATAGTCAAATTTATATCCAACCCCTTTAACCGTAGTAATACATTCAATCCCTAATTTGACCCTTATTTTTCTAATGTGCACATCAATGGTTCTGTCTCCAACAATCACGTCGTTGCCCCAAACCTGAGATAAGATCTCGTTTCTTAAAAAAACACGACCAGGCTGGGCTGCTAGTAAGTAAAGTAATTCAAATTCTTTTTTAGCCAATATGTGAACGACTCCGTTTAAAACAGTTTTGTATTGTTCTGAATCAATGACAAGGTCTTTAATATTTAAGGTCTTAGTTTCTGTTGTTGCAGGCTGTATTCTTCTGAACAAGGCACTGATTCTGCTAACAAGGACTTTAGGGCTAATTGGTTTATTGATAAAATCATCTCCACCTAATTCTAAACCTTTGATATGTGATACCTCGTCATTCAGTGCAGTTAACAATACAATCAAAGTTTTGTCAAACTGTTTATTACTTCTTAAATATTCACATACTTCAAACCCATTGCGCTTTGGCATCATGACATCTAAGATGATGCAATCTGGATTAAATTGTTTTGCTTTCTCAATGGCCTCACTTCCGTCTTTAGCAGATTCAACTTCATAACCTGCTTTATTCAAGTGGAAGCTTATAATTTCGATGATATCTGGCTCATCGTCTGCAATGAGTATTTTGATCGGACTGTTTTCCATAATGTATGTCGCAAAAATACCCTTTAATAAGCATAAGAAGAGGGCAGTATAATATTAATTAATTGTTAACTAGATAATTTTTTATGAATTACTGGAACAGTTTTTAGCCCTTCATTAAATGAAGTATATATGGATTTGCCTTTTTCTCCCTACCCCAGGTGGTTGCTGGTCCATGGCCTGAATAGATGGTCATGGTATCTGGTAATGGAAAAATTTGAGTTTGTATACTTTTGATTAAATCTAAAGGATTACTTCCTGGCAGATCGGTTCTGCCTACACCGTCTTTAAAAATCAAATCTCCTCCAATCAAAAAATCTTGTGCTGCATGATAGAAACATACACTGCCTGGAGAATGTCCTGGCGTTTCAAGCACTTTAAATACATCATTCCCAAATTGAATCAATTCGTCTTGTTGTATATACTGTACTTTTCCTTTATAGGCTTCTGTAGGAACCCCCCATCTAGCGCCACCTTCTGGCAAGCGATCAATAACTGCTTGTTCTTTTTGATGAAATAAAGCAGTCAATCCATAAGTTTCACTTACAAAATTATTGCCAAATACATGGTCTAAATGACAATGCGTATTCAATAGTAATGTAGGTGTCAAATGATTATCTGCAATGAAGTTGGCAAGTTGCGCTTCTTCATGCTTTAAATAACAACCCGGATCAATGATGATGGCCTCCTTTTCGGCATTGAATAGGACAAAAGTATTTTCTTGAAATGCATTGAAACAAAAACTTTGAATGGTCAACATGAAATAAAATTTATTTTTTGAGGGCTTCTAAAATGTTTTTTACAATCGCTGGCCCTTCATAAATAAATCCTGTCCATACTTGTACTAAACTAGCACCTGCATCTAATTTTGCTTTTGCATCTGCTGGTTTGAAAATACCACCACTTGCAATGATAGGTAGTCTATCACCAATGCCTTTGTATAAATATTCCAACACTTGATTTGATTTGTTAAGTAAAGGCAGCCCGCTTAATCCACCTGCGCCTATCTCTTTAGCAATTGATGTATTTTTAGGATTCAACAGGCTACGATCCAATGTGGTATTGCTTGACACCAATCCGTCTATTTTTACTTCCGAAGTCAATGCAATGATATCATCTAAGGCACTTGTTTCTAAATCGGGTGCAATTTTTAATAGGATCGGT
>CAMAQL010000010.1 GCA_945860605.1 Chitinophaga pinensis
GTATTGAATACAACAGTCTTCATTTCGCCAGTTGCTGGAGCAGAAATCACCACTCTCTTAGCACCTGCTTTAATATGTAATTCTGCTTTTTCTTTATCTGTAAAAAATCCAGTAGACTCAATTACTACATCCACATCATGCGCTCCCCAAGGAATTTGAGACGGATCTCTTTGAGCGTATATTTTTACAGCATGGCCATTCACCAATACTGAATCATCTGTTGATTTTACTTCGGCGTCAAAACGACCTTGAGCACTATCATACTTTAATAAGTGCGCCAAAGCAGCTGGAGAAGTAAGGTCATTGATTGCCACTACTTCGATTCCTGGTGTATTGTAAATTTGACGGAAAACTAAACGTCCGATACGTCCAAAACCGTTGATTGCCACTTTTACTGAACTCATTGTATTCGATTTATTTATTAATAGAGATGCGAAGATACAATCCTTTTAAAAAAAGCACTAAAAAAATATCTTAAATAAGCAGCAAGGAGTCCCTATTGACAAGGATTGCGAGAAACCTGGTTTGATTGATATGCACACAAACTTTTGCGGAAGCCAAGCAGCTTGAAGGTCTAATTTCAAAAATCATCAAAAAAATGACAAAATTGTTTGGCAGTAAAGGCTTTGAGACCTATTTTTGCGACCCTTATAACCTAGATGACCATGGAGCGTTCGACTAAGGGTTAGGTCACCTCCCTTTCACGGAGGTAATACGGGTTCGAATCCCGTACGCTCTACAAAGTGTTATTTTCTAAAATAATAATTGTTTTAGAAAATAATAAAAAACCGACCCAATTGGGTCGGTTTTTGTTTTTACAGGTTCTTAAGCTTGGCATCTAAAATCGCCTTTACATCCCCAGCAAATTCATCCAAACTAGCTCCTAAGGTGGCTACAAACTGTTGTTTTCAATTTGTATTTATTTGTATCATGCGAGTTTTAATACCTTAGGAAATATTAAATCATTAGATATTAAACTATATTTATCTATGACACAATTCAAAAAATCAGCCATGAAAATAAAGTTTTCAATCATTTTAAGTTTGGTATTCATCCATTGTCTTCAAGCACAAACCATCGACCCATGGAAAATCAGTGCTAAAAATTGGGATACAAAAAATTATTATGGCGCAACTGTTGCCAATGGAATGATTGGTGTAGTGTCTTCTCAAGATCCATTTAAAGTAAAGGATGTCATATTAGCTGGTGCCTATGATTTATATGGCAGAGGCAGGGTGAGTAATTTTTTGAGGAGTTTTAATTTATTAAATATGCAAGTGCGCATTGATGGCGCAGAAATGCAGGCAAATAATGTGCAAGCAATGACCCAGAGCTTGAACATGAAAGAGGCAAGCTTTACAACAAGTTTTGAGTATGGGGATAAAGCTACCATAAGCTATACCTATTATGCATTGAGACAATTGCCATTCACGGTGTTGATGGATGTGGTGATTACAGCGAAAAAAGATATTGAATTGGGCGCTTCAAGTGTGATGGAAGCACCAGATGCATTAAAAGAAGTGCAGAATTATTACAACGAAATTGATCGTCCACATGTAGTGATTAGTCTACTCACTTCTGCTGCTAAAAGTCCAACTGGCAAACTCACAATGTGCGCCTCCAATACTTTTTTATTTAGTGAACCACATGGTGCCGAGCCAAGAGTGATTCATGAAATGTGGGATAACAATATGCACTTGATGAAGTTTTCAAAAAAAATGAAAGCAGGTACCAAGTATAATTTTTCAATCGCTGGAAGTTCAATCACATCTGCACACCATGACGACCCATTAAATGAGGCAGAAAGATTAACCATTTTTGCAAAACTAGAAGGAAGAGAAAGATTGATACAACATCATCAATCTGCTTGGGCGGATTTATGGAAAAGTGATATTAGAATTGAAGGCGATGATCAAGCGCAACAAGATATCAGAAGCATGTTGTATCATTTATATTCATTTGTTCGTCCTGGATCCAATTTGAGTCCTTCTCCGATGGGCTTATCAGGACTAGGTTACAATGGACATGTATTTTGGGACACTGAATTATGGATGTATCCTCCATTGTTATTGTTACAACCAGAAATGGCGAAATCGATGATTCAATATCGTTTTGACAGATTAAATGCTGCAAAAAGAAATGCATTTAATCATGGATTTAAAGGCGCTATGTTCCCATGGGAAAGTGCTGGATCTGGCGTGGAAGAAACACCAGTCTGGGCTTTGAGTGGCCCTTTTGAACACCATATTACAGCTTGTGTTGGATTCGCAGCTTGGAATTACTATTTAGTCACTCAAGATAAAGCATGGTTGAAAGAAATTGGTTGGCCATTGTTAAAAGAGACTGCAGATTTTTGGGCCAGTAGAGTGGAAAGAAAAGGCCCTGGAAAATTTGAAATCAATAATGTAGTAGCAGCAGACGAGTGGGCAGAGAATGTAGATAACAATGCATTTACAAATGCCGCGGCGATTGCCAATTTAGAAGCAGCAAATAAAGCGGCTGCAATCCTAGGGTACGCGCAACAAGAAGATTGGGCGGTCGTTGCAAAAAATATTCCAATACTGACGATGCTAGATAAAAACGGCGCAAAAATTACACAAGAACATGCGACTTATAAAGGCGAGGGCATCAAACAAGCAGATGTGAATCTTTTAGCGTTTCCTTTAAAAACAATTACAGATAAAGCACAAATAAAAAGAGATTTGGACTATTACTCGGTAAGAGTGCCAAACCAAGGAACGCCTGCGATGACCCAAGCAATTTTTGCTTTATTGTATGCCAGACTAGGCGAGACAGAAAATGCATATCTTTTTTTCAAAGATGCGTATCAACTTAATTTGAATCCACCGTTTAGAGTGATTGCTGAAACGAAAGGAGGAACAAACCCTTATTTTGGAACAGGTGCTGGTGGGATTTTGCAATCTATGCTCATGGGATTTGGTGGTCTTGACATTACCGAAAATGGAGTTATACAATTACCTACAAAGCTCCCTGCAAAATGGAAAAAATTAGAAATAACTGGTGTCTTAGGGAAAAACTATGTGGCCCAATAGATTTTAAAACAAATAGAAATAATACTATTTGTTTTTTTCTTGGGCTTAATTTTTAATTGGAATGTTTTATGAATAGCTTGCTCATTGAATGCACTATCAGCTAGACTATATACAATTTCAGTAGGGATAGCAACCAGGTCACCTTGATTAAGGGCATCCACCGCATTTGATATATTACTTGTAATCATGAATACATTAAAAATTAAACCGTATTTTTTTACTTGTTAAACAAAATTCACTTAATTTTTATATAATATTTATATATCTTTATTATACCAATTATAAATATATTTTATGAACTATACATTGCATCAACTAAGGATTTATTTAAAAGTCACTGAAACTTTGAGCATCACAAAGACAGCTGAAAAATTAAATTTAACGCAGCCTGCCATCTCTATACAATTAAAGAATTTTCAGGACCAATTTGACTACCCATTGATTGAAATCATCAATAAAAAAATCCAGGTAACTGGACTAGGAAAAGAAATTGCGATAGCAGCAGAAAGTATTATCAATGAAATTGATAATATCAATTATAAATCACAAACTTATAAAAACAAACTAGCAGGACACCTTAAGATAGCCATCGTATCTACAGGAAAATATATCATGCCCTATTTTTTAGGAGACTACTTAAAACAAAACAGTGGTGTTGATTTAACAATGGATGTAACAAATTACAGTAAAGTACTTAGTAGTTTATTGCAATATGAAATAGATTTTGCATTGATATCCCATGATCCAGATAATATCAAATTTGAAAATTTTGATTTAATTAAAAATGAATTATTCCTAGTTGGCAATAGTTTAAATAATACTCCATTAACTGGAGATAAAGCAATATCAGATAGTACTTTCTTATTTAGAGAAGAGGGTTCTAGAACAAGACTTGTCATGGAAAATTTTATTGCAAAAAATAAAATTAAAATAAAAAAGAAGATTGAATTAACTTCAAATGAAGCTGTAAAACAATCAGTGATTGCTGGGCTCGGCTTATCCATTATGCCATTAATTGGTATAAGAAACGAAATTGAAAGTGGATTACTTAAGATTATTCCAATGAAAGGGCTCCCAATTCAAACCACTTGGAGACTAATTTGGCTAAAGGAAAAAAGGTTATCTCCAATTGCAGAATCTTACCTTCAATATCTTGAAAAGGAGAAAAATACTATTATAAAAAATTATTTTTTTCTACCCAACCACCAATAAACTGGCAAACCAGAGGCAATTAAAGCCAAGCCCATTAATGCTTCATAAGGCTGGTTGATCAATGTCATCACACAAATAGTGATACAAAATAATAAAAACAAAATTGGCACAACTGGATAGCCAATGACCTTATAAGTTCTTTCTGCATCTGGCAGTTTGATTCTTAAATAAAGGAGTCCTACTGCAGTGGCTGCATAAAAAAGAAATGCTGCGAATACAAGCATATCTGTTAATTGGTCAAAGCTGCCAGAGAAAACCAAGAGCACTGCCCAAACTGCTTGAATAAACAATGCCTTGTCTGGTGTATTGTATCTTGGATGCACTGATTCCGCTTGTTTAAAAAATGTCTTATCTCTAGCCATCGCATACAACATACGTGCCGACATTAAAATACTACTATTGGTTGAATTCATAGTAGTCACTAAAATCAAACATGCAACCATTGCCATTCCAATTGTTCCACTCAATTGTCCGGCCACTTCTACTGCTGCTATTTTATTTGGTGTTGCATTCAATGCTATGAAAAAATCAATTGGCATCACATATAAAAAAACAAAATTAATCATGACATATACTGCCATCACACCTAGTGTACCTAATCCTAAAGCTAAAGGAAGATTGCGTTTAGGATTTTTAATTTCCTCTCCTATAAATGCAATATTATTCCAGCCATCATAACCCCAAAATGCCCCTAAACTAGCTAAAAACAAGGCTTTCATGAGTGTCCAACCATTCAAATCCGTTGTAGCTCCTTTTGCAGCTGTTGTAAGGTGCTCCATACTGCCTTGCTCAGCACCGAACCCAACCACTAAGAAAAAGGCGATGGCTCCCAACATAGCATAGGTCAAAATACTACTTAACTTTTCTGCAAATTGAACGCCTCTGTAATTCAAAATAGTTAATAGCACTATTAATAATGCTGCTAAAAGTTTAATGGATAAGTTTTCAAACAAATGCAGTCCTAAAAAAGAAACATCCGAATCCATTACAGGCAATGGAAATAAACTATTTAATGACTGTGCAAAAATATAAGCCAAGGCACTAATCGCTGCCGTCTTAATGACTGCGAAGCTGGCCCATCCGTATAAAAAAGAAAAAAATCGACCATAAATTTTTTGAAAATAATTGTACTCTCCGCCAGAGTTGGGATACATACTTACAAGTTCGGCTGTGCACAATGCGCCAGCAAGACTCACGATACCTGCAATCAACCAACATAGCAAAATCAACCAAGGCGTACCCAACTCTTGCGCCATTGGAGCAATTTTTTTAAACACCCCCGAACCTATAATAACACTGATCACTAAAAAGCTGGCCGCTCTCAGCCCTAATTTAGGTTGTAATTGATTGTTTGAATGATTTGAATGATTTGCCTGCACGATACTATTTTAAATTTTTGTAAAACCAAATCCAGCGGCATTGTTAATGACCAAACATCCATCTTTCACTTCAAAGCCTCCTGTTACTAAATCTTCCATTAGGTCAAAGCTCCCATCCAAGTCGATGTATTTAGTATTTGGACATGCATATGCCATATGCAATGCAGCTGTAATGCTAATGATACTTTCGTCATTGCAACCCCAAAATAAATCAATGCCTGCATGCTGCGCTATGGTTGCAATGTCTTTTGCACCAATAAAACCACCGCATTTCATTAGTTTAATATTGTAGATACCAAATGGTTGAATGCCTGCAGAAAAATGTAAAGCAGCTTGCGGATCCTTTAATGCTTCGTCTGCCGCTAAACGTTTTCTTTGCTCGGCGGATAACGCTAATAAATTTTGTTCTTGACCAACTGGCAGAGGTTGCTCGATTAATTCCAAAGGATAAGCAGCCGTTGCTTCTAAGAATAATTTTAATTGGTCTAGATCGTAGCCTTGATTGGCATCTACGCGAATTGTATAATCTCTTCCAAATGTAGCATACAATGCAGCAATGCGTTCTATATCTTCATGCAGATCTATCCCTGTTTTAACTTTAAACACTTTAAAGCCCATTGCAGCATATTCCTTTGCTTCTTGAATTGTTTCATCCAGTCCTTTAATGCCGATGGTCATGGAAGTAGGCAATGCATTCATTTTTTGTCCATAAAAAGAGGCGACAGATACACCTAGGTATTTTCCAAAAGCATCATGCAATGCAATATCAATAGCAGCCAATGTGCCTGGCAAGTGTGGAAATTGTACATTGGAATCAAATATCATTTGTTGAAAATGACGAATATCCTTTCCTACTAAATCTGCCACAAATGAAGAATTTAAATTGGCTACAGTCTGCTGGGTGGTTTCACCTACGACTTCTTCTGCAGGACTGCCAGATCCATATCCAATCATGCCATTGGCTAACTCTATTTCTAAAAATGCCAAAGACACATCCGAGAAGGTATTGTAGGCGATGGTATAAGGCTTTTTTAAAGCCATTTTTTTTAAGTACGCCCTTACTGCTACTATTTTCATAAGACTACTTTGTTAAGGCTTTAAGTATTGGGATGATCGGCGCCATACCTTCTTGTATAGGTAATAATACTGGCATGCCTAGGCTTGCAGTATATTCTTTTTGATATGCATAGGCTTCTTCGTCTGTGCAGTTTTCAGTGTTGATTGCAACAGCGATGACTTTTGATCCAATTTTTTGAATAAGTTCAATTTCAGATGCGACAGATGGAATCTCACCCCAATGTGCTTCGTTGTCAAAATATTTTCTTTTTGGTGCAAAAATTAAAACCACATGTTTAGCATTACCAGAAATTAATAATTCTAGTCCGCATGGACCGCTTGGATTTCTTAAAGCCGATTGTCCTTCTAAAAATAAAATGTCTGGATTCGTATCCTTCCAGCAACTTACAATAGCATGCTCTAATTCTCCCGATACAAAATCATTTAAAGTAGAATCAAAAATAAAACCATATTTGCCTCCTTGCAACCAGCCTGTTTGTCCTGTATAAATCATTTCGGCTTTCATACCTTCGGCATTACATGCTTGTTTCAACATACGCGCTGTGGTTCTCTTACCCATGGCACAGTCCATTCCAATCACAGCAATAATGGGTGCAGTCACATTAAAAATGGCACCATCCCAAAAATGTAAATCTGCTCTTGATTTTGGTTTTCTGACATCTATTAATTGCGCACCATTACTTGCAGCTAAGGCAACTAAATCGGGTTTATCATTTAAGTATTCGTGTAAACCATTCACGACCGAAATACCCTTTTCAACTGCATCATAAATTAAAGCCAACATATTTTTAGGTAATATGCCTCCCACAGTTGCTACACCAATGATTAAATAATCTACATTTTCTAATGCATCAATGGCAGCATCCATGGTGGCAAAAACTGGAATGTCTCTACGCTTGCCATCTAATAAAATACCAGCATCCTTGCCTGCATTCGCTTCGCCATCCACTAGGCCAATGATATGAAAACGCTCTGTGCCTCTAATTAAACCGTGTGCTGTCTTTGCGTCCGAAGTCATTAACAAGCCATCTGTTAATACAATTGCATTCTTTTTTTCCATCTTATTTTCTTTTAATCAATACCCCTGGCTGTTTTCCTGTTGATTTTTGTGCTTGATAAACAAGTGTTCCATTCACCCAAACCATTTCTATGCCAGTAGACAATGTTTTACTATTTTTAATATTTGCTTGATCTTTCACTGTTGCTGGATCTAATAAAACTAAATCTGCAAAATTTCCAACGGCAATACGCCCTCTATTCTTGAATCCAAAAAAATCTGCAGACTGTCCAGTCATTTTATAAATCGCTGTCTCTAGTGGCATGATCTTATCTTCTCTCACATATTTTCCCAACACCCTTGTGAAAGCGCCATATCCTCTTGGATGCCCACCTGCATTGCCATCGGAACAGATAATGGCTTCGGGCCATGCCATAAATACTTTCACATCTTCTTCACTCATTGCTTTCCCAGCAATGGCTTCAACACTGCCTGTATAATTTGGATTGGCATTCTTAAAGTCTTCTGCCATTTTGATTAAACTCATTAATGCTTGTGCAGGGCTTTCATTTCTTTCCACACCAATGGCTGTAACCGTTTTACCTACATAAGATGGATTTGGTGCAAACTGCATTAGGTAAGATTCATTTGGATCAAACAATTGCTTGGTAGCCATTTCTGCACTGGCTAAATTATCAAAGTCTTTTCCAGGAAATAAAACCCTTAAAGTTGAATTCCAAAAAGTATAAGGATAGATATCTGCACTAATATTGATACCCGTTTTTCTTGCCTCGTCTAACTTCTTTAAAATTAAATTTGCAGTACCCCAATTTAATTTATTGGCAATTTTAATATGCGAAACTTGTACTGGCATTTTTGTTTGTCTGCCAATCTCTATAATTTCTTCGATTGCTTCGTCCATATGCAAGTCCTCGCTTCTAATATGACTGGTGTATAATCCCTTATGCTCGGCGGTGACTTTTGCTAAATCAAGGACTTCTTGCTTACTAGAATAAAAGGCCGATTCATATTCTAATCCTGTAGATAAACCAAATGAACCTTTTTCTAATTCTGAAGCTAGAACCGATTTCATTTGCGCTATTTCAGCCTCTGTTGCCTTACGATATAAATCATTTTCGCCCATGGCGATTTCACGTAAGCTTGACTGGCCTGTATAGCTTGCGACATTGGATACCACTGAATTTGCCTGCATCCACTTAGTTAGGCTATCCATTGGATACCCGTTTCCATCCTGTCCAATCACAATAGTTGTAATGCCCTGACTTGAGGTAGATAGCCCTGCTCTGTTTTTATTGAGGTCCCCAAAATGATGACTATGCGAATCAATAAATCCGGGTGCTAAAATTTTTCCATTGCCGTCAATCATTTGATCTGTTTTATTGGGCTTTAAATCACCAATAGCCACAATCTTATTACCAATCATTTTTACAGATGCTTTGAAAGCAGGCTTGCCTGTTCCATCTACCAATTGAATATTTGTTATGATTGTAGCAGGCTGTGCTAGCACTGTAATATTTAAACCAAGTATGAAGAGGGTTAAAGTCCATTGTTTAATTCGTAGCATACAAGTTGCATTTAGTTAAATTTATTTCAATTCACAAGTTTCGTGTAATTGTATTATACTAAAGTTACTACTATAATGCGATGGCTGCAATGATATAATCTGCAATTAATATAAGGATACAACTAACTACTACAGACTTTGTTCCAGTCTTACCAATTTCCAATGTGCCCCCTTGTACATAGTACCCATAAAAGCTAGGAACAGTGCTAATAATAATTGCGAAAATAAACGATTTGTAAAAACTAATATTGATATAATGCACCACAAAATCTTTACGAATACCTGTGATAAAAACTTCGGCAGGCACCACATTGGACCAGCTTCCAACGATATAGCCACCCCAGATACCAACCACGGCAGAGATGCCTACCAATAATGGAACAGTCGTAATGGCGCCAAGTATTTTTGGAAGGATTAAATAGTTTTTAGTATTAATACCCATGATTTCCAATGCGTCTATTTGCTCACTAACGCGCATATTGCCTAATTCACTTGCAATCTTACTACCTACCACGCCTGCTAAAACAATACATAAAAAAGTGGGGGCAAATTCTAATAAAATACTATCTCTAACAATGATCCCAATCGTAGACAATGGCACCAGTGGACTTACCAATTGAGAGGCTGTTTGAACAGTGGTTACCGCACCTAAGAAAAAAGAAATAATGACTACAATTGGTAAAGACCCAATACCAATATCCACACATTGCCTGATATACTCCTTCCAAAACATTTGTTTATTTTCGGTTGCAGTAAACATGCCCTTGAGCATCATTAAGTACTTACCAAACAGGGTAATAAAATTCATTGAGTTATTTTAACTATTTCTTTTTCTTTTTTAATTTCTTCCACCAGCTTGTTCTTTCCACTTCTGTAGCCGTATCTATTCTCGTTTTCAATTGCGCATCCAACACTGCCACAGTGGCCATATTGATAATATTACGCACACTTGAACCTAATTGCAACACATTGACTGGTTTTTTCAAACCTAATAATACAGGACCAATGACATCAATACCGCCAATCTCTTTTAATAAATGATAGGCGATATTACCTGCTGATAAATTTGGAAAAATCAACACGTTCACGTCTGCATCTGCAAGATCGCTAAATGGATAATTTTCTTTCAATATTTCTTTGTTAAATGCAAGCATCCCCTGCATTTCCCCATCCACGATTAAAGAAGGATTTTTTTGCTTTACAATTTTCGATGCTTCTGCTACCAGTCTTGCTTCTGGTGTGTCACTGCTTCCAAAGTTGGAATAACTTAACATCGCAACACGAGGCTCCATATTGAAATTTCTTACCTCTCTAGCAACTAGTAAAGTAATGTCCGCTAACTCTTCGGCAGTTGGGCTAATGTTCACAGTGGTATCTGCTAAAAATAAGGGTCCTTTCTTTGTTAAAAGGATATACATTCCAGCAATCTTTTTTACACCTTCGTCCACCCCAATAATTTGTAAGGCTGGCTTAATGCCATCTGCATAATTACGTGTAAGGCCAGACAACATAGAGTCTGCTTCGCCCGTTTCTACCATCATCGCACCAGAATAATTTTGTGTGCGCATTAATTTTTGGCTCTCATATTTATTGATGCCCTTGCGTTGTCTTTTTTGGAATAACAATGAACCAAAGAACTCGCGCTTCGCTTCCATTTCATCGCTTCTCACATCAATGATTGGTAAATCGTCAATATCAATATTATTTTCAGCGGCAATATTTTTAATTCTAGCTTCATTACCCAATAAAATTGGATAAGCAATGCCATCATCATAAATGATACTCGCCGCTTTTAATACTTTAATATTTTCTGCATCTGCAAATACCAAACGCTTTGGATCACGTCGCGCTTTATTACTAATTAAACGCAACATTTGATTGTCTAGTCCTAAGCGTTTATTTAAGCTCAATTCATATTCTGCCCAATTGCTAATTTGTTGTTGTGCAACTCCAGATTCAACAGCAGCTTTAGCCACAGCCGGAGCAAGCGTACTCAATAACCTTGGATCCAATGGCTTTGGTATGATGTATTGTGGACCAAAAGCTAGATTGGTTTGATTGTATGCCATATTTACAACATCTGGCACAGCAGTTTTTGCTAGTTCTGCTAAGGCTTTCACTGCAGCCAATTTCATGGCTTCATTGATGGCAGATGCGCGCACGTCTAATGCGCCTCTAAAAATGTATGGAAAGCCAAGTACATTGTTGACTTGGTTTGGATAATCTGATCTTCCTGTAGCCATAATAATATCCTTACGCACAGATGTTGCTTCTTCATATCCAATTTCTGGATCTGGATTGGCTAGTGCAAATACCACTGGATTTTTTGGCATAGAAGCAATCATTTCCTTTGTCACCACATTGCCCACGCTTAATCCTAAAAATACATCGGCTGTTTTCATTGCTTCCTGTAAAGTCATTTTATCGGACTTGATAGCAAATGGTTTTCTATCTGCCCCTAAATCTGTTCTGCCCTGATGTAAAACACCGTCCTTATCAAAAAGTGTAAAGTTTTCGTAGCGTGCACCCAATGCAACATATAATTTAATACAAGCCATCGCTGCTGCACCTGCACCGTTCACAACAAATTTCGCTTTGTCAATTTTTTTCTTTTGTAATGTCAATGCATTCAACAAAGCAGCACTGCTAATGATTGCTGTTCCATGTTGGTCATCATGCATCACAGGAATATTCATCTCTTCTCTTAATCGCTGTTCAATATAAAAACATTCAGGGGCTTTAATATCTTCCAAATTAATCCCGCCAAAAGTGGGCTCTAAAGCTTTTACGATTTCTACAAATTTATCTGGATCTGTTTCGTTGATCTCAATATCAAATACATCAATGTCTGCAAATATTTTAAACAATACGGCTTTACCTTCCATGACAGGCTTACTTGCTAAGGGACCAATATTACCTAAACCTAATACTGCAGTGCCATTGGTAATGACCCCTACTAAATTTCCTTTAGCGGTATACTTATAGACATCTGCAGGATTATTTTTAATTTCTGTACATGGAATAGCCACACCAGGACTATATGCTAGCGATAAATCTTTTTGAGTCTTCGCCTCTTTTGTTGGAACCACTTCTATCTTGCCTGGTCTTCCACTAGCATGGTATTCTAAGGCTTGCTCTCTTCTTAATTTGTCTTTGTTGGTATTATTTGTTGTATCTGCCATGAATCATTTTTAAAAGTAAATAGTTTATAACTGAGTCCCCAACCATGCCATCATGCCCACACCTTGCTCGATGGCTGCTTCGTCTATATTAAAATGTGGTGTATGTACATTATGCACAATACCAGCGGATTCATTTCTTACACCTAAACGGAAAAAGCATCCTGGAATGACTTGTGAATAGTAACCAAAATCTTCGGCACCCATTCTTTTTTCTGTTTCTTCCACATTTTCCTTACCCATATACGCATCGGCCAATCTCCATGCCGCTTCTGTTATCATTGGCTCGTTGTCTACAGTAGGATAGCCTACATCTACCTTAAAGTCAATTTCTGCGCCTGTTGCAATAGCGATGCCTTTTGCTTGTTGTAGCATTAAATCATGTGCCTGAAAACGCCATACTTCATCCATGGCTCTAAAAGTGCCCATTAATTTTACTTCACTTGGAATGACATTGGTGGTATTGCCACCATGAATAGAACAGATAGACAAGACAGAAGGATTTTGCGGATTTCTGTTGCGTGCAATAATAGTTTGTAAACTTTGAATCAATTGCGCAGCCACTAAAATGGTATCCACTGTTTGATGTGGTGTAGCAGCATGTCCGCCTGGACCTTTAATGCTAATATACAATTCATCCGCACTTGCCATCACGCGTCCTTTTCTGAAACTTAGTTTTCCTTCATTCAATCCTGGATGCACATGTAAGCCAACGATTCCTTGAGGCTTTGGATTTTCCAATGCACCATCACGAATCATATAAGTGGCCCCACCCGGATTTTTTTCTTCTCCTGGCTGAAACAATAATTTAATAGTGCCTTCAAACTCATCTTTTAAAGTCCATAATATTTTAGCAGCCCCTAATAAAATAGTGGTATGCACATCATGTCCGCAGGCGTGCATCACACCATCATTGTTGGACTTATAATTTATTTGATTTTCTTCTACAATTGGCAATGCATCCATATCTGCACGAAGTGCAATCACACGCTTTGAAGGATTTTTTCCTTCAATGATTCCTAAGACGCCTGTAGTTGCAATCACTGTAAAAGGGATGCCTATCGCAGTTAATTGTGCTTGAACATATTTGCTTGTTTCAAATTCTTGATAACTCAATTCTGGATTTGCATGCAAATATCTTCTTATTGCAATATTTTCTGCTTGATGCTGCGCTGCTAAGGTTTTTATTTTATCGAGTAACATAGCTTAGTAATTACTTTTTGTTTGTTCAATTTGCGCCCCTGTAACAATGGCTACCCCTGCACTACAACCAATACGAGTAGCTCCCGCATCGATCATTAATTTTGTAGTTGCGTAATCTCTAATGCCCCCTGAAGCTTTAATTTGAATATGTTCAGGTAAATATTTTCTAAACAATTTTACTGCTTCTACACTTGCACCTTTTTCTGCATAGCCTGTGGATGTCTTTAAATAATCAATCCCTGCTATGCCATAAATATCGCAACACTTTATAATCTCGTCGTCTGTTAAGACACCAGACTCAATAATGATTTTTACAATCTTACCCTTAGAACGAATCACCGGCATAATATGGTTGATCTCGTCGGCAATAGCCATCCAATCTCCGTTTTTGATTGCCGAAATATTAGCCACCACATCTAACTCGTCTGCACCATCTACCATCGCTAAAATAATTTCTGCAATTTTAGCTTCTGTGGCACTATAACCAAATGGGAAACCAACCACAGTGGCTACTTTCACGTCCGTTCCTGCTGTGAGCGTTTTTGCCAATTTTACAAAATTAGGAGGCACACATACTGCAGCAAAGGCATACATTTTTGCTTCATCACAAACCTTATGAATATCTGCTACCAAACAGGTTGGCTTTAAGATGGTGTGATCGATGTATTGATTGACTGGTAACATAAATTAATTTTTAAGCAAGGTCTTTTCCATGACAAGCTTTGTATTTTTTTCCACTGCCACAAGGACAAGGATCATTGCGTCCTATTTTTGGACCCACTGTAATAGGCGCTTGTTTAGGAGCAGATGGATCATGGTATTCGTTCTCTGTTGGCGTACCATTTTCTGTTCTATTCGCACTCAACTTACTCAAATCGGTTTTTTGTTGACGTCCTTCTTTAACCTCATTCGCTTCCAAAGGAATATGCGCGTGACATAAAAACTGCACCATTTTATGATTGATCTCTATGTCCATTTTTCTGAACAATTCAAACGCCTCCATTTTATAAATCACCAATGGGTCTTTTTGCTCGTAAGTCGCTGTTTGAACAGATTGCTTTAAGTCATCCATGGCGCGTAAATGCTCTTTCCATGCATCATCAATCAAGCTCAATGAAATGGACTTTTCAAATTCAGTCGCTAGCGCAGCACCCTTGGTGTCTAAATTTTTATCAAGATTCACAAGCACATTAAAGATAGTTTTACCATCACTTACTGGCACAATGACATTTTCAATATGCTTACCTTCCTGAGTTCTGATATTCTTAAAGACAGGGATGCTGTTTTGCATCATGTCATTTTTCTTATACTCGTAATGCGCAAGCGCTTCTTGGTACAATGATTCAGCCAAGTCATTTTCTTTTGCTGCAGCAAATGCCTCCTTAGTGATTTTTGTGTCTAGTCCAACTTGCACAATCAAGGCTAATTTTAATCCTTCAAAATCATTGTTCGTTTTGTGATTGAAACTTAAATTTTCAATCACTTGATAAAATGCGTTGTCCAAGTCTAATGCCAAACGTTCACCAAACAAAGCATGGTTTCTTTTTTTATAAATCACCGTTCTTTGTTTGTTCATTACATCATCATATTCTAACAAACGCTTTCTTACGCCAAAATTATTTTCTTCTACTTTTTTCTGCGCACGTTCGATAGACTTGGTGATCATACTATGTTGAATCACTTCGCCTTCTTTGTATCCTGCAAAGTCCATGACTTTTGCAATACGCTCACTTCCAAACATGCGCATTAAATCGTCTTCTAAAGAAACAAAGAACTGAGAAGAACCCGGATCACCTTGTCTTCCGGCACGACCTCTTAACTGTCTATCTACACGACGAGAGTCATGACGTTCTGTACCCAATATCGCCAAACCACCTACTGCTTTTACTTCGGGGCTTAATTTAATATCTGTTCCACGACCCGCCATATTCGTGGCGATGGTCACTGCACCAGTCAAACCTGCTTCCGCAACTACTTGTGCCTCTCTAGCATGTTGCTTCGCGTTCAACACATTGTGTGGAATATTTTTTTGACGCAACATTCTGCTCAATAATTCACTCACTTCCACAGAGGTGGTACCCACTAGTACTGGTCTGCCATCTGCGCGCAATGCTTCGATAGATTCAATCACCGCACCAAATTTTTCACGCTTGGTTTTGAAGACTAAGTCTTGCTCATCTATACGCACTGCAGGAATATTGGTAGGAATAGAGACCACATCTAATTTATAGATACTCCAGAATTCAGATGCTTCTGTTTCTGCAGTACCTGTCATACCACCTAGCTTGTGGTACATTCTAAAAAAGTTTTGCAATGTGATGGTGGCATAAGTTTGTGTCGCTGCTTCGATCTTCACATTTTCTTTTGCTTCAATCGCTTGGTGTAATCCATCGGAATAACGACGACCTTCCATGATACGACCAGTCTGCTCATCTACAATCTTCACTTGGCCATCCATTACTACATACTCAATATCCTTATCAAATAAAGTATAGGACTTCAATAATTGATTCACAGTGTGAATACGATCTGCCTTAATACTGTAGTCAGAAATGATGACTTCTTTTTGTTGCATTTTCTGCTCGGCAGGAATATTTACGTCCACATCGATTGCATTTAATGCAACACTGATATCGGGTAATAAAAAGAAGTTTGGATCTTCCCCTGCGCCAGTGATTAATGCTAAACCCTTATCTGTTAATTCAACCGAATTATTTTTTTCTTCAATGTGGAAATACAAAGCCTCGTCTACAATGGGCATTTCTCTTTGCTGATCGGCTAAATAATAATTCTCTGCCTTTTGTAATTTAACGCGAATACCAGGCTCGCTCAAGTATTTAATTAAGGCACCATTTTTAGGCAAAGCCCTGAAAGCACGGTATAGCGCTAATCCACCACCCTTAGGATCGTCATTGCCTTCGCTGATTTTCTTTTTTGCTTCAATTAAAAATTGATTCGCCACCTTCTTCTGCACATCCACCAATTGTTCAATCCTTGGTTTTAATTGAAAGTATTGTTGCTCACCAGTTTGATGTCCAATTGGACCAGAAATAATCAAAGGCGTACGCGCATCATCAATCAATACACTATCCACCTCATCCACCATCGCATAATGATGCTTACGTTGCACCATTTCGTTTGGCGTATGCACCATATTGTCTCTTAAATAATCAAAACCAAATTCGTTATTGGTGCCATAAGTAATTCCTGCTCTGTAGGCGTTTCTTCTGTCCTCAGAATTAGGTTGATGCTTATCAATACAATCTACCGTAATACCCAACCACTCAAAAATAGTTCCATTCCACTCACTATCTCTTTTCGCTAAATAATCATTGACGGTTACAATATGCACCCCTTCCTCTGCCAAAGCATTCAAATATGCTGGCAAGGTAGACACCAATGTCTTTCCTTCTCCAGTCGACATCTCTGCAATTTTTCCTTGGTGTAAAACGATACCACCAATTAACTGCACGTCATAATGCACCATATTCCATCTCACTGGTGTGCCTGCAGCTTTCCATGTGGATTGGAAAACAGATTGATCCCCTTGGATGGTGATATATTCTTTTTTAACGGACAAGTCACGATCCATGTCGGTCGCAGTTGCCGTCAAAGCTTCATTTTCTGTAAAACGTCGAGCTGCTTCTTTCACCACTGCAAATGCTTCGGGTAAAATGGTCCACAAGACCTCCTCTAAAGCCTGGTCACGGTCTTTTTTAAATTTGTCTATCTCTTGGTATATAGCGTCTTTGCCTAATAAATCGGCAATATCTAATGCCTCGGCATTATTTTGAGCTTCAGTAATCACTTGGTCAATGGACTCAAGATGTGTTTTAATACGGAATTTAAACTCCTCCGTTTTGTTCCTCAATTGGTCATGACTAAGGGTTTTATACGCCTCAAAATGGCCATTGATTACTGGAACCAAATACTGTATTTTCTTGACGTCTTTCTCACTTTTAGATCCGCCAAATAGTTTATTGATAATTTGCAACATATTCTCGCTAAAATTGGGTGTTTGTCCTTGTTAATCAAGGGGCTTCAAAGATAAGTAATTGGGGTGGAATTGATGATTTTAAGGCAAGTTGGATCAAAAAATTAAGTTATAGGCGGTTTGAGGGGGAAATTGGGTAAAAAATGATACCTTTGCTCGCCTAATAAACAAGCACTATGGCTGGACAATTAAAGGAAGTTAGAAGTAGAATTAAAAGTACCCAAAGTACACAGCAAATCACCAAAGCAATGAAAATGGTGAGTGCTGCCAAATTACGTCGTGCACAAGACGCCATTACCCAAATGAGACCTTACGCTCGTAAATTACAAGATATGCTAAGCAATATCATTAGTAGCTTAGAGGGAGATATGAATTTGGCCCTAGCAGATCAACGTACCGTGAACAATGTCTTATTTATTGTCGTGACTTCTGATAGAGGATTATGTGGTGGATACAATGCCAATTTGGTAAAAATGACCCGCGCAACGATCGCCGAAAAATATCCAACGCAAAATGTAACCATCTGGAATATTGGTAAAAAAGGATATGAAAGTTTAAGTAAATTAGGTTTTAATACGAATGCAGATTTTAAGGATATCTTTTTAAACTTAAAATTCGAAACGGTTCAAGCTGCTGCTAAAGCTGCCATGAAAGCCTTTGAAAATAAAGAGTTTGACGCCATTGAGATTGTGTATAGCGAGTTTAAAAACGCAGCAACACAAGAATTTAAATCAGAGCCTTTCTTGCCTATTCCGAAAATGGAAAAGAAAGCAAACGCTAAAAAAACAGATTTCATTTTTGAACCACAGAAGGAAGCTTTGGTGGCAGAATTGATGCCTAAAATATTGAACACTCAATTATTCAAAGCCGTTTTGGATGCCAATGCAAGTGAGCATGGCGCTAGAATGACTGCGATGGATAAAGCAAGTGAAAACGCCAACGAATTATTGAAATCATTGAAAATATCTTATAACCGTGCAAGACAAGCGGCCATTACGACTGAATTAACAGAGATCGTGAGTGGTGCAGCTGCATTAAACGGATAAGCAAAAGTATTATGGAAATAAGTCAAATCATTCCGCATATCGAAGCCTTGGTTTTTGCAAGTGACAAAGCATTGAATGCAAATGATATCACCGAATTAATCAACACTGCTTTTGGATTCTTAGAAGAGCGTATTTCGCTTGAGCAAGTGGAAGCTGCTTTAGAAGGTATCCAAGAAAAATATAGCACCGAATACTACCCTTTTGAATTAAAGCAAAGCGGAGGCGGATGGCAGTTTTTAACCAAGCCTACTTTCCACAGCACTATTGCACAATTGAATGGCGATAAGTTTTTGAAGCGTTTATCCAACGCTGCATTAGAATCTTTAGCCATCATTGCTTACAAGCAACCTATTACAAAGGGTGAAGTGGAAGCCATTAGAGGTGTGAACAGTGACTATTCTATGCAGAAATTATTAGAAAAGGAATTGATTGTGATTAGCGGTCGTAACGAAATGCTTGCGGGCAAGCCATTGATCTATTCTACATCTAGAAACTTCATGGACTATTTTGGCATCAACTCTACAGAAGATTTACCAAAGATTAAAGAAGTATTGGCAGAACAAATTGTAGAAGCGACCGTGATAAAGCCAGAAGACTTTACAGACAATAGCGTATTTGAGCAAACAGCCGAAACTTTAGCTGAAGAAAACGAACAAGCAGAGACGCCTAATACCGAAGCAGAAACTGGAGATTTTACCGCAGAATCAAACGAAGAAGATTACAATCCTGAAAGTCCAGTTGCATAAGTATACTGCTTTCCCATTCATGGATTTTTCACAAAAATATTGAACTAAGATACGGCCAGAACCTAGTTCTGGCCGTATCTTTATAGCATGAACGCAAGTCTTTCCTACGATACTTTAAATGCAGCTGCAGAAAAATTTGGAACACCTTTGTATGTGTACCACGCAGAAAAAATTGAACAACAATACCAAAATTTATGCGCGCAGTTTGAGAACACTCAAACTAAATTTTTTTACGCATGTAAGGCTTTAACCAATATTCATATTTTAAAAGTAATTAAGGACATGGGTTGCAATATTGATTGCAGCTCAATCAATGAAGTTAGACTGGCGTTGCATGTAGGATTTTTACCAAACAATATTTTATACACTAGTAATAGCATTGGTTTTGATGAAATAATGACTGCTGTTGAATTAGGCGTGAACGTAAATATTGACAGCTTGTCTAATTTAGAAAAATTTGGTCAAGCATTTGGCGGGACAAAAGCCATTGGAGTGCGCATTAGACCCGATGTCATGGCAGGGGGTAATTTGAAAATATCTACCGGACACGTTAAAAGTAAATTTGGTATTCCACTCACTCAATTGGACGCATTAAAATTGATTCAAGAAAATTACAAGATCAATATTCATACTTTACATATCCATACTGGAAGTGAAATAAAAGATGTGGCGGTTTTTATGAAATCTGCAGAAGTGTTTGACACCCTACTCCGTCATTTCCCTTCTGTAGAGGTGCTAGATTTTGGTGGTGGATTTAAAGTGCCTTATGCACCGGGTGAACAAGGTACTGATATGGCCCAATTAGGTGCGGAGGTCAATAAAGTGATGACGCAGCTATCAGAGAAATTCGGACGTCAATTTACCGCATGGTTTGAGCCAGGTAAATATATGGTCAGCGAAGCAGGATTTTTTATTGCCAAAGTCAATGTCTTAAAGACTTCGGGCGAGATCAGCTTTGCTGGTTTGAACACAGGACTGAATCATTTAATTCGTCCGATGTTTTATGACGCATACCATCACATAGACAATATCACAAGTCCTAACAATCCACCTAAGCAATATGCAGTGGTAGGTAATATTTGTGAAACAGATACTTTTGCTTGGGACAGGGCTATTCCTGCAATTGCAGAAGGTGATTTATTGGTTTTTTATAATGCAGGTGCTTATGGTTACGAAATGGCTAGCAATTACAATGCAAGATTCAAACCAGCACAGGTTTTATATCAAGATGGTGTGGCAAAACTAATTAGTAGAGCAGATCAGTTTGAAGATCTCTTAACTTTACAAGTACCTTTATAACCTCATGATAGAAATTCAACATATCTATAAAGCCTTTGGCGATAAAGTCATTATCGACGATGTGAGTGCCCAATTTAAACCAGGCATTTGCAACTTGATCATTGGCTCAAGCGGTAGTGGTAAAACTGTTTTAATAAAATGTATTGTCGATTTAATCCAAGCAGATCAGGGTAAAATCTTATTTGACAATGCTGATTTTAATACTTTAAATAAAGATCAAAAAAAGACCTTAAGAAATAGTATTGGGATGTTATTCCAAGGCAATGCCTTATTTGACTCCATGACCGTCCAAGAGAATGTAAAATTTCCTTTGGACATGTTTAGTGATTTAGATGAAGCCGAAAAATTGGCGAAAGTCAATGAAATCTTGGCGCGTGTTCAATTAACAGGAGTCAATGAAAAATTCCCTGCAGAAATAAGTGGTGGAATGAAAAAGCGCGTTGGATTAGCGCGTGCACTGGTATTAGAACCAAAATATTTATTCTGCGACGAACCAAATTCAGGATTAGATCCTCAAACATCTCTTGTGATAGACCGATTGATTCAAGAATTAACAAAGGAGTTTAATATTACCACCCTCGTTGTCACCCATGATATGAACAGCGTGATGGAAATTGGAGAATATATCATCTACTTAAACAAAGGAAAAAAAGAATGGGAGGGTAGTAATCAAGATATCATATTTAGTCAAAATAAATTATTGAATGATTTTATCTTCGCTTCTGGATTTTTACAAGACGCAAAAGCCATGCGAATGATGGCACAAAAAAATAAATTATGAAAAAACTAACAACCCTATTAAGTGTGTTCGTGTTAAGCTTATTTGCTTCAATGACTTTGTATGCTCAAGGCAATATTGACCCCAATGCGCCTTTCTTAAAAGACAAAAACATTCCAAAATTCACCCTTAATTTGACCACAGGAAAATCTTTTAGCAATACACAGATACCAAAAAGCAAATATACATGCATCATCATATTTAGCCCAGACTGTTCTCATTGTCAAGAAGAAGCTGCTGAGTTAACAAAGAATGCGGACAAGTTTAAGTCGGTCTTCTTTATTTGGAATAGTTATAAGGAAATGGCTGATATTAAAGTTTTTGCAACTAAATATGGCTTGGATAAGCAGTCCAATGTGATAGTAGGCAGGGATCCAGAATTTGCTATCCCAGTATTTTTTAGGCCTCGTATGACCCCATTTGTAGCATTGTATGCGAATGGTCAATTGTTAAAAGTTTACGAACAAGGGGTAAAAGTGCCAGAATTACTTAAAATAATAGGAGGCAAATAACTAACTTTATCCCGTCAAATCAAGTTCAACATTTAAATTAAAAGATATGAAAATTACTGTTGTTGGTGCTGGTGCTGTAGGAGCAACTTGTGCAGATAATATTGCACGTAAAGAATTGGCTTCTGAAGTGGTTTTGTTAGACATTAGAGAAGGCTTTGCCGAAGGTAAGGCACAGGACATGATGCAGACTGCTGCTTTAGTAGGTTTTGATACACGTATTACTGGTAGTACCAATGACTACACTAAAACAGCCAACTCAGATGTGGTTGTAATTACTTCTGGCTTGCCTCGTAAACCAGGTATGACAAGAGAAGAATTAATTGGTACCAATGCGGGTATCGTTACAAGTGTTTGTGAAAATATTTTAAAGCATTCTCCAAATGCCATTTTAATTGTGATTAGTAACCCAATGGATACAATGACTTATTTAGCATTACAGTCTACAGGATTACCAAAAAATAGAATCATTGGAATGGGTGGTGCATTGGATAGTGCTAGATTCAAATACCAATTAAGTGCGCATTTAAACTGCAGCCCTTCAGACTTAAACGCCATTGTGATTGGTGGACATGGGGATACCACTATGATTCCTTTGGTGAAGCATGCAACTTTAAATAGCATTCCAGTAACAAAATTCTTATCAGAAGCCCAACAAGAACAAATTATCAACGATACCATGGTGGGTGGTGCTACTTTGACTAAATTATTAGGCACTTCTGCTTGGTATGCACCAGGTGCAGCAGGAGCGGCATTGGTAGAAAGCATAGTACGCGACGAAAAGAAATTATTCACTTGTTGCGTAAGCTTAAACGGCGAGTACGGCCAAAAAGATATTTGCTTAGGCGTACCAGTTGTGATTGGAAAGAATGGATGGGAAAAAATAGTTGATATGGATTTATCTGCAGATGAGCAAGAAGCATTCAATAAGAGTGCAGATGCAGTAAGAAGCATGAACGATGTATTAAAGACTTTATAATCTTTGTACTTGACCATAAATAATAAAGCCTCGCATTGCGAGGCTTTATTATTTATGCAATTGACTTCTTAATAGTGATTAATCAATCGTTTCTTTATAATAGGCAATCGCTTTATCTGCGATAGATTGTAAGTCTTGTTGTTGCATACACGCAAAATGCCCTTGCGGACAATGATTCGTGCCATAATTGGAACATGGTTGACAAGTCAGATTTGGAACGATTGCATTAAAATACATTTCGTTATTATTTAAAATAGTAGATACAGTTTCAGTGTTCAAAGTTGTTTGATTGACTTGTTTTGCTCCTGGGTAATAAGGTTCTACTTGCAAAGCAGGAGAAGTGGCACCCCAAATAGCCACCGTCTTTTTATGAAAGGCACAAGCAATGTATAAAAATCCAGTATCGTGTGAGATGACCGTCCTGGCTTGTTTTACCAATATGGCCGACTCCTGTAGATTGAATTTTCCGCAAGCATTCCATATTTTAATGGGATTAATCGCTTCCACAGCAGCACCTTGTCCTTCATCCTCCTTTCCCCCAATTAATACAATAGGATAAGGAATTTTATGACAAAGTTTTTGCAAAGCACTAATAGGTAATTTTTTTGTGGCGTAAGATGCACCTATCACCAATGCAATATAACCAGACTCAAAAGAAGCCGGTAAGGCAGCTGCATTGATTGTAGTCTCTTTAGGAATAAAGTAATCCAATCCTTTTCCGTCATTGACTACGCCTAAGCTTGATAATGCGTCTAGACAGCGATCTGCAATATGCCTCATAGGCATGAAATTCAAATGTAGCTTCGTCAATAAAAATTTTTGAAGACTTAGCTTTTCATAAGATAAACTCGGCACACCCAATGCTTTTTGAATTTGGTAAGTTCTATAATTTTTATGCAAGTCAATGATGTAGTCAAATTTGCATTCCTTTAATTGATTGATAGTCGCTTGTAAGTCTTTATCAAAATAATGGAAATGATCGATATATGGATTGGCGATGGTCACCGCTTTCATAGCCGCCTTCGTTAAAAAATGAATCTCTACGCCTGGAATCTGCTGCTTGGCGCAACGAATAGCAGGCGTGGTGAATACAATGTCCCCTATAGAAGAAAAACGGATGAATAATAAGCGCATAGTGCTTAACAATTTAATCTATTGCTAGGTATAAAAATATCAACTACGGTAAAGGGTGATCCTGTTCTAGAAAATCTAAATCCTTATGGTAGGTTTCTTCTGTGAAAACAAATGCAAGCATGGTGACACCCATCACAATAAAACCAGTCACAATACCGCTTTGCACAATGGTCCAGCCCATTGACTTTTGCAAGATGTTTAAAAATAAAAAGTTAATCAATGGTAAAGCACCACGCACCATATTCGGAATAGTGGTTGCTGCAGTGGCTCTTAAATTGGTGCCAAATTGTTCGGCTGCCATTTGATTGAAGATGGCCCAATAACCTGTACTAAAGCCTAAGAAAGCACATATGGCATACATTCTTGAATCACTATTATTGAAAGCACTAAAGAACAAGACCATCCCAACGATACTAAGTATGTAAAATAAAAACAACGCTTTTTTTCTGCTTTCAAAATATTGACTCACCCAGCCTATTAATAGGTCGCCAACAGCAATACCAATATAAGCGAACATCACAGACTTACCGGAATCAATTAAATTATCCCCATATAATCCGGTGGCAAATTTATTGCTATAGTTGACCATGACTCCTATTACAAACCAAGTTGGCAATCCAATTAAAATGGCTTTAATGTATTTTGAAAATCTTTTGTAAGAAGTGAAAAACATAAAGAAGTTGCCCTTTACAGCATTGCTCAACTTAACAGACTCAAACATAAATGACTCGGCCACACGCACACGCAAGACCAATAAAAAGAAACCTAATCCTCCACCAATTTTATAACACAATCTCCAATCCTGCGTATACTGAAAAGTAAAATAGGCAAAGACAGCACCAGATAAACCAATCCCTGCCACCATAGAAGTACCAATACCTCTTTTATTTTTTGGTAACATCTCTGAAACCAATGTAATACCTGCACCTAATTCCCCTGCTAGTCCAATACCTCCAATGAATCTGCAATAAGCATACTGGTCTACTGTTTGTACATAGCCAGTAACGATATTTGCTACAGAATATAAAAGGATGGAGCCAAATAATACTTTCAATCTGCCCAACTTATCACCAATCACACCCCATAAAATACCGCCAATTAATAAGCCCGACATTTGCCAGTTAATAATATGCGCACTATCTACAATGATGGTTTCTAATGTGGATCCAACTGCAAGTACACTTGGTTGACGAACAATCGTGAATAATAATAAATCGTACACATCTACAAAATAGCCTAATGCTGCTACAAATACAGGCAAAGAAAAAAGTCCAATTTGCTTATTATTCATACAATAAATTGATTGATTACGCTTTTTTAGCGCGATGTGAAATCAAATTAATAATGATTGGTAATGTAGTGATACCAACTATCCCCAACACAATCACTTCTAAATGATTTTTTAAATCAAAATTAAAACGAGCCAAAATCCATGACTGTAAAAAATACCCGGAACATAGCATACTTCCCACCCAAGCTACACAGCCAATAATATTATAATACATGAACTTAGCTTTATCCATTTTTACAATACCTGCAACAATAGGTCCAAAAGTTCTGATGATAGGAATAAACCTTGCGATTATAATTGCACGTCCTCCATGTTTTTTATAAAAGGTTTCTGCTTGCACTAAATATTTTTTCTTGAAAAAAAGATTCTCTTTCCAATCAAACATGGTAGGACCAACTTTATGACCAAAAAGATAGCCTATGTAGTTCCCTAAGACACCAGCAGTAGAAATAAATATAAAAAGAATGAATAAATTCATCCATTGATTATTAGAAGCATAAATTTCTGCAGCCAAGGGTGCACTATAAATACCTGCCACAAACAATAAACTATCTCCTGGTAAAAAGAAGCCAGCAAACAATCCAGTCTCTGCAAAAACAACTAATAAAATAAGCCAAAGTCCACCGTGCTCAATGTAAAATTGCGGCTGCAACAACTGACTCCAATGAAATGCTTCTAATAAAGTGATCATGCTAGATGGTATAAAATTAAACTGTTTGTGGTTCTGTTAGTTCCCCTTCCCATTTGCTTACTGCAGTGGTTGCTAAACTATTCCCCAACACATTGGTTGCAGAACGGAACATGTCACAAAAATGATCAATAGGTAATATTAATGCAATCCCTTCTGGAGGAATATTAAACATAGCACAAGTCGCTGTAACAACGACCAATGATGCTCTTGGCACACCCGCAATCCCCTTACTCGTTAACATCAAAACAACTAACATGGTTAATTGCGTTCCAATATCTAAATGAATGCCATATGCTTGTGCAATGGCCATACTCGCAAATGTCATGTACATCATACTTCCATCTAAGTTGAAGGAATAACCGAGTGGCAGGATGAAAGAAACAATTTTATCCTTGCAGCCAAATCGCTCTAGCTCTTCGGTTAATTTTGGAAATACAGCTTCACTACTTGTGGTACTAAATGCAATCACCAGTGGAGTCGTAATATGTTTTAACAAGGAAGGCACACGATTTTTTAAAATCAAATAGCCTACTCCTAAAAGCACAATCCATAAGGCACCAATCCCTACTAAAAAGTATAATAAATATTTACCATAAAAAATGAAAATGGTTAAGCCCTTTGTGGCAATGACTGCAGCAATGGCACCAAAAACACCCAATGGCGCAAAGTTCATTACATAGCCTACCATTTTTAAAATAATATGCGCCACTGTATCCAAAGCTTTAATGAATCCTTTTGCTGGTTCTCCAATTGCTGCTGCTGCAACACCAAAGAAAATACTAAAGATGACGATTTGTAAAATTTCATTGGTGGCCATGGCTTCGAACATACTCTTTGGAAACACATGCTCCACAAAATTGATCACACTAAAGGACTGGGTCTTACCCATTAAATCTTTCACGCCCGAGGTATCCCCTACTGTCAAATCCAATCCCTCACCAGGCTTCAATAGATTCACCAAAACCAACCCAATCAATAAACTAATTAAGGAGGCAGACAAGAACCATAATAAAGCCTTTCCACCAACACGTCCAACTGTTTTAAGATCCCCCAACTTTGCAATCCCAACAACCAATGTCGTAAACACCAATGGTGCAATGATCATTTGAACCAATCTCAAAAAGATCGTAGTGAGTAGCTTCACATTTTTAGCAAAGCTATCAATGGTTGCTTGGTCCTTACCTTCATGAATAAAGTAGCCCAAAATGGCACCTGCCACCATCGCGATGACAATGTATACTGTGAGTTTGTTAGATTTTTTCATAGGATGCTTAATGCTGCAATATACCACATAAGTTCTAAAAAAATAACCGTCTACAAAATTTGACTTTGCCCCTTTTTTTTAGCTAAAACAGCTCCATAATTGAGAAAAAAATGCTACTTTTCAACTTAAATAGAAACCAATTATATTATGAGTTTATTTAGAAAGAAAGACTTGTCCGCCATGTTAGCACAGGCAGATGATGGTGGAAAAGGATTAAAGCGCACTTTAGGTGCTGGTAATTTAATTGCATTAGGTATTGGTGCCATTATCGGTGCTGGCTTGTTTGTAAGAACAGCTGCAGCAGCCGGTCAGGCAGCTGGACCTGCGGTTACCATCTCCTTTATCATTGCCGCTGTAGGCTGTGCTTTTGCAGGTTTGTGTTATGCAGAATTTGCTGCGATGATCCCTATTGCAGGTAGCGCTTATGCTTACTCTTATGTAACAATGGGTGAGCTAGTGGCTTGGATCATTGGCTGGGCCTTGATTATGGAATATGCTTTAGGTGCTGCTACAGTGTCTATCGCTTGGAGTGAATACCTCAATAAGCTGACGGGAGGCGCCATACCTTATGAATGGAGCCATAGTCCGTTTGAAAGCTTCACAGATAGTATGGGTGTGGCACATTCTGGTATCATGAATGCGCCTGCATTGGTGATTCTTTTAGCGTTAACATTGTTATTAATTAAAGGTTCTCAAGAATCTGCTATGGTGAATGCAGTGATTGTATTTATTAAAGTGGCGATTGTGATCATATTCATTGCGGTAGGATGGCAGTTTATCAAGCCTGAAAACCACACTCCTTATTTAATCCCTGCTGGTCAAGCTGCTGTCACAGATAGTGCTGGAAAAGTGATTGCAGATTATTCTGGCGCCTTTAAACATGGCTGGGGTGGTGTACTGGGTGGAGCTGCCATTGTATTTTTTGCCTTTATTGGTTTTGATGCTGTTTCGACTGCTGCGCAAGAAGCTAAGAATCCAAAAAGAGATATGCCAATTGGTATCTTAGGCTCTTTAGTAGTTTGTACCATACTTTATATTTTATTTGGCCACGTATTAACAGGTGTTGCACCTTGGACGGATTTTGTTGATCCAGAAAAAGGAAGAGAAGCTTCTGTTGCTTACGCTATTTCGACTTATATGACTGGATATGGCTGGCTAGCGACTGCAGTAACAGTGGCGATTTTAGCAGGTTTCTCATCTGTGATCTTAGTAATGTTGATGGGACAAAGCCGTATTTTTTATTCTATGAGTAAGGATGGTTTATTGCCTAAAGCATTTGGCGATTTACACCCTAAATACCAAACTCCGTATAAATCTAACTGGATCCTATTTGTATTTGTTGGTCTATTTGCTGCTTTCGTTCCAGGAAGTGTGGCAGGTGATTTAACAAGTTTTGGAACCCTATTTGCTTTCGTATTGGTTAGCTTAGGTATTTGGATCTTAAGACGTAAATCACCAGATATGGAGCGTCCTTTCAAAACACCATTGGTGCCATTGGTACCTATTTTAGGTGCAGTGATTTGCTTAGCGATGATTTTTGCGCTAGACATGCAAACACTTAAGGTTGCCTTTTTATGGATGATTGTAGGCTTGTTTGTGTACTTCTTATACAGTAAGAAGACAAGTAAATTGAATAAATAATCCAATTATAGATAAATTAAAATAGTCCCGACTTTCGGGACTATTTTTTTTGTGCTATTTTTACAGACTTAAAAGAACAATTATGGGAAGGATATTTGAAGTAAGAAAAGCAACCATGTTTAAACGCTTTGATCGTATGGCAAAGCAGTTTACCAGAATAGGTAAAGAAATTGTGATTGCCGTAAAAGCATCAGGCCCTAACCCAGATGATAATCCTGCTTTAAGAAGATGTTACCAGAATGCAAGAAGTGTGGGTATGCCTAAGGACCGTGTAGAAGCAGCCATTAAAAGGGCCATGGGCAAAGACACTTCTAACTACGAAGAAATTTTATACGAAGGCTATGCACCACATGGTGTTGCTTTATTAGTAGAAACAGCCACCGACAACCATGTAAGAACAGTTGCCAATGTAAAGAGTCATTTTAATAAAGGAAATGGTGCCATGGGAAATAGTGGCAGCGTAAGTTTTCAATTTAAGAAAATGGGTGTGTTTAAATTAAACCCAGATGGATTGGTCATGGATGATTTGGAATTAGAATTGATTGACTATGGTTTAGATGAATTAGGAGAAAGTAATGACGACAATGACAACCCCATTTTTGTTTTAAGATGTGCATTTACTGATTTTGGTAGCTTACAAAAAGCATTAGAGGAAAAAAATATCACTGCTATTTCTGCCGAACTAGAGTGGATCCCAAGCACCACTGTTCCTGTAACAGATGAACAAGCAGAAGATATTAGTAAGTTAATTGAAAGGTTAGAAGAAGATGAGGATGTGAACAAAGTATTTCACAATATGGGATAAAACCAACTACTACGAAAACTACAATTACGATATTATGTTTCTTTTTTACGCAGGCCATTGCTGCGCAAAAATTGAATTCAAAGAATGCAAAGGAATATTGGAAGACTGAAAAAAAATCGACAACAGCTTTATTTGCTAATATTTCTAAAGCACCTTATTCCGTTCAAAATAAAATTGCGCCAAATTACTACACCACGCAAACAGGATTTTTTTGCAATCAAGAAAGAGCATTAGAAAAGAAAACTAAAATTCCACTAAGGGTTAGACTAGGCTCATTAAGTTATACGGAACAATTAGAAGGCTATTGAATCAATGAAAGAGGCATTTATTCCGCAATCCTTTACTCCGCAATCATATCCTTCACTACCTGAATAATTTCTTCGGTATTTGGCTTAGAGAAATAATCCCCATCACTTGCATAGGCTGGACGATGTGCTTTAGCAGATAAAGTCCTAGCACTTGCGTCTAACCACTTGTATCCACCCTGTCCTTCAATTACTTGCTGGTACATATATGCAGTAGCGCCTCCAGGTACATCTTCGTCCACAAATAAAATTCGATTGGTTTTTTTAAGAGATGCCACTATCTGATGATTGATATCAAATGGCAAAAGTGTTTGTACGTCTATCACTTCGCAATCAATACCCAAGGCTGCTAAACGAACCGCCGCGTCTTCTACTATTCTTAATGTAGATCCATAAGACACAATGGTGATGTCGGCTCCAGCTCTTACTATTTCAGGCATGCCCAATGGAACAGTGAACTCGTTGATATTAGAAGGAACAGTTTCTTTTAATCGATAGCCATTTAAGCACTCTATTAAAATTGCAGGATCATTTGCTTTCAATAATGTATTGTACATGCCCACTGCTTGCACCATATTTCTTGGCACACAAACAAATATCCCTCTTAATGCATGCACAATCATGCCCATTGGTGAGCCACTATGGAAGATCCCTTCTAACCTATGCCCTCTTGTTCTAATAATTACAGGACTGCTTTGTCTGCCCACAGTTCGGTAATGCAAAGTAGCAACGTCGTCACTTAGAGTTTGTATGCCAAACATTAAATAATCTAAGTATTGAATTTCGGCAATCGGTCTCAAGCCTCTCATGGCTAAACCATGTGCTTGACCCATGATGGTTTGCTCTCTAATGCCTGTATCAAAAATTCTATTCACACCATACTTGGCTTGCAATCCAGCAAAGCCTTGATTGACGTCTCCAATATTTCCTAAGTCTTCCCCAAAGGCGACCACTTTAGGATTGTTGGCAAACAAATGGTCAAAATATTGATTCAAGACCTCATAACCATTCATTTGTCTTGGATTTGCCTCCATGACTGCTGGGACCACTGTTACATTCAACGCACTCTTTGGTCCTTCGTTGTATAAATGTTTACTATAATAAGGCGCTTGCTCTTTGTAATAATCTGCTAATAATTGGCTAATTGCTTTTGCTTGAGGATGCTGTGGCATCTGCTCCAAAATAATATTTAAAACTCTAAAAAGATCTCTCTTTAAGGGTTCTTTGTTGGACACTAATTCTTGCATCAAATGGTACAATGGCGCATCTTGTTGTAAACCAGAAAAAACCAAATCAGCTGCTGCTTTAATTTTTGATTTAATTGGATTAATATATTGATCCCATGCAGCTTGTTTTTGATCTCGAACATCTTGCTTGACTTCTGATTCAAAAAGATCCAATGATTCAGCAGTAGCTAGTTCATTTAAAATTAACCAAGCACGCATTTGTTTATTACAATCCCAGTTTCTTTCCCATTCTAATCTTTCTGCCGATTTATATCTTTCGTGGCTTCCACTTGTTGAATGGCCTTGAGGCTGTGTAACTTCTTTTACATGAAACACAACAGGGGTATGCGTTGTACGCGTATAAGAAATCCCTTCTTCAAAGGTTTCACAAAGTGCAGCATAGTCCCATCCATTCACCGTAAATATTTTGATGCCATTGGTGCCTGGTTTTTTTTCAAATCCTGCCAATGCTTCTGATATAGATCCTTTGGTCGTTTGTAATTCAGTTGGAACAGAAATACCATAACCATCGTCATAGACTATGACTGCTAATGGCACTTGTAATACACCTGCGGCATTGATGGTTTCCCAAAAATGTCCCTCCGATGTGCTTGCGTCACCTATGGTACAAAAACAAACTTCATTTCCTTGGTTCGTCAAACCTTCAAATGCAGGTTCCGGATTAGCATTTCTAAAAAATTTTGAGGCGAAGGCTAATCCAAGACCCCTCACCATTTGACCTGCAGTAGGTGCAATGTCTGCAGATACATTATAGGTATCTGCAAGTGGCAACCAGTCTCCCTTTTCATTCACAAAAGGAGTGCTAAAATGTGAGTTCATGTTTCGACCGCCACTGTATGGATCGTTTTCTACGTCTGCATATAATTGCGCGAAATAATCACCAATATTAGAAGTGCCTAATGCAAACATTAAAGTTTGATCGCGATAATATCCGCTTCTAAAATCACCTTTTTGAAAAAATTTTGCAAGTGCTACCTGAGCAATTTCTTTACCATCGCCGAAGATGCCAAATTTGGCCTTACCTGTCAATACCTCACGTCTACCCAACAAACTCACTTCTCTACTTGCAAGTGCAGTTCGGTAGTCCTCTAATACAGTTTTTCGAAATGCTTCAAACGATAGCATGTCCTGATTAGATACAGCTTCTAAGTTGGATTCCATTTGACAAAAATAGGGGTAAAATGCAATAAAAATCAAGAAACACATAAAAACAGATAATTAACAAAATTTCAATAATTTAGAGCAGCATTTGACGGTCAGGGCTTCAATATTTAGGCTTTGACTCAACCAATTACCATATAAATTAATATATCTATGAAGTACATTTTTACCCTCAGTTTTTCACTTGCTGCATTATTTTGTTCAGCTCAATCGGGCGTTAAATTTGATAAAGCTGCACATAATTTTGGGAAGCTTGTTAAAGGCGTTCATAAGTCTGTGATCTTTACATACACGAACGCCGATGCGAGGCCTGCGGTGATAGAATTTGCCAATGCAGAATGCGGATGCACTCAACCTGAATACGATCAGAAGCCAATTTTAAAAGGACAAAAAGGAAGTATCAAAGTCACTTATACCTCGCCTGCTATTGGGGCATTCAGAAAAAAAGTAAATGTAAAATTTGCTGGTCAGAAATTACCTGCCGAATTGACCATCGAAGGGGAGGTAATAAAATAAAGAGATCAACTACCTCTTGATCCGCCTGTTTTAATTGGTTTTTTACTTGCACCAGAAGATTTGGTGCTTGCCTTTGCGATAAATTTTGAACTACCCCCTGCTTGCACATTGGTTTTGGCGCTTGTGGCTGTTTTTTTATCGGCTACTTTTTTATTGATTGCGAATCCCATAAGATTTGTATTAGACCCAAAAATAGGATTAATTGTTTATTCTGCCATTTAAAAGGGATGAATCAGGCTTTACTTTTTGACTAATGCATAAGATTCACTAATTAATGCTTGAACCAGGGATGGACTTAGTCTTGTATTTAAAACTAGGGTATTCCAATGCTTTTTATTCATATGAAAGCCCGGTAATATATTATCGGCATAGGCTTCTCTTAATTCTATGGATTTATCTGGGTCTGTCTTGATATTGATTCTTGGAGGAATGTCATCCAAAGAAATGAGTAAGAATATTTTTCCTTTAATCTTATACACTAAATTTTCTGGGCCAAATGGTTGACATTCTTCGACATCGTCAAAGCTTAAGCAAAAATCTCTTACCCACTCAACATGCATCTTCCAAAATTTTAAATTCGAAAAATTAAATTCTTAATAGTCCTGCTTTATGCAAGGCATTGATTGGTTTGTTGTCCCAGAATAAATCAAAGTCTTCCAAACCTGCAGCTAAATAACTTGCCTTTATATCCGCTAATGGCAAGCCAGTAGAAGCATCCACATGTATGATTGATAATAAATTTACAAACCATTTTCCTTTCTCAGGATCTACATGAATTGAAATGGTATTTTTATTGGTTTCGAAACGCAGGTTCATTTCTTCCCACTTACTTCCCTTTTTTGTGCGTTGTACCATTGTGGAATTAGGCATGAGCCCTGTCCAAATGGCTTTATAGTTATTAGAACCAATCTCTACGGCATCCAACTCTGTTTGAATATAATTTGGTGCAATACTTGTTTTAGGAATTTTAAATTCAAACCATTTTTGCAATGGAAATTCAAAACAAGCACCATGCATGTAATTGAGGATGGCTTTTTTTAACCCATATCCAAAAATTTCATGGTTGGCTCCAGTCGTATCAATATGGGCAATATCATTGTTTGCAAAACTGCCCACTGTATCGGATACTTTTTTCACTTTATAATTTTCTGGCGCTAAACCCACAGGGCTATGTGCCGTCATGGTAAATAAATGCCAGAAGGCAGATTTTAAAACCCCAGTTTCAAATAATTGACGCACCATCTCTAAGGAGTCCACCGTTTCTTGTACAGTTTGAGTAGGGAAGCCATACATCAAGTAAGCATGCACCATGATTCCCGCGTCATTAAAGTGTTGACTCACTTTTGCTACTTGTGCCACTGTAATACCTTTTTGAATGAGCTCGAGTAATCTGTCCGATGCCACTTCTAATCCTCCACTCACTGCAATGCATCCAGATGCTTTTAATAAAATACATAGATCCTTTGTAAAGCTTTTTTCAAAACGCACATTGGCCCACCAACTTACGACTAGTTTTCGTTTGATGATTTCAATTGCCAAAGCTTTCATCAATGCAGGTGGTGCAGCTTCGTCCACAAAATGAAAACCGTTTTGACCTGTTTGCGCAATCATCAATTCCATCCTATCTGCCAATAAACTAGCTGTAGCTGGTTCATAGGTTTTGATATAGTCCAATGAGATATCACAAAAAGTACATTTGCCCCAATAACATCCGTGTGCCATCGTTAATTTATTCCATCTTCCGTCGCTCCATAAACTATGCATTGGATTCACCAACTCAATCACAGAAATATACTGATTCAACCATAAACCTTCATAGTCTGGCGTACCTAACTGATGTTGTTTATAGTCAGGCTGGATGGACCCATTGATATAGGTAACCACCCCGTTGAGCAAAGTAAAACAACGCTTTAAATCCTGTACTTCTATTTTACCATCAATGTGTTTAATCAATAATTCGATAGGTGTTTCTCCATCATCCAATGTGATAAAATCATAAAATTCAAACACCCTAGGATCCGACAAAGAACGCAATTCAGTATTGGCAAAACCACCACCCATGGCCACTTTGATGGTTGGATGATGTTTTTTAATCCACCTACCACACCTTAATGAAGTATACAAATTACCCGGAAAAGGCACAGAAATACAAACCAATTTAGGTTGTACTTTTTGAATATGTTTTTCTAAAATATCCAATAAAATAGTATCTAAATAAGTCACTGGCGCATTTAAAGCCGCATACAATTCGTCAAATGTATTCGCAGACCTACCCAAACTCTCGGCGTACCTGCTAAAACCAAAATGAGGATCAATAGTGTCTTTTATTAAATTACCTAAATCCTCTAAATACATGGTAGCAATATGCTTGGCCTTATCCTGCTTGCCCATGGCACCAAATGCCCAATCTAAATCATCCATTTGATCAAATGCATCCCCTTCTGGTAAAAAATTTCTAGAACATATAAGGTGTGCAATGGTATCTAACTTACCCTGTAAGAATAAAATAACCTGATCGATGGTGTTAATATAATTATTTTCTAGCGCAAGTATTCTTTGACAGTTTGGACTAAGCTCCCATTCTTTAGAGTTGATAGCTTTAAATAATTTTGTAAGTCCTTCCTTATTAAAAATAGCCAAAGTGACTTCGATCCCAAGATCTGCTTGTACACTTGGAATGCCCTTGGTATTTAAAAACCCTTTGATATAAGCCGTTGCAGGATAAGGCGTATTTAACTGTGTAAAAGGAGGTGTAATTAAAAATACGGGAGATTGCATATGCTTACTTTACCGTCTTCATTTGAATGATATCAACTACAAAAGCAAATGCCATTGAAAAATAAATATAGCCTTTAGGTATTGACAGATGAAAGCCTTCTGCAATCAATGATAATCCAATCATCATCAAAAAGCTTAATGCTAATATTTTAAAGGAAGGGTGTTTTTTGATGAAAAAACTAATGGGCTGTGAAGCAAAAATCATGATCACCACGGCCACAATAACCGATGTATACATAATCCATAGCTCCTGTGCCATTCCAATGGCTGTAATGATAGAATCGATCGAAAAAACCAAGTCTAATAAAATGATCTCTAATAAAAGTTTTTTAAAACTACTGGTTTTTGGAACAGTGGGTTCTCCAGTTTGCTTAGCTAATTCTGTTTTATGATAAATCTCGACTGTGCTTTTATAAATTAAAAAAAGACCACCTGCAATTAAGATCAATCCTTTACCAGAAAAATGAACGTCAAATAGGATAAATAATTCTTGATCTAATTTTAAAATCCAAGAAATTAAGGTTAATAAAATTAATCGCATCACCATGGCTAGACCTAATCCCCAATACCTTAATTTATTTCTTTGACTATCCGGTAATTTATCGGATAGAATAGAAATGAAAATGACATTGTCTATTCCTAAAATAACTTCTAAAGAAATTAAGGAGATTAATGGGATGATTGCATCTAGCATATATGTGATTTTTACGAATACAAATATAGGTATAGAATGACTTTGAGCCTATGAAAGGTTCATTTAAAATTACTTAGTATCATCATAACCAAACTTTTGATTCAAAGCAAATACTGCTTCTGCCGAAAAGTCGTTCTTATGAATTAACTCAAGTTGTCCATTGATCAATCCTTTTTTAGTAGGCAATAATTTAACATTATGCTCGAAAATAGCATTGGCCTCTTCTTGATCCGATTTGCCAATTTCATTGATAGCGGTGACTACATCTTCCATCTGACGAATAACAGATAAAATTTGATTTGGGATCCAAGATGTAATTGGAGTGCCGCCTGTAGCCATCGCATATTTCGTATTGGCCATGATATATTTTTGAACAAACTGCCAATGTCCATTTCTGAAATGATAAATTTCTTCTAAAATGCCTAATAAATAACAAAGACCAGTGACGTCTTTATTTTCAACTAATTTTCCCATCAAACCCTTTGGATGTAATGTCTTCATTGAATTTTCAAGGTCTTTGAAAAAGTCTTGCACACAGGTTGGTCGGTATAATCTAAGGTCTAGTAAATATTTTGTGAGTTCGTTTTCTGGATAATAAAAGATCACCCCAGAAAAAATATCTTGCATAGGAATAATATCATCCTGTGCCCCCGTTTGTCCTCTAAATGCTTTTGGCTCATCCCATACATTTTCATACACCACGCCATCGCCAAATAATTCCGTATTGCCTTTAACACCCATTATGAAAATTCTAAAATCATTGTATCGTTGCCATCTAGAAGCCTTCCACATCTCTTTTCTACGCTCATTCATTTGCTTCATTGTGGACCAATTCTTTTCGAGCAAATCTCCAACTGATTTTGCGCCACCATCTAATGCCTGGATGGTCTGCATCACAGTGCCAACTAAATTGGCCGAAAACCTGTTGATATCTACATGCAACATGATAAAACCAACCTCATCGGGTTGTCCTGAAAAACGGTTACACATGGTAATGTTTTCCCAATTTAAGTCTCCAGCTTCGTCTAACTTTTGGTAATTACCTAATGAGTAAGCGTAATGATAATCTAACCATGCAAACACATTTAATTTATCAGCTACTTTACAAAAAGGCTGTGCAATATTTGCAGGTAAAAAATTTCTAGCTTTCCCGTATTTCCCGTCCTTTCTAAATTGTTGGAAAGAAGGCTCTAATAGATAGGCTGATGCTAAAAAACTATAGGATCTAAATAAAGCTTGTAATACAAAAATGTCTTCCTCTTTTTCAACCGCATCTACATGATTTTTAATTGCTAAAGTAGGTGCAACAATCCCATCCTCCGTATTTAAATAGCCAAACTCGTTTTCATTTAACACCACAGGCATATTGTCTAACACAGCTTGTAAGTCCGCATACATACTTGGTAATTTTACCATCGGCGCTTTTACTGGAAGAAACCCATGCGCTGCACTCACATTAAAAAAGCCATCGCTATAATTGGATAAAATAGACATAATTGATTGTTTAAAATTGAATGTAGTTGGGGCTCAAATTAAGAAATTTATTGCAAAAGGAATGTATTAAAATACGTCCAAATCCGACCCATTTACAACGGGTCCAGCATACTTTGACTTCAACTCATCCAATAAGCTTTGCAAGCTGTTGCCAAAAGTTAATTGATGGTTGAGTATGAGTAATTTTGGCTTTACTTGATTGGCAATATTAGCCAATTGATACGTTGAAGTATGAAACGTGGAATGATAATCCTGCCATCTTTGTGTGCGTTTTTTTAAGCCAACGTCAGAATACACTTCGTGCACTAAAATGTCACAATCCTTTGCGTATTTAATTAAGTTTTCACTGTAAGTGCAGTCCCCAGAGACAACAATTTTTTTATCCTTGGTTTGAAACACAAATCCAAATGCATTGTCCCATTGACCATGTTGTACATTAAATGCAGTCACGGTTAAATTGCTATCCTTATATATTTGCCCTTCCTTGATTTCATTTGTATATACTTGATAAGCAATCGCATCCCCTTTTTCTAATCCATTAATTCTGATAGCTATGTCTTCCTTATAAGCACTCATTAAATCATCTGTCATTTTTTTTATGCCAGTAGGTCCATATATAGCGATAGGCGCATTGCGGTCTAGAACAGCAGGCGTTAAAATAATATCGGCCAAGCCTATTGTGTGATCGGAATGTAAATGTGTAATGAATAATGTTTTTAATTGCGACGCCTCCAATGAAGGGAATCCAAGTTAACCTAATTCTTATTAAGGGCGTCATTTTCAAATGCAAAGGGTATTAAAATTTAATCTTATTGACGGCACTAATAAACCAGTGACATTTTTCTGAGACAGTCCCTTTTTCATAATCAGTGATATACACTTTTACAAAATTATAATGAATATGTATTTCAGGATGATGGTCTAATTCAATGGCGATTTGCATGACTTGATTTGAGAAAGCAACCACTTCATTGTAGTCATTAAACTTGAATGTCTTTTCTAGTTTATTATTGAATTCATTCCAATCTGTATTAGTCATTTGTCA
>CAMAQL010000011.1 GCA_945860605.1 Chitinophaga pinensis
TCTAATGGTCCTGGTAAAGCAACACAAACAGGTGGTAACACTGGTGTTACTTGGGCAACTGGTATGGGAACACACTACAATCAGTCTTTCTCTGGTTGGAATGGTTTCACTACAACTGCTGATTTCTACAATTCATTTGCTGACGGAGATCAACGTAAGACTGCAGAATTAGCAGGTGCAACTGAAATACATGGTTTCACTGCTGGATTCATGGCAGGCCAACAATATAAGTACGCTGATGGTAAGAAAGTAGAAGTTAAAGATCGTTCTGGTGGAAAATTAGTTTTCACTCCAGATGTAAGCTTATTCTTCTCTACAGAATCTAAAGGTATTAGAACTAATAAGTATCCTTTAAAAGGAGATCAATTAGGCTTTAACGAAGAAAATGAGTTTGTAATCTTCCGTTATGCTGATGCAATGTTAATGAAAGCAGAAGCTTTGTTAAGAACTAGCAAGGCAGCTGACGCATTAGTGATTGTAAATAACATCAGAAAGCGTGCTGGAACAACTTCTTTATCTGCAGTTACATTGAATGATCTTATTGCTGAAAGAGGTCGTGAGTTATACTTAGAAGGTTCAAGAAGAACTGATTTGATTCGTTTTGGAAAGTACAACGATCCTGTAAACGAAAGACCATTAAAGTCTGACGGATTCAGAGTTGTTTATCCTATCCCTAACCAAGCGGTGTCTTCAAACCCTAATTTGAAGCAAAACTTCGGTTACTAGGAGCTACCTAAAATAGTTAACCTATTATAGAAAAGGCTGCCGTTTACGGCAGCCTTTTTGTTTTGAGGAGCTTTCATAAAATTTAAAGCCCCTCAAAACAACTATTATGATTTTGGCGGGCGTTTACGCCCGCCTTTTTGTATTTTTATACATTACAATACGAACGTGATTTTATGCAAAAAATTTACTTACTACTTTTTGTTGCCATTCTTTTTTCAGCTTGCACAAAGTCAAAGGAGGGGCAGCTTTTTGAACTAGTTGAAAACAGCGGAATCCAATTCACCAATACGGTAACGGACGAAAAGGATAATAATATTTTCAAGTATCGTAATTTTTATAATGGTGGTGGTGTAGGTATTGGCGATATCAATAATGATGGACTAGCCGATGTATTTTTTACTGCCAATCAAGGGGCTAATAAATTATTCTTAAATAAAGGAGATTTTAAATTCGAAGACATTTCTGACAAAGCAGGTTTTCCAAATAAAGACCAATGGAGTACGGGTGTGACAATGGTCGATATCAATAACGATGGTTGGTTGGATATTTATGTGGCCAATGCTGGACATATGATGCAAGAAGATTTACGTAAGAATCAATTGTTCATCAATAACCATGATTTAACTTTTACAGATAGCGCAGAAGCCTATGGTTTAGCAAATAATGGTTACACCACGCACGCTTCTTTCTTTGATTACGATATGGATGGCGACTTAGATTGTTTTATGGTCAACAACAGTCCAATTCCAGTCAATACTTTGAACTATGCGAATGCAAGAGATATAAGAGCAGAAAATTCTGCGGTAGCTGATTTTTTAAAAGGCGGTGGAGATCATTTATATAAAAACGAAGGTGGAAAATTTATTGAAGTATCTGCAGAAGCAGGGATACATGGTTCTTTAATTAGCTTTGGATTAGGGGTTACTATTGGAGATGTGAATGGGGACGCATGGCCCGATGTGTATGTTTCCAATGATTTTTTTGAAAGAGATTATTTATACATCAATCAAAAAAATGGCAAGTTTAAAGATGAAATAGAAACTTATACCGAACATAATAGCATCGCATCTATGGGTACGGACATGGCCGATGTCAACAATGATGGCTATCCAGATATTTTTACAACAGAAATGTTGCCTGACAATGATTTTAGATTAAAGACAACTACCTCATTTGATAATATTGATATCTACCGCTTAAAAGTAGCTAGTGGTTTCTACCATCAGTTCATGCACAATGCTTTGCAATTAAATAATAAGAATGGCAAGTATAAAGAAGTAGCCCGTTTTTCTGGCGTGGAAGCGAGTGATTGGAGCTGGGGCGAAATGATCTTTGATGCAGACAATGATGGCTACAACGATATTTATGTAAGTAATGGCATTTATCGTGATTTAACCAATCAAGACTTTATAGATTTTTTTGCGAATACCATGATTCAGAAAATGGTGTTATCTGGTAAGAAAGATGAGATTAGTAGTATCATTGAAAAAATGAGTAGTCAACCTATTCCGAATAAAATGTTTAGAAACAATGGAGACTTGACATTTAAGGATATGGGTAAGGATTGGGGTTTGGATATTCCAAGCTTTTCAAACGGTGCTGCATATGGGGACTTAGACAATGATGGCGACTTAGATATGGTGGTGAACAATAACAATATGCCAAGCTTTGTCTTTAAAAACAAGAGTAGAGAAAAAAATAAAAACGGGTTTATTGGATTTAAATTAAAAGGCCTGCCGCAGAATATCAATGCAGTGGGTGCAAAAATCAATATATTTATTCAAGGGCAAATTTTAAGCAAGGAAGTCATTCCTGCAAGAGGGTTTCAGTCTTCTGTGGATTATAAACAAATTTTTGGATTAGGAAAGTTTACAAAAATTGATTCGGTGCAAGTGATTTGGCCAAACCTGACCCAAAGCATTTTAAAAATTCAAAAGCTAGATACCGTATATACGATCGAACAAGCGACACAAATCGTCCAACCATTTGTAGTAAAGCAAGAAAAAGTGGCGCCATTGTTTGAGGAGGTAAAAGCTAATTTTGAAAAACATACAGAGGACGACCATGTAGACTTTTATGCAGAAAGAATCATTCCAAGAATTCTTTCACAAGAAGGTCCTAAAGCGGCAACTGCGGATATCAATGGAGATGGCCTTGCAGATTTATTTATTGGAGGCGCCAATAATAAGGGAAGTCAAATTTACCTTCAAACAAGTAACGGAGATTTTAAACCAAGGCCACAAATTGCATTTAAAGCATTTGAGTCTTATGAAGACGTGGCTGCCGTATTTTTTGATGCCGATAAGGATGGAGATATGGATTTATTGGTAGGTTCTGGTGGTAATAATCGTTTACCAAACAGAGGAGAATTGAATCATCGTCTTTTCTTAAACGATGGCAAAGCTAATTTTACGTATAGTTCAGATGCATTTCCGGTATTTGAATACAATACAGGCGTGATGGTGCCATTGGACTATGATTTAGATGGTGACCTGGATGTATTTGTTGGGGCCCGAAATACCCCTTTAAAATACGGGGTAACACCTGCGAGTGCTTTATATCAAAATAACGGGCAAGGTCAGTTTAAAGATGTGACTTCAACGGTTTCACCAGACTTTTCAAAATTAGGGATGGTGACCAGTGCCTTGGCTGGTAAATTAAATAATCAAGCTGTCACATCATTGATCATTGTTGGAGAATACATGCATCCAGTAGTGTACGCCTTTGAAAAAGGAAAAATGGTAGAGCAAGCAACTAATTTAAAAGGATTGAATGGCTGGTGGCAGTCTATCCATATGGCTGACATAGATGGGGATGGTTTTCAAGATTTAATCATTGGCAATATGGGCGAGAACGGCTATCTAAAACCAACGCCATCAGCGCCAGTGAAGCTTTGGATCAATGATTTTGATGGCAATGAGAGCATCGATAAAATTTTAACTAGAACGGTTGACGGCAGAGATGTTCCTGTATTCATGAAAGGCGAAATGCAAGAACAAATTCCATTACTCAAAAAAGAAAATCTGAATTACGAGATTTATGCTAAAAAAGCCTTCCAAGAATTATTTAAAAAAGAATTAGTGGAAAAAGCAGCAATGAAATTGTATAACTATAGTAGTTCAATTATTGCATGGGGAAAGGGCAATGGGCAATTTGATATTCAGCGCTTACCAAATGAAGTGCAATTTTCTTCCTTGAATGCGATGGTATCCACCGATGTCAATGCAGACGGTAAAATAGATTTAGTCATGGGAGGTAATCAGTTTGGATTCCTTCCGCAGTTCGGTCGTTTAGACGCCAATTATGGCTTGGTATTAATCAATAAAGGAAAAAGAATACTCGAAGTGGTAGAAGATAAGCAATCTGGATTAGCCATTACAGGACAAGTAAGAGATATGGTATTGTTTCAGCAAGCTGCGCAAAAAAAGGTCTTGTTTATTAGAAACAATCAGGTACCGGTATTCATGAAATTAAAATAATTGTATGTTTTTTAAATATATCCAAAGCTGGAAACAAGCGGCATCGAATTTTACATTAAGTGCGATTATTTTTGCATTGAGTGTACTCCTTTTTGCGTGTAACCAGCCAACTAAGGAACTGCCTTTGTTTGAAGCACTTTCAGCCGAGCAAACAGGGATTCAATTTGAAAATAAATTACATCCAAATGAGCAGTTCAATATGTTTCATTATATGTATTATTACAATGGCGCTGGTGTAGCCACAGGTGATTTTAACAATGACGGCAAGGCGGATATCTTTTTTGCGTCTAATGAGGGAGACAATCAATTGTATTTAAATCAAGGAGCATTAAAATTTACTGAAGTCAGCAAAGAAGCACTGATACCACAGGATAGTGCATGGAATACGGGGGTGTCTGTAGTGGATATCAATAACGACGGCTTATTGGATATCTATATTTGTAGACTTGGTAATTTCGAAAAATTTATATCCAAGAATCAGTTATTGATTTGTGTGGGTATCGAAAATGGCATTCCAAAATACAAAGAAGCTGCTGCTGAATATGGATTAGATTTTTCTGGCTTTAGTACGCAAGCAAGTTTTTTTGATTACGATCAGGATGGGGACTTAGATGTCTTTTTATTGAATCACTCGGTGCACCAGAACGGTACTTTTGCTCCAAGGACAAGCTTTATGGGCACTTTTGACCCATTATCAGGTGATCGTATTTTTGCCAATAAGAATGGACATTTTGAAGATGTGACAAAAGCATCTAAAATCAATAGCACAGCGATTAGTTATGGACTAGGTGTGGTGATGAGTGATATCAATTTAGATGGCTGGGTAGATATATATGCTGGGAATGATTTTCATGAAAACGATTACTTGTACATCAATCAAAAAAATGGCAGCTTTAAAGACGAGCAAAAGGAAAGATTGATGCATACTAGTCAATACTCCATGGGGGTAGATGCGGCAGATTTAAACAATGACGGATTTCCAGAAATCGTTTCAATGGATATGTTACCCAAGGACCCTTATATTTTAAAAAGGTCTTTAGGAGAAGACGACTATGATATTTATCAATACAAAATATCAGTTGGGTATGATTATCAGTTTACGCGTAATAACTTACAATGGAATCGTCGCAATGGGAAGTTTAGTGAAGTGGGTATGTATGCTGGCATGTTTGCCACAGATTGGTCTTGGGCTACCTTGTTAATGGACTTTGACAACGATGGGTATAAAGACATCTTTGTGGCGAATGGCATTCCTAAGCGTATGAATGATATGGACTATGTGAACTATGTATCCAATCAAGAAATTCAAGAAAAAATAAGGGATAATAAAATGGGAGAAAAGGATATGGCATTGATCGATCGTTTCCCTGAAATCAAAATACCCAATCAATTCTTTTTAAATAAAAAGGGATTGTCATTCGATGATAAAGAAAAAGCCATTATCAACAATCCTTCCTCTTATTCGAATGGCGCTGCCTATGCCGATTTTGACAATGATGGCGATTTAGATTTAGTGGTCAATAATGTAAATGACAAGTCGTTCATCTACGAAAATAAAAATAGTCAAGATACAACTGCACATTCGGTTGCAGTGACACTCAAGGGTGCAGCAAAAAACATCAATGCCATTGGTGCCAAATTGATTTTATTTACGCCTGGTGAAATAAGAACCTATGAGAAGTTTCCTGTAAAAGGTTTTTTGTCCAGCATGGAAATCCCATTATCTATTGGTTTAAAAAATACAAAAGTAGATTCGGCTTTTTTAGTATGGCCTGATAACAGTTTTCAGAAAATCAATCCTGTAGAGTTTAAGAAAAAGCAATTGACTCTAATTTATCAAATAGGATTGCCAATATTCAATTATGATTTAATCAATCAATATTGGCCACAGCAAACAAAACAAGTGGTGGATCTTACAGCTAGCTCTGGAATTCAATTTAAACATCAAGAGAATATTTTTCAAGAATTCAATAGAGAGCAATTGATTCCACAAATGAATTCTACAGAAGGCCCGGCATTGGCTGTAGGAGATATCAATAGTGATGGCTTAGAAGATATTTTTATTGGGGGAGCTAGAGGTTTTAGCGCTGCATTATACTACCAACAAGCCAATGGTAAATTCCTGTTATCAAAACAAGAAGCATTCCGTTTAGATAGTAACTATGAAGATGTTTGTGCTGAGATGGCTGATGTGAATAAAGACGGGTTTCAAGATATCATTGTTGGTTCTGGGGGCAATGAATACTATGGAGAGGACAAGCATATGATGCCAAGGGTATACTTAAATAGTAACAATGGACAGTTTACAATCTTGAATGATGCAATACCTGTGTATAATCAAAGTTCCGATATCATTGCTAGGGATTTTAACCAAGACGGTGCCATTGACTTGTTAATCACAAGTAGAGTGAAGGCCATGGATTATGGTGCAGCTATCGACTCGTATCTTTTGTATAATTTGGGTGACGGGCATTTTAAAAATGTGACTGCTTCAATTGCGCCAGATTTAATCGGCCTAGGATTTATTACTAGTGCAACAGAAATGGATATAAATAAGGATGGAAAAATGGAAATCTTATTGACGCATCAATGGGGAGGTATTGACGTCTTGTATCCCTCTGTAAAAAAATGGACAAAAGAAAGTGTAACCAATCTGCCTGGTTGGTGGAATTTCACTTTACCTGTAGACATTGATTTAGACGGAGATATGGACTTTATTGCAGGCAACCTAGGATTGAATACAAGGTTAAAGGCGACAGAGAAAGAACCTATCAGCATGTATTATAATGACTTTGATGACAATGGCAAATTTGAGCAAATCATCACTTTCTATTTACAAGGAAAAGAAATTCCTTTCGCTAATAAGGATGAAATTCAAAGGCAGATTCCTAAAATAAAAAAGTCATTCCTATATGCCGAAGATTTTGCAAAAGCAAACCTGTATGATATCTTTACGAAAGAAAAATTAAAGTCATCTAAACTAGTGAAGGCCTATCATTTTGCAAATACTTTATTCATCAATGATGGCAAAGGTCAATTCACAGCTAAGGTTTTGCCATGGGAGGCGCAAATCACTGCTTATAAATCAGCAGTGGTGACGGATGCCAATGGAGATAAATGGCCAGACATTTTAATGATGGGTAATTTTTACGATAACAATGTACAGATGGGTAGGTATGATGCAGATTACGGCACACTCTTGATCAATACTGGGAAGCAAGACTTTAGTGCTGCTGCTTTGAATGGATTGAGTATCAAAGGACAGGTAAGACAGATAGCGCCTATTCAATTGAATAAGCAGTCGGCTTTTGTATTGGGTATGAATTCTGATAGCCTAAGATTGATCGCCTTTAAAAAATAGGCCCTATTAAAATACTGGGTAATTGATAGTAGACTTCCACTTTTGTACATCTGGTTCCTTTATTCTATTGGTATTGTAAATGACGAATGGAATTGCTGGACTCGTTCTTTGTTTATCTCCTAGGTATTGTTTTGTTGCTACTAGTGCGCTATTCACAGTTGAAGCATCACCTATCACAGCGACAGAAAGTAATTTACCTAAAATCATTTTCTTTAGGGTGAAGGGTGGTTTCACTTCTATATCTTTTTCAATTGGAATTGCTACTTGGGTAAATACTTCATCTTCATTGATCCTCGTAATATTGACCATTGGATCATTTTTTATTTTCCCATTTTTAGAAGCAATATGTTGTTCTAATTTCGCTATCATCTCATACAGTTGAACCAAGGAAGGCGTGTCCATCAGCACTTGATCTAATGCAATCAAGCTAGAATCTTGAACATTGGTTTCTTGAATGTCAAATCCATAAACGCCTTTGACGCTATTGTAATAATTTCCTGCAGCGGAAAGTATAAGATCAAGTTGCCCTTGTATTTTTTTTGCGAATAAATAATTTTGAACTCTAGCAATAGGAGACCAATTGGTGTTCTCCATGGAAGTTTCAAATCCAATGATTGCATTTGTACTTGTATCATCAATGATTGAAAATTCCACTGGTATTTTTATTGCATCAAGGGTCAGTTCTGTTTGAATCGTTGCCACCATAGTACCAGTCACGTTTAATGTCGTTTCCTTTGGCAACCACTCAGACCATTTATTGGTTTGCATCATACCTCTAATGACACTTGGGGCGGATTGACTGACCGTTTGAGTTCCCTTTATAATAAGCAGCTTTGGCACTAGTAAAAAAATGGCCACCAAGCTTAAGACTACAATAGTGGATAAAAGGAGCACAATTTTACGCATAAGAAAATGGTATTGAGAGATCAAAATTACAAAAATCCACCTTCATAAGTGCCCAATTTTGACTAAAATGGTTAAATTAGAGTATTGAAAAAACTAAGCGCCATATTATTCTTGGGCATTTTGCTTTTTAACGGATTTGGATACCGTTTGGTATCGAATTATTTTGACCAAAAAGCAGCCAGTCAATTAGTTAATCTAATTGAAGAAAATAACTATGACGAGTCCTATTTAGTGACTATCAAGACGCCAATCAATCTTCCTTATTATGCCAACAATCCTCAATTCGAAAGAGTGGATGGAGAGATTGTAATTAAGGGCATTGTCTATCAGTATGTTCAAAGAAGAATTTACAACGACAGCCTTGAACTAAAAGTATTACCCAACCAAGATCGTTTGCATATCAAAAATGCAAGAGAAGATTTTTATAAATTAGCACAAGACCTTTCTAACTCGAATCCAGACAAAAAATCTGTTCCACTAGGAAAGTCTACTGCAAAATTTATCAGTTTTGATTATATCCAACAAAATATTAGCTGGCATTTAGCTCCAGCAAATTTGGCGAATGTAACGACTGGTTATCGTTACGCTACGCGTTTAATAAGCAATTATTTAACGGTTAAAGGTCCGCCTCCGAAAATGATTGCTTAATTTTTTTTAACAACAGCGTTATGCGTAAGCATTTCTGTTGAATCATGTATTTGTATTATGTACAGATACAATTTTCGTATTTACTATCAACCAATTTCAAATGAATAAAATATTTGCAGTATTGCTTTTCGCAATCTCAATGGCAGCTTGTAACCAGTCAAATGACTATAAAAAAATTACCAATAACCCTGACCTATATGCCTATACAGTGCATGAATTAAATCAGGTGGTAATGGGTAATAATTTTAGTCCAATTGTGGCATCCAGAAACTATGCTTATGCAGCCATTGCAGGCTATGAAGTGGTTGCAGCAGGTGATCCAACAGCTTTCCAAAGTTTAGCTGGACAATTAAAGGGATTAACAGCATTGCCTAAACCAAAAGACACGGCAAATATTGACTTTCCATATGCCGCATTGGTTGCGTATGCCACAGTGGGCCAAGCAGTGACTTTTCCAGAGGGAAGTATGCAAGACTACACAGATAGTTTAAGAAAATTGGTGAAGCAAAATGGCATGTCAGGTAAAATGCTTGAGGCATCTGAAGCATTTGCAAAGGAAGTAAGTACATCCATTATTGCTTGGAGTAAAAAAGACAATTATGCACAAACAAGAAGTGCTGAAAGATATACTGTAAAAGATTCACCAGGACGTTGGGTGCCAACACCACCTATGTATGCTTCTGCAGCCGAACCACATTGGGCGGAGATTAGAACAATGGCCATTGATAGTGCTAGCCAGTTCAGACCTTCACCGCCACCTGCTTTTAATGTCACAGATAAAAACAGTGCGTATTATAAGCATTTAATGATGGTAAAAAATGCAGGGGATAGCTTAACCGAGGAACAAAAACATATTGCTAATTTCTGGGATGACAATCCATTTAAAGTGAATGTGACAGGACATGCCATGTTTAGCACCAAAAAGTTTTCTCCTCCAGGGCATTGGATGAGTATTGTAGGGATTGCCAATAAAACAGCAAAGACAGATTTTAATACTGCTGTGTATGCATACGCAAAAACGGCAATTGCCTTATTTGATGCGTTCATCCACACATGGGATGCAAAGTATACCTACAAAACAGTTCGTCCAGAAACAGTGATCAATAAATACATCGACCCAAATTGGAGACCGCTTTTACAAACCCCTGCCTTCCCAGAATATACCTGTGGACACTCTACTATTTCAGCTTCGGCTGCTGAAGCTTTAACAAGTGTCTATGGCGATAATTTTGCTTATACTGACTCTACCGAACTAGAATTTGGTATTGAAAACAGAAGCTTCAAATCGTTTAGACATGCAGCAGAAGAAAATAACTTGGGACGTTTTTACGGGGGTATCCATTTTCATAATTCTTGTATCACAAGTACAGAAAAGGGACAGGCTTTAGGAAACTATATTGTTTCTAAATTAAAAATGAAAAATTAAGTTCAAGTCAATTGAATTGTAGAAAAATTAACTAACACATGAAAAAATCAATCATATTATTGGCATTATTATGCCTTGGTTTTATGAATCAATCAAATGCACAAGGCTGTGTAGCTATTAGAACAGTAGGCGGCTTGTGTACAATGGAGCATGCAGGTATGCATGAAGAAGACAGTTCAAAATGGACTTTAAATATTAATTATAGGTACTTTACTTCTTACAAACATTTTAATGGCAGAGACGAACAAAAATTTAGAGTAGAAGAAGGATCGGAAGTAATTAATTATATGAGTGCAATGGATTTTAATTTATTAAGAAACATCAATAGTAAATGGATGGTAGGTATCAATATACCACTTGTGAATTATGATCGTACATCAAAATACGAACATTTGGGAAACACGAGTCCTTATCGTTTTGCAACATCAGCAAGAGGCTTGGGTGATATACGTCTTGCAGCCTATAGATGGTTGATTGCACCTGATGCCAATAAAAAAGGAAATTTAATGGCAGGACTAGGTATCAAATTACCAACAGGGAATTTTAAGGCACAGGATGAATTTCAATTTGCCGCTAACGCGCGTAGAATTGGTTATGTAGATCAGTCTATTCAACCAGGTGATGGAGGATTTGGTGTGACTGTTGAATTAAATGGATTTAGACAAATTAATACAACATGGAGTGCTTATGCCAACGCATTTTATTTATTGAATCCTAGGGACAATAATGGGGTAAGTACAGCAAGAGGTGGTACCCCTTCTGCAACTGCCATTAGGTATACATCGAATGTGATGAGTGTGGCAGACCAATACATGGTTCGATCAGGATTGAATTACAGTAAACAAGCTTGGGCTTATTCATTAGGTTTAAGGTATGAGTGTATTCCAACTTATGACTTGATAGGGAAGAGCACTGGATTTAGAAGGCCTGGTAATATTTTATCTGCTGAGCCAGGCGTAACCTATATGTATAAAAAGTATAATTTTTTCCTATACACTCCAGTGGCTTTAAGACGTGAAAGACCACAGAGCTACCCAGATATTGTAAGAACTAATTTGACAGGTGTGTTCGCAAGAGGAGATGCTGCATTTGCAGACTATAGTGTTAATGTAGGAATGAGTTTCAGATTTTAATCAATGACTTCTAAAATAGCGAACTGATAAGCGCTTAATACAAAAAATTCGTTGTCATTACCAACATGATGTGTAAGGCCAGTCCAATGATCTTTTAATTGTGCTGGCCTTATTCCATGTTCCTTAAAAGTATACCAAGTGACATAAGCGTCGCTTGCTTGATAATTAAAAAGGCAGAATATTTTTTTGTCTTCAAAGGAACGGATGAAACTAGCCACATGCATATTATGCGGTGTCATCCAAGTTACATTACTTGAGTCGCTCAATATGGGCAATGCTTTTCGAATTTGAATTAACTGCTTTGTTGCATTAAAGACACGATATTCCACAGTTCCTTTCTTTTTCCTTTGTTCATTTTTAGTCCAGTCAATGATTGGTCGATGCATCCACCTATTGTCATAGCTTTTACCTGGGTCATTTAAATAACTATAGTCATTGGTATAAGCCATTTCGTCTCCGTAATACAACATAGGGATACCCCCCATGAACATAGAATGCGCCTGCATTAAAATAATTTTTCTCAATGCATTTTCTATTTCACCTGCATTGTTCCAGGCCATTGCTTTTTCTAATCCACATAGGGATGCAAGAGATCCACTAATGCGTGCGTCATTTGTTTTTGGATTGACAGAAAATAAGGCACCAGCTGCAAGGGATCCGTCATGATTGCCCGAATAATAATTTTTTAAATAGGTTCTATGAGCATAGGGATCAAAACCAGCACTTGCAATGATCTCGTCGTCATAACCCAATCCAATATCATCATGGCATCTTGTGTAGGAGATCCAAGTACAACCATATGGCTTTTGTAAAATTGGATGCTGTGCATTGAGCATGATCCTTGTATCACCTGTAGCAAGCGCATCCCATTGCAATGCCATTTGTGTGGCATTATAAGCGACATCACATTCGTTTGCAGTGTAGTTGTCTGTGCCAAAATATTTGATGATTTCTTTAGGGGCTACAATGGCCTCACCTAATAATGCCATACCTGGGCTTGCTACTTGAGTACATTGTTTGATGAGTCTAAGTAAGGTATGTGCTTTAGGTAAATTTTGACAGCCAGTACCAATCTCCTTCCAAATAAATGCAGGTGCATCTATGCGTAAAATATCAACACCCAAATTCGCGTAAAATAAAATCGTATCCATCATGGCCACCAATACATTTGGATTGCTAAAATTTAAGTCCCATTGATAATGATGGAATACGGTCATCACCCATTTGTTACATTCAGGAACAAAGGTGAAACTCCCAGGGGAGGATTCAGGAAAAATTTCAGGCATGGTTTGATCTAATTGATCGGGTATGTTTCGATTATCATAGAAATAAAAGAAATCTTGATAATAAGCATCTCCAGCCTTTGCCTTCTGTGCCCACTCGTGATGGTGGGAAGTATGATTTAAAACAATGTCCAACATTAAATACATATTGGATGCATTCATGTCTGCAATTAGATTTTCTACATCCTGCAAATTCCCAAATCTGCTTGCTACTTTTCTAAAATCCGACACCGCATAACCTCCATCACTCTCTCCTGCGGGACTTTCAAAGATGGGCATTAAGTGTAAAAAATTAACGCCTAGTTCTTTAAAGTAATCCAATTTTTTTTGCAGTCCTTGAATGTTTTCACTGAATCGGTCCACATACAAACTCATCCCAGTAATTTCATTGCTTAAATACCAATGACCCTGCTTGGACTTTTGTGCATCTTTTTTTAATAAGACTTTTGATCTCTCCTTGTATTGCTGTATCAGTGTAATTAATAGGCCTTCGAATGCTTCATTTCTTTTTGGATGGTATGCATACACTTCATCAAATAAGTTTTCGATGGCACCTATATGCGCTAAAAATTGTTGACTAAAAGCCTTGTCTTTTTTTGTTGTGTCAACTTTGTATTTCGATAAGAGGTCTGTACCAAATTGATGTAATGGGGTCATTTTCACAGTGCACTTGCAATTTAGGAATTGAAAATAGAATTGTTTAAATGCTTAAATGCTTCCATAGCGCCCATGTATTCACATGTTCTTGCGCCTGCTTTATTGGCATTGGCAATCATGGTGCGCCATGATTCAATTGGTAGGGTAGGTAAATCACTAGGTGTAGTTCCAAGCAACTGATACAAAACAGCACCTACAAAAGCATCCCCAGCGCCGGTTGCATCTATAGCAGTAATTGGAATACTTGAAATAATTTCAGTACCATGACCTGTCGATAATAAAGTGCCTTCATTGCCCAAGGTGATTGCAAATACGGCATTTGTTTTTGCTCTTAAAGCAGCTGCTGCAGCATCCACGGTATCAAGTCCAGTAATTAAGATGGCTTCTTCGTCACTTAGTTTAAAAAAATCACATGCGGCAATATAATGCCAGGACTGAGTAATAAAACTTTCAGTCGTATTCGGGAATAATAAATGTCGATAGTTGGGATCAAAACTAATTAATGCACCGGCTTCTTTTGCTTGATTCAATAAATCGATATAGGTTGCTTGTAAAGGTCCAGGTAAAAATCCTGTCGCAGATCCAAAATGCACAATATCATATTCCTTTAAATTCAATCCTGCTAAATCGGCCATGGACAATTGTCCATCGGCGCCTCTGTTAAAATAAAAATCGCGTTCTCCATCCTCCATTAAAGAAACGAAGGCAAAAGTGGTAAATGCGTTGGGGTCTTGAATGACCCATTTTGTATTCACACCCATTTCACTCATTAAATCAATCAAGTGTTGACCAAAAGGATCCTTGCCCACCTTCGCGGCCATGTCTACATGGCCACCAAGCGCAGCAATAGCGGCTGCTACATTCGCTGGAGCACCACCTGCTTTTTTTAAAAAATTTTGCCCATCCGCTAGTCGACTTCCTCGGTCGGTACAAATCATATCTATCAAGGCCTCTCCAATACACAATACTTTCATATCCTTTTATTTTAGATCAATATCAATATTAATGTCCACCATTCATGGTCATGGTACCATCATTGTTTTGTTGTTTGCCTGAACTTTGGATGAACAAAGTAGCAACTGCTGCAAGCAATAACAAGACGCCCGCAAAGCTAATGGCTTTCCCTGGGTCATTGTTTAGGAAATGTTTTAAAATATAACCAAAGCTTAGATTTTGAATCAACATTGGAATGACTATCATCATATTGATGATACCCATGTAAACGCCATACTTTTCTTTTGGAATTTTATCCACAACCAATAAATAGGGAATGCCCATCATACTTGCCCAAGCCACACCAAATCCTGCCATCGGGACAAACAATAAATTTTTATCTGTGATATGCGGGAACACTAATAAACCAATAGCTGCCATGATCAAACAGATTACATGAATCATTTTTGGACTTATTTTTTTCGCCAACCAAAGTAAAAAGAAGGCACTTACAAAAGTGATTATATTATACCAACCATTCACCAATCCTGACCAACCCACTGCTTCGTCATATGCTGGGTTATTTTGGTAGACGGTGGTATTCCAAACAGACTGTGCAATACTTTTTGATGCGTTTTGCCAATAACAAAAAAGGGCATACCATTGAAACAAGTAGACCAATGCTAATTGCCACATGACTCTAGGCATATTGCCAATGGCATTACCAATTTCTTTGAAAGGGGTAAATACATTTATTTTTTCCGCCTTCAATGCAATTAATTCTTCCTCTGTAGGTGGAATCTCAGGTGTTTTAAATACCGACCAGCCAACGGTTACAATAGAACAAATACTTCCTAGAAAAAAAGAGGCATACACCCAATAAGGTAGACTGCCATAGGTTCCTGGAATATTTTTCTGAAACACAAATAAAGAAATATTCGCTAAAGTGATACCCAAGCCTGTAAAAAAGCTTTGTGTTAAAAAACCTGTAGCGTGTTGTTCGCTTGGTAATTTATCTGCAATAAATGCTCTATAAGGTTCCATGGCAGTATTGTTTGCAGCATCCAATACCCATAATAATCCCACCGCCATCCACAGTGCACTACTAAAAGGATAAAGGAATAAACAGATACTACATAATAAAGCACCAATTAAAAAGTAAGGCTTGCGTCTTCCAAATCTTGGCGACCAAGTTTTATCACTTATTGCACCAATGATGGGTTGAATGAGTAAGCCTGTCATGGGGCCAGCTAAGTTGAGCATGGGAATTTGGTCCGGACTTGCGCCCAACATATCATAAATAGGATTCACTGCAGATTGTTGTAATCCAAAACTGTATTGGATTCCTAAGAAACCAACATTCATGTTGATGACCTGCGAAAAGGATAACCTTGGTTTAAAACTCATATTATAGTATTTAAGCAATGCGTTCTTTAAATATAGTGATTTTGTCTTTTTTACTAACAATTGTTGTTATATAATCCCTCTTTTTAGTTACTATTTTTCCAGCGCAAACCTTTGCGCTTTGTATCTTTGCGATCAATCCCTACTTTTAGCATATGTCTATTTCAATTCAATTTCATAAATCTCAAGTGATACAAGGGCTTCGATATCATTTTATCAAGCAATCCGAAATCAAGGGCTTGATGCTATTTGTAAATGTATATGCCATCATTACCGCGGTACTATTGTTTTATAAAAAAATCAGGCCCGAACTTTTCCTTGTTGGTTCCTTGTTGTGGATCGTACTCATGGTATTTTTTTGGTTTTTATTACCCTGGCTATTTTATAGGAAAACCAGCATGTTCAAACAGGATTGGCAATTTAATTTTAACAGCACTGGTGCCAGTTTGGAATCAGCTACTGGAAGCGCAGCATGGGCCTGGACAGACGTGACTCGATTCTTTGAAAGTCCCTTATTTTTTCATGTTTATTTTGCCCCAAAATCCTTTTTCATCCTACCTAAAACCCATTTTAGCTACGAAGACCAGCAATTAATAAGGGGTTATTTCAAAAAAAGTTAGCAATTGTTAGTATTTTAAGCAGTTTTTAGCCTTAAAACGACCAAAAAAAGCAGCATTCCCCTAAGATTGTCAAATGTGAAAACAAAAAGGTAAATAAACGGCTAGTATTTTGACAAAAAGTATATTTTTGCCGCGTAATCAAAAACTTTTTACAATGTCAGACATCGCAATTAGAGTTAAAAAAATTATCGTTGACAAGTTAGGTGTAGATGAAGCAGAAGTAACAAACGAAGCTTCATTCACAAATGATTTGGGCGCGGATTCTTTAGACACAGTGGAATTAATCATGGAATTCGAAAAAGAGTTCAATATTTCTATTCCAGACGAACAAGCAGAAACAATTACTACTGTTGGTCAAGCTGTTGCTTATTTAGAAGAGCACGCAAAATAATATTGTATTATTTTATAAGCTGAAACTTCGGCATATTTAATCCGCCTTTTTGAGCCTTGCTTTAAAGGCGGATTTTTATTTTAAAAATATTCACATGCAAACTAAACGCATTGTAGTTACAGGAATAGGTGCCCTAACACCCATAGGGAATAATGTAGAAACGTATTGGAATAATTTAATCAATGGCGTTTCTGGTGCAGACATGATTACGCAATTTGATGCGTCTAAGTTTAAGACAAGATTTGCATGTGAAATAAAGGGTTTTGATCCAACTGAATTTATGGATCGTAAGGAAGCTAGAAAGCTAGATCGTTTTGCACAGATTGCTTTGGTAGCAAGTGATCAGGCGGTATTGGATGCTGGCATTACCAAAGAAAATGTAGACCACGATAGAGTGGGTGTTATTTTTGCAAGTGGTATTGGTGGCTTAACAACTTTCACAGAAGAGGTGACTAATTTTGTGCATGGGGATGGCACGCCAAGGTTCAATCCTTTTTTTATTCCAAAAATGATTTTAGATATTGCTGCAGGACAAATCTCCATGAAGCATGGATTTAGAGGTCCTAACTATGCAGTAGTGAGTGCTTGTGCATCTAGTACAAACGCAATTATTTCGGCGATGGATAATTTAAAATTAGGCAAAGCAGATATCATTATCACTGGTGGAGCTGAAGCAGTAATTGGTATTGCAGGCATGGGTGGATTCAATGCAATGAAAGCGATGAGTGAGCGCAATGACGATCCAAAAACTGCAAGCCGTCCTTACGATAAAGACCGTGATGGTTTTATCATGGGGGAAGCAAGTGGTGTTTTAGTATTAGAAGAATTAGAGCATGCGATTCGTCGTGGTGCAAAAATATATTGTGAAGTAGTAGGTGGAGGCGCCACAGCCGATGCCTATCATTTGACTGCTCCGCACCCAGAGGGATTGGGCGCAAGAAATGTGATGAATGCTGCATTGAGAGATGCAGGGATGCAGGCCAATGAGATTGACTACATCAATACCCACGGTACTTCTACACCTTTGGGGGATATTGCGGAAGCAAAAGCCATCACAGAAGTGTTTGGAGAGCATGCCTATCATTTAAATATTAGCGCAACCAAGTCTATGACAGGCCATTGCTTAGGTGCCGCCGGTGTGATTGAGGCGATTGCTTGTATTCAAACAGTGATACACGACATCATCCCTCCAACCATCAATCATTTTACAGATGATCCAGATTTAGATCCAGGTTTAAATTTCACATTTAATAAAGCCCAAAAGCGCGTTGTCAATGCCGCTTTGAGTAATACATTTGGATTTGGTGGACACAATGCTTGTGTGATTGTTAAGAAATACAAAGCTTAACTAAGCCAAAGATGAAGCGCTTATACCAACTTTTTTTTTCTTTCAGAAAATCTGAATTTGAAAAAAGCGTGTACATGTTAATTGGCTATCGAACAACTAAAATGGTGTTATTCCACACCGCATTCAATCATCGATCTTTAAAAGAAAATCCATCAGAGAACAATGAAAGGATGGAATTTTTAGGTGATGCTATTATTAGTTCAGTTGTGGCAGAATACCTTTTTAAAAAATATCCCTACAAGGGCGAAGGTTTTTTAACAGAGATGCGCAGTAAGATGGTGAACAGACAACAGTTGAACCATATTGCCATTCAAATGGGGTTAAAAAAAATGACCCGTTTTAATAAATTAGATGGCGGATTAAAGAGCAGTCAAATTTTTGGTAACACCCTAGAAGCCTTAGTGGGCGCTATTTACCTAGATAAGCAATATAATTTTACTAAAAAATGGATTATCGAAAAAATGATTCAACCCTATTTGTTCATGGATGAATTAGAACAAATAGATATCAATATTAAAAATAAAATTATTGGCTGGGCATTAAAGCAGGGTAAGCAAATTGATTTTGTTTTAGCCGACGAACAATTAGAAGGAAGAAGAAGATTATTTACCATCAATATTGTCATTGACGGCGAAGTCATTACTTCTCAAAAAGGATTTACAAAAAAAGACGCCAGTCAAATTGCAGCCCAAAAAGCAATTGAGATTTTACAAATTACATAGGTCAATAAATTAGACAAATAAGCTAGCCAAATAAAATAGAGCGACTTATTTTTTAGTTTGGCATAATTCAATCAAGACCCCGCCTGCATCTTTTGGATGCACAAAGCAAACCAATTTGTTATCAGCACCCATTTTTGGCGCCTCATTGAGCAAGGTGAAGCCTTCTTTTTTCAATCTTTCCATTTCGGCAAGTATATCTGGAACTTCAAAAGCAATATGGTGTAATCCTTCCCCTTTTTTACCAATGAATTTTGCAATGGGACTATTCGGGTCTAAGCTTTCTAGTAATTCTATTTTAGCCCCATTTTGTAAAAAAAACGCGGTATCCACCCCCTCGCTGCCAACTTGTTCTGTTTTATAGCAGGACGCGCCAAGAAGGCGCTCATACAAAGGAATACTTGTTTTTAAGCTGTTCACTGCAATGCCTATATGGTCCACCTTATAATCCATCTCTACTTGTTTTACGAATTGGGAAAAAAATGCCACCTAAAGCTAACGAAATTCTACATATTCATATTCAATCTCTAACTTTGTGCTCTTAGACAAATATAAAATAGAACTATGTTAAAATTACCAATTTATCTTGACCATAATTCAACAACCCCAATGGATCCTAGGGTTTTGGAGGCGATGATTCCTTATTTCACTGAAAATTTTGGAAATGCGGCAAGTAGGAACCATTCTTTCGGATGGCATGCAGAGGAGGCAGTAGATTATGCGCGTGAGCAAATTGCTCAATTAATTGGTGCAGACCCAAAGGAAATCATATTTACCTCTGGTGCAACCGAAGGCAACAACTTAGGAATTAAAGGGGTGTATGAAATGTATGCAAGCAAGGGCAATCATATTATCACTTGTACGACCGAACACAAAGCGGTTTTAGATACTTGTAAGCATTTAGAGAAATTGGGTGCAGAAGTGACTTATTTAGAAGTTCAACCCGACGGATTAATAGATTTAAAAGCTTTAGAAGCTGCCATGAGACCAACGACTATTTTAGTGGCGATCATGTATGCAAATAACGAGATTGGTGTAATACAACCGGTGAAAGAAATCAGCGCAATTGCTAAAAAGCATGGAGCACTTTATTTCTCAGATGCGGTGCAAGCGGTAGGTAAAATACCTGTAGACGTAATTGCTGATGGCATTGATATCATGTCCTTTACTGCACATAAAATGTACGGTCCTAAAGGCGTGGGGGCATTGTATGTACGTCGTAAAAATCCAAGAGTAAAAGTAACAGCTCAAATAGATGGCGGTGGCCACGAAAGAGGTATGCGCAGCGGTACTTTGAACGTGCCAGGTATTGTTGGATTTGGTAAAGCTGCAGAAATAGCAAGGTTAGATATGGCTGGCGATACAGAAAGAATTTCAAAACTAAGAGATAAATTAGAAAATGCATTAAAGGTGATCGACGAGACTTATGTAAATGGAAACCCAGCACATCGTTTACCACATGTAAGCAATATTTCTTTCAAATACGTAGAAGGTGAAGGCTTGATGATGGGCTTTAACAAAGACATCGCATTGTCTTCTGGTTCAGCTTGTACTTCGGCTTCATTAGAGCCTAGTTATGTGTTGAAGGCTTTAGGCTTAGGAGACGACTTAGCACACAGCTCATTGCGTTTTGGCTTAGGAAGATACACTACAGAAGAGCAAATTGATTATACAATCACTGCAGTAACGGATACTGTATTGAAATTAAGAGAGATGAGTCCTTTGTGGGAAATGTTCAAAGAAGGAATCGATATCGATGCAATTCAATGGGCACATCATTAACATTTTGTACTTTTATAGTGAAGTGGCTTAACCACATCATTCATTAAAAGGCTTAATCATATTTTTGAAATATTATAAATAAAAAAACATGGCATACTCAGATAAAGTAATCGATCATTATTCTAATCCTAAAAATGTAGGAACATTAGATAAAGCATCAAACACAGTTGGTACAGGATTAGTAGGCGCACCAGAATGTGGTGACGTAATGCGTTTACAAATTCAAGTAGATAATGCTACTGGCATCATCACAGACGCAAAATTCAAAACATTTGGTTGTGGTTCTGCAATCGCTTCTTCTTCTTTAGCTACAGAGTGGTTAAAGGGAAAATCAGTTGACGAAGCAGTTAAAATCGACAACATGGATTTAGTGGAAGAGTTAAACCTACCTCCAGTTAAAATTCACTGTTCAGTGTTAGCAGAAGATGCGATCAAAGCAGCAATCAACGACTACCGTTCAAAGAATGGTTTAGAGCAATTGGTATTTGAAGAGCGAATTCACTAATTCATTACATGAGTGAAGTTTTAGAAAATACAATTTACGTGAGTGAAAAAGCTAAGGTAAAAGTGAAACAACTTATGCTGGATGCTGGCGTCACCGATGACCCTTCTTATTTTTTAAGAGTAGGTGTTGTGGGCGGCGGCTGTTCTGGGTTGAGCTACAAGCTAGACTTTGACAATGAAATTAAGCCAATGGATCAAGTCTTTGAAGACAATGGCGTAAAAATTGTCACCGACCTAAAAAGCTTTTTATACTTAGTCAATACTGAATTAGAATTTTCAGATGGATTGAATGGGAAAGGTTTCTATTTCAACAATCCCAATGCAAGCAGAAGTTGCGGCTGCGGAGAGAGTTTTGCGGTATAACTTTTTAGTTTTTCAAACGCCCATAAAAATTAACGATTTATCTAAAATGCCCCTGTAAAACTGGGGCATTTTTTATGTAGCTTTGGGTCATGTGGGCAATATGTAAAAAAGAGTGGGCGCATTATTTTGGTAGCCTTTCCGGCTATTTAATCATCAGTTTTTATTTACTGGTTAACGGCTTATTGTTATTTGTCCTCCCTAATTTTAATGTGTTAGATTTTGGCTATACAAGCCTGCAAGTCTATTTCGATTTTGCACCTTGGATTTTGATCTTATTAATTCCTGCAATTACCATGAGGAGCTTCTCCGAAGAGTACAAGCAAGGCACATATGAAATCTTAAAGAGTCTCCCAATTCCTACTAGGTCTATTTTGGTCGGAAAATATCTTGGGGTTGTTTCAATCACCATCTTAGCAATCCTCCCCACATTTTTTTACGCCATTGTACTTAATTATTTAAGTGCAGTGGGTGGCATAGATTGGGGCGCAACCATTGGTGCTTATATTGGATTGATTGCGCTTGCTGCTGTCTATGTGGCGGTGGGTGTTTATATGAGTAGTGTGACAAAGCATACCATGATTGCCTTATTAGGGTCTATCTTAATTAGTATATTTTTATACAAAGGATTCGATTGGATTGCTGATTTGAAATTTTTTCAAAATGGGTATGATTTTTATATACGTCAATTAGGACTTTCGGCACATTATCAAAATTTAAATAAAGGCGCGATTGGGTTAGCAGATATCCTGTATTTTAAAATCGTTATTCTTTTATTTGGTCTGGGTGCGATTGAACAATTATCTGGAAAGTTCAAGTATAGCTGGGTTTTACTAGTCATGCTTTTATTGAATGTGCTAAGTCATTTGTATCCATTGCAAATAGATCTTACAAAAGACCAGCGCTATACCATGAGTAGTCAATCTAAAATATTGATTCAAGATATCAAGCAGCCAGTCAAAATACATTTTTATCTTGGGGGTGAATTGCCGGCGCATTATAAAAAATTAGAGCTAGCGACCATTCAATTTCTAGATCAATTGCAACAAATCAATCCTACTTGGATTAGCTGGGATCAAACTGTTCCTGGGGAGCTATATAAAGACAGTGCATTGATGATTTTTTATGATAGTCTGCAAAAGCAAGGCTTGCCAATTGATCGTTTTCAAAATACAGAAACCATCACCGATAAAAAATTAGATCAGCTTTTAGTACCAGGACTCTTGATCGAAGTGGAAGGACAAAAGCCTATTGCAATTGATTTAAGAAGCAGTAAGCAGTTCTTTAAACCTTATAATATTGTAAAAGAATTACCCGAAATAGATATCGAAGCCAGCTTTAATGCAGCCGAAGCGCTTTTGGAATATAAAATAGTGCAGGCTATTTATTTAATGAATAGAACTGTACGTCCAAGTATTGCTTACTTAGTGGGTAATGGAGAACCATTGGATTACACAGTGAATGATTTAGGGCAGTCCATAAAAAATCAATACAATCTTGGGGTCTTTGATTTAAAGAAAGGATTTCCGGATGCATCAAAAATAAATACTTTGTTGATCGTAAAACCAACAATGCGTTTTACGGAATTAGATCAATTAAAAATCGATCAATTTATACTTGCTGGTGGCAATGTGATTTGGGCATTGGATCCTTTGTATGCAGAGTATGATAGTTTACGCAACACGGCTGGTACCTATCTTGCATTTGATCGTGCACTTGGATTAGAAGCACAGTTGTTTAAATATGGTGTTAGGGTGAATCTTAATTTAGTGCAAGATTTAAATTGCGCCAAGCTACCGATGGTGGTGGGCGTAGATGCATCAGGGGCTCCAACGATTCAAAGAGTGCCATGGCCATATTATCCTTTTGCGCAGGCAGGATCGGAGCATCCCATGGTCCAAAATATGGACAGGCTGCTGACTGCTTTTCCTGCTAGCTTGGACACTGTGCGTGCATTAGGCATTACAAAGACCATTTTATTAACAACAGATACAACTAGCAGAGTCATTAGCAGCCCAACCATGATTCAATTAAATAGTGGTCAAGAAGAGGGCGAATTAGCAAGCTTTACAAAACAACATATTCCAGTGGCAGTCTTATTAGAAGGACAGTTTAAATCTGCGTTTACTGGCAGATTGACTTCATCTTTGATGGACTCCGTTCAATTAGCGACTGGCAAAACTTTTATCACAAATGGTATCAAAGCGGCAAAGCAAATTGTACTATCCGACGCAGATTTAATCACCAATTTTGTAGATGCGCAAAAAGGCCCACTGCCAATGGGGATGATTCCTTATGAGGGTGTTCAATTTGCGAATCCTGTTTTTTTTCAAAATGCGATTGCGTATTTAAACGAACCAATAAGTTTATTGGAAGCTAGAAAAAAGAATTTAGTGTTAAGAAGATTAGATGCGGGAAAAGTAGCAGAAAATAGACTTTGGATTCAACTTGTATTATTACTAGGTCCATTGTGCTTGCTTGGAATAGGATATTGGGGGGCGTTTTATTACCGCCAATCTCGATTTGCTGTATCTAAATCATAGCTTATCTTTACAGCATGACAACAGATCAAATAGTTTACCTAGTTTTTGGCGTAGTAGTTGTGACTGCTTTAATTTTAGACCTAGGTTTTCTAAGTAAAAAAAATGCATCTATTTCTATTAAACAAGCGCTTCAGCAAACCTTTATTTGGGTGATGTTGGCATTAGGTTTCTTTGTCTTTATGTGGGTAGAAGAAGGACAAAAATTAGCCTTTGAATATTTAAGCGGCTACTTAATGGAATGGAGTTTAAGTATTGATAATATTTTTGTATTTATTTTAATTTTTGACGCGTTTAAGGTGAAGGAGCAATACCTCTCAAGGGTATTGTTAATTGGTATTTTGCTTGCCATTGTATTTAGAGTGATTTTTATTACAGTAGGTGTTGCACTAGTTGCAAAGTTTGCTTGGATTTTATATTTATTTGGATTGTTTTTATTGTATACAGGCTATAAGATGTTTTCTGCTGGAGAAGACGAAGCCTTTGATCCGCACAAATCTAAAATCTACCTTTTCTTAAAAAAGTTTTTGCCAATCACCAACGAAGACGGAGATGGAAAATTTATGATGCGTATTGGCGGTAAGCCAATGTACACAAGCCTTTTTGTAGTAGTGGTTTTATTGGCTGCAATTGATTTGGTGTTTGCTTTGGATTCTATCCCAGCTGTAATGGGTATTTCTATGAGTAGCTTGGTGATTTATACTTCTAATATTTTTGCGATACTAGGCTTGCGCTCTTTATTCTTTTTATTAAGAGGCGCTGTGAATCAATTTGAACATCTACAGCAAGGTATTGCGATTGTGTTGATATTCATTGGTGTTAAAATGCTTGGAGAGCATTATATCAGTATGGTCATGAGTAAAAATACCCAAGTACTTTTATCATTATTAGTGATTGTATTTTCAATCACAGGTTCAATCTTGTATTCCATCTTTTCAACTCGTCAAAAAAATCTACCAAAGAATTTTGAGGACAATACCATTTAATTTATGCAATTTAAAATGAACGGGAAAAAAGTAGCAGCATTGATTATTGCAATTATAGCAATAGACCAGTTATTGAAATTTTATATCAAGTTGAACTTCTTTTTAGGAGAGGAACACCAAGTGATTGGATCTTGGTTTAGATTACATTTTGTAGAAAACGAGGGCATGGCTTGGGGTCTTAAATTTGGAGGTGGTTTTGGTAAAATTGCATTGACTTTATTTAGATTAGCTGCGGTGATTTGGGGTACTTTTTTAATTAAAGGGTTTATTCAAAAACAATACCATACAGGATTTATCATTTGTTCGGCTTTAATTTATGCTGGGGCATTGGGCAATCTAATTGATAGTATGTTTTATGGGCTGTTGTTTGATGCGAGCATCCCCTATACAGCCATGGTGGCTCAGTTTTTACCAGAAGGGGGCGGATACGCCAATTTTTTACATGGCAAAGTGGTAGACATGTTTTATTTCCCAATCATCACAGATGCGCATTTTCCAAGCTGGATGCCTATTTGGGGTGGCGAGTCCTTTGAATTCTTCCGTCCAGTGTTCAATTTTGCCGATATGTCCATTAGTTCTGGTGTCATCGCATTATTTGTGTTTCAAAGCAAGTTTTTCCCTTCAGAGGAAGGGGCATAATTTCGTTTCCTTTTTTCCGCGCTTATTCGTACCTTCAAGGCCTAAAAATCAGATAGGACAAGCGTTTTATGAGTAATCAATATCCAGAATTTAATGGCTTACATCTGCCAACCATCGAGGCAGAAATTTTAGCAGCTTGGAAAAAAGAACAAGCATTTGAACAATCCGTTCAATTAAGAGAAGGCAAAACACCATTCGTGTTTTATGAAGGCCCTCCAAGTGCCAATGGTATGCCTGGTATTCACCATGTGATTTCAAGAACATTAAAGGATATGGTTTGTCGATATAAAACCATGCAAGGATTTCAAGTAAAGCGAAAAGGCGGATGGGATACCCACGGCTTACCTGTTGAATTAGGCGTAGAAAAAGAATTAGGCATTACTAAAGAAGATATTGGAAAGACGATTACAGTAGAAGCCTACAATCAAAAATGTAGAGAAGCGGTATTGCGTTATAAAAAAGAGTGGGATGATATCACCAATAAAATGGGGTATTGGGTGGACTTAAACAATCCATACATCACATTTGAAAACAATTATATTGAAACATTGTGGTGGATACTAAGTACACTTTATAAAAAAGGCTACTTGTATCAGAGTGTTAGCATTCAACCTTATTCTCCTGCAGCTGGAACAGGATTGAGCTCGCACGAATTGAATCAACCAGGCACCTATAAGGATGTAAAAGACACTTCGGTTGTGGCCATGTTTAGAGCAGTTACAACAAAAGAAAGTCAATTTATTTTTGATGCAGCATCAAGCAATCCACTTTCTAAGGAAGTCTATTATATGGCTTGGACAACTACTCCTTGGACCTTGCCTTCTAATTTAGGATTGACAGTTGGGCCAAATATTGAATATGCATTGATTGCCACATACAATCCATATACAGCTTTACCAGTCAATGTAGTTTTAGCTAAAGCCTTGGTATCAAAGTATTTCAAAGAAGAAGGATTGAGCTTGACTAGTTTTGCAGAAGGAGATAAAATTGTCCCTTGGAAAGAATTAGCCACATTTAAAGGAAGTCAATTAGAAGGATTACGCTATGAGCAGTTAATGCTATTTGAAGCAAATAATCCAGCCAATATAGAAGGCGATCCATTTAAAATTATCCTTGGTGATTTTGTGACTACAGAAGATGGAACAGGAATCGTACATACTTCACCAGCATTTGGTGCAGATGATTATAAAGTAGGTCAAAAAAATAATTTAGGCATTATTACTTTAGTTGATAGAGCAGGAAAGTTCATTGATGGTGTGGGAGAATTTGCAGGAAGATTTGTTAAGAATTATAAAGACGAAAAAGATTTTCAAGATGTGAACGTGGATATCTCTGTTAAATTAAAAAAAGAAAATCGTGCGTTTAAAGTAGAGAAATACGAACATAATTATCCGCATTGTTGGAGAACAGATAAACCAATTTTATATTATCCTTTGGATGCATGGTTTATCAAAACTACTGCAGTGAAAGATAGAATGGTGGAGTTGAATAAAACTATTAACTGGAAACCAAAGAGTACAGGAGAAGGTCGTTTTGGTAACTGGTTAGAGAACATGGTGGATTGGAATTTATCTCGTAGCCGTTATTGGGGAACGCCACTTCCTATCTGGAGAACAGAAGACGGAACAGAAGAAGTTTGTATTGGTTCAATAGACGAATTGACTGCAGGATTTTTAGCAGCAAAAGAAAAAGGGTATAATAAAGCCGTACAATTAAAAATAGTAGATGGTAAATTAGATGTGGACTTGCATAAACCATTTGTGGATCAAATAGAAATTTTAAGTCCTTCCGGCAGACCAATGCAACGCGTTTCGGACTTAGTAGACGTTTGGTTTGATTCGGGCGCAATGCCTTATGCACAATGGCATTATCCATTTGAGAACAAAGATTTAGTAGACAAAGGATTGGCCTTCCCAGCAGATTTTATTGCAGAAGGGGTAGACCAAACTAGAGGCTGGTTCTACACATTACATGCATTGGGTGTATTGCTATTTGACAAGGTGGCGTACAAAGCAGTGGTGAGTAATGGACTGGTATTGGACAAGAATGGCAACAAAATGAGTAAGCGTTTAGGCAATGTGGTGAATCCATTTGAAACCTTAGAAACTTATGGAGCAGATGCTACAAGATGGTACTTAGTGACCAATGCATCTCCTTGGGATAATTTAAAATTTGACTTATCTGGAATACAAGAGGTGCAAAGAAAATTCTTTGGCACATTGTACAATACCTATCAGTTTTTTGTTTTGTATGCGAATGTAGATGGATTCAAATTCGAACAAGCATATATACCTGTGAAGGATCGTCCAGAAATTGACCGATGGGTAATTTCTTCTTTACATAGTTTAGTACAAACAGTCACTGTGGCGATGGATGACTTTGAGCCAACCATTGCTGGACGTGCGATTGAGACTTTTGTGGATGAGCATTTAAGTAACTGGTATGTGCGTTTATGCAGAAGAAGATTCTGGAAAGGCACTTACAGCGAAGATAAAATTGCTGCATACCAAACATTGTATGAATGTATTGAAACCATTGCAAGATTAATGGCGCCAATTGCACCATTCTTCTGTGATCAATTATTCAGAAATTTAAATGGGCTTACAAAACGTTTCGAAGCAACTTCTATTCATCATATTGATTTTCCAAAAGCTGATCCATCTAAAATGGATGCAGCATTAGAAATAAGAATGCAGTTGGCACAAGATATTTGTTCTTTGGTTTTATCTATTCGTAAAAAGGTGAATATCAAAGTGCGTCAACCATTACAAAAAATCCTCATCCCAGTTTTAGACCCAGCTATGAAATTGTCCATTGAGCAAATGGAAGAATTAATTCTAGCCGAGGTGAATGTGAAGGAAATTAATTATATCACAGAGACGGAGGGGGTGATTAGTAAAAAGCTAAAACCTAATTTTAAATTATTGGGTGCGAAATTGGGCACAATGATGAAACAGGCTTCTGCAGTCATTGCAAATTTGAGCCAAAACGAAATTTCTGAACTGGAGCGCAACGGAACCTTGACCATTTTGGTCGAAGAAAGTCCTATTACCTTGTTAATCAATGAAGTAGACATTATTGCTGAGGATATTCCAGGTTGGAGTGTCGCTGTAAAGGGCAATTTGACAGTTGCATTGGATATTAGCCTTTCTGAAGCCCTTTTAAAAGAAGGAAATGCTCGAGAATTGATAAATAGGGTCCAAAACATCCGAAAAGAGGCCAATTTTGAGCTCACGGATAAGATTTTACTCCAAATTGTGGATAACACAAACATGAAAGACGCCGTTAATGAATTTTCAGAGTATATTTGCCGCGAAATATTGGCTACCCAAATAGATTGGGTGTCTAGCCTTGAAGAAGGCGTCGATATCGACATCAATGATCAAAAACTAAGGATTTTAGTTAGACAAAAAGGATAATTATGGCTACAAAAAAACCAGCACCTAAAAAAGCGGCCCCAGCTAAAAAAGCAGCGCCAGCAAAAAAAGCGGCCCCTGCTAAAAAAGCAGTGCCAGCAAAAAAGGCTGCGCCAGCAAAAAAAGCTGCTCCGGTAAAAAAAGTAGTACCAGCTAAAAAGGCAGCGCCAGCAAAAAAAGTGGCTCCTGCAAAAAAGGCTGCACCTATAAAGAAAGCAGTTCCAGCAAAAAAAGTAGCTCCTACAAAAAAAGCGGTTCCAGCTAAAAAAGCAACGCCTGCTAAGAAAGTAGCCCCTGCAAAGAAAGTAGTTCCTGCAAAAAAGGCTGCTCCTGCAAAAAAAGTAGTTACTGCTAAAAAAGTGGTTACTGCAAAAAAGGTTGTGCCAGCTAAAAAAGTAGTTCCTGCTAAAAAAGCGGCACCTGTTAAAGCACCAGCGAAGCCAGTTTCAAAAGCGCCAGTAAAACCAGTTGTGGCTGCAAAGCCTGTAGAAAAATATGTGCCTCCTGCAAAACCAGTTCCAGTGATTCCAACGCCACCAGTAAAGCCGGTGCGTAAGGCAGCTGAACCAATTAAGGATATCAAAGTGCCAAAGATCAATGCAAAGAATAGTGTTCCTTATCAACCAGGATATGTACCAATGGAAAAAAGAAAAGAAGTAGAAAGATCAACAGATACATTAGTTAAATATTCTGATGCTGAATTAGCAGAGTTTAGAGATTTGATTTCAAAGAAACTAGAAGCTGCAAAAAAAGAATTGGTTTATTTACAAGGCTTGATCACTCGCAAGGACGAAATGGGTGGTGATAATGATGATGCAAGATACATGACCATGGAAGATGGTAGTGTAAGCATGGAGCGAGAGCAAATGGGCCAAATGGCTAGCCGTCAGATCACTTTCATCGACCACTTAGAGAAAGCAATCATGCGTATCGAAAACAAAACCTATGGTATTTGTAGAGTAACAGGTAGATTGATTGACAAAGCACGTTTACGCGCTGTGCCTCACGCTACTTTAAGCTTAGAAGCAAAATTAGGGTATGTAAAAAATAGCAGCGATCAATAAATGATTACAAGCAAATTGCTTGAACTGAATAGATCTATTAAAAAACCCGATCATTGATCGGGTTTTTTGTTGCAATAAGTTTTTTATAAATCATTTTTTATGCATCAGTTACTATCGTAACTTCTTATTTCACTTCCTGCATCTCAATTAATTTCTTGTAGTAACCGCCTTGTGCGAGTAAGGTTTCGTGGTTACCGCGTTCTACGATTGCTCCTTTCTGTAATACGATGATTTCGTCTGCGTGTCGGATAGTTGACAATCTATGTGCAATCACAATAGAAGTTCTGTTTTGCATCATATTATTAATCGCATCTTGTACCAATCTTTCGCTTTCTGTATCTAAAGCAGAAGTTGCTTCGTCTAAAATTAAGATGGGAGGATTTTTAAGCACGGCTCTTGCGATGGTTAAGCGTTGACGTTCGCCTCCGCTTAGTTTACTGCCTCTATCTCCAATCATAGATTCGAATCCACCTTCTTTTTTTATAATAAAATCATAAGCGTTCGCAATCTTAGCTGCAGTAATAATTTCCTCCATGGTCGCCTCTGGCTTGCCTAGTGCAATATTGGCTGCGATCGTATCATTGAATAAGATGGGCTCTTGTGTGACAATACTGATTAATTGTCTTAAGCTATGTAAACTATAATTTTTAATATTTTTTCCATCAATGAATAAATTGCCTGAAGACACATCATGGAACCTTGGCACTAAATCTGCAAGTGTACTTTTTCCTGCACCAGAAGAACCTACCAAAGCAACGGAAGTTCCTTTTTTGATGGTCAATTGAATGCCATTCAAAATACTTGCGTCATGGTAGGCAAATCCTACATTGTCAAAATGAATACTATCTTCAAATCCATTCATTAAAATTGGGTTGGCAACTTCTTCTACTGTATTAGGTGCTTCTAAAATTTCATTCAACCTATCTAGTGTAGCCGTACCGCGATTCACATTGTAAACTGCTTGTGATAATGCTTTTGCTGGATTGATGATTTGTGAAAACAACGCCACATAAGTAATGAATGATCCTGGAGATAAAATATCGCCATTTAAAACAAGCTTACCACCAAACCAAAGTACTCCACATAAAATGGAGACACCTAAAAATTCAGAAACAGGAGAAGCTAAGTCACGGCGATATAAAATTCGATTTTTTAAATTAAAAATATCTTCAACCAAGCCATAAAACTGACCTTTCACTTTTCCTTCTGCATTAAAGGCTTTAATAATCCTCAAGCCAGATAATGTTTCTTCCATCTGACTTAAAATCTCTCCCCATTTAACTTGCGCTTTATTGGTATGTTTTTTTAGGCTACGACCTATTCGACCTACAATAAATCCCGCTAAGGGTAATAAAATGAAAACAAATATCGTGAGCTTGGTACTAATTAAGAATAAGAAAATTAAAATTCCAATGATCGTTAATGGTTCTTTGATCAACCCCTCTAATGCACTAATGACCGAGCTTTCCAATTCTGCAATATCATTCGAGGCTCTACTTAAAATATCGCCTTTTCTTTTTTCAGTAAAAAAGCCAACGGGCAACTGTAAAATTTTATCATACAAAAGCTTGGAATACTTCTTGGTTACCATATTCCTTATAGGCGCTAAAAAATAAAATGCGAGGTATAAAAATAAATTTTTGAAAAAGATGGATACGATAATGAATACACAGATCCAGCCCAATGCATATGCCTTACCATTGACTTGGATGGTATCTTGTAAAAATTGATAAATAAGGTCTTTCAGGTTGGTGCTATCTGTCACCGATACTGGTGTCAAACTTGCAAAAGCATTGTTTCCAAATATCAGGTCAAGGAATGGAGTTAGCATGCCTAAGGAAAACAAGCTAAAAAGGATGGATAACAAGATAAATAGACCATACCAGCCCATATAGGTCTTGTATTCCTTGATATAACTTACTATGCGAAAAAATTTCTTCATAATTAAAACTATTCCCTCAGAATAATGAGCAAAGTAACTAATTTTACAGCGAATCAACGACTTTGATTATGGAAGAGGGAAAAAGACAGAAACAAGTGGCTGGTGCCATTCAAAGCACCATGAACGATATTTTTTTAAAATTGGGCTTGAACCATTTACAAGGCGGGATGATATCCATCTCCACTGTAAAAGTGACCCCAGATTTATTAGAAGCTAGAATCTATTTGAGTTTATTTCAGGTGGCCGACCAGGAAGCCTGCTTTAAGAAGATCCAAGCCCAGGCCTGGGACATTAAAAAGCATCTTCAAGAGGCTATGAAACATCAGTTAAGACGTATTCCAGTATTGCATTTTTATTTAGATGACACATTGGATTATGTATTTAAAATGGAAGAGATTTTAAAAACACTATAAGTTGCATTTTTTATTTGCTTGGCGTTATTTTAGGGGTAAATATTCCTTTCAGGCAATTCAACTCATTGCATGGGTCAGCGTTTTTGCAATTGCCATTGGCACTGCAGCCTTAATTACTATTTTAAGTGTTTCGAATGGCTTCTCTGAAATTGTAAATGGATTGTATTCCGATTTCTATGCCGACCTGCGTGTGGTCCCTTCAACTACAAAATTTGTTAAGCTTACCCACGCACAATTAAGTTCGATTAGACAAATTCCTGGCGTACATTATGCCACAGGCATTGTAGAAAATAAAGCAATTCTTGTTCGTGATGAAAATCAAACGGTGGTATTTGTAAAAGGGGTTGATTCCAATTATATACATATTAATAAAGTCAATCAATATTTAAAGCGAGGCGCTTTTTCTTTGGGTAATTTAGATAGCCCTAATTTAGTCATAGGTATTGGTGTGGAAGAAAATTTATTATTGTACAATGCAGAGTTGGGGACGCAATTGGAGTTGATTGCAGTGGGCCGATCTGGAAAGTCTCTAAAATCAATGGATCAGCTGAATCACATGGTAGCAGTGCAGTCTGGCGCATTCTCGGTACAACAAGAGTTTGACGCACAATATGTTTTTACTTCTAATCAATTTGCACAATATTTATTTGATTTGGATTCCAATCAATATTCGGGTGTGGAATTATCCATTGATTTAAATAAAGAAAAAAGTATTGTTACAGCAATACAAGATAAACTAGGTCCAGGTTTTTTGGTACAGAATAAATACCAACAAAATGCAGACTTATATAAAATCATGCAAATAGAAAAATGGATCATTTTTGCTATTCTTGCACTCATTATGGTGGTGGCATCCTTTAATTTAGTGGGTGCTTTAACGATGTTGGTCTTAGAAAAACAAAAAGACATTCATGTGTTGCATGCGATGGGTGCCACTGCTGGCACGATTCAAAAAATATTCCTCAGCTTGTCTATTGTGATGTCCATGACCGGGGCGTTCATAGGTGGATTGATAGCCTCTTGCTTGATTTTTTTACAAACTCAATTTCATTTTATCCAATTGCAAGGGGTGAGTTTTATCATTGACTATTATCCTGTCAAAGCAATTTGGACAGACTACCTTGCTGTGATTAGTTTAGTCGTTTTGATTGCTTTCGTTGCTGGTTGGGTTCCCGCTAAAAAAGCAGCTGGTCGCATATTTGAAAAAATTGGCTAATAAAGATATGGCACAAAAAAGGGAAGCATGCTTCCCTTTTTTTATATAATTCATTGGTTAATTAAAAATCTCCTAAAGTCATTTCCAATTGTCCTAATGCATTTTCTAATTGCGCATCGTTGGGTGCAATACCATGCCATTCGTGGCCTGTTTCCATAAAGTCAACACCTTTGCCCATAATTGTTTTCATCAATATCACAATTGGCTTGCCTTGACCAGTCAATGTTTTAGCATGTTCTAAAGTGGCTACTATCTCATCCATATTGTGTCCATCCATATGCAATACAGTCCAATTAAATGCTTTGAATTTATCTTCTAAGTTATCCAAATTCAAGACCTTGTTCAATGGGCCGTCAATTTGCTGACCGTTTACATCTATTGTTGCAATGTAATTATCTACTTTATTGTGCGCAGCAAACATAATTGCTTCCCAGTTTTGACCTTCTTGCAATTCCCCATCACCATGTAAAGAATACACGATACGATCATCGCTATTGTATTTTTTGGATAAAGCAGCACCAATCGCCACACTCATACCTTGTCCAAGAGAGCCACTTGCAATACGAATACCAGGTAAATGCTCGTGCGTTGTAGGATGCCCCTGTAAACGAGAATTGATCATTCTAAAAGTGGCTAATTCTTTAATATCAAAATAGCCCGATCTAGCTAAAACAGAATAGAATACTGGAGAGATATGTCCATTGGATAAGAAGAAAAGATCCTCACCTTTCCCGTCCATATTAAATGCTGGATCATGCTTTAATACTTTAAAATAAAGGGCGGTTAAAAAATCTGTGCAACCTAGAGATCCACCTGGGTGACCACTTTGTTGTGCATGCACCATTCTAACGATATCTCTTCTTACTTGTGAAGCTGTTCTATTTAATTCCGCTGTTGACATAATCTTGTTTTAACGTTACCACAAAGATAGAAAAATTAGTGCCATAAAAAAAGGTAAGCGAAGAATACCAAGGATTTATTAGCTTTGTCTTTGAAAATATTGAATTATGTCAGACGAATTAAAGAAAATAAGTACAGAAGCAGAAAATGGCATGAAAAAAGCCATCAACCACTTGGAGATAGAATTGTCCAAAATTCGAGCTGGTAAAGCTTCTCCTTCTATTTTAGAAGGGGTCAACGTGGATTATTATGGTACCCCTACACCCATTAGTCAGATTGCAAACGTACAAGTACTGGATGCCAGAACCATTAGCATTCAGCCATGGGAGAAAAACATGCTGCCTTTAATTGAAAGAGCTATTATGGGTGCCAATATTGGGATCACCCCACAAAATGATGGCGTCAATATTCGATTGTTCACGCCACCATTGACAGAAGAACGTAGAAAGGAAATGGTAAAAAAGGCGGGTGGAGAAGGTGAGCAAAGCAAAATAGCGATTCGCAATATTAGAAGAGACCGTATTGAGCAAGTGAAGAAATTACAAAAAGACGGCACAAGCGAAGATATTTGTAAGGGTGCCGAAGATGAGATCCAGTCTTTAACAGATAAGCATATCGGACTAGTTGAAAAACAGTTAGAAGCAAAAGAAAAAGAAATCATGACCGTTTAATGGTCTAATTTTTTTATAAAATATAGCCTCCAATTTAAGATTGGGGGCTTTTTTGTTTTAGAAAGGGGATGAAATTTAAATTCCCTCTATTCACAATATAGACGCCTAATAAAATCACACCAAGACAAACCACTTGCAAAGGTGCCAAAGATTCTCCATAGATCAAACCCCATACCACAGCGACTATTGGAATACCATAAGTCACCATGGAACCAAATAAAATACCTGCTTTTTTAACTAAATAATAAAACAAGATGGAGGCCATGGAGGTGCCCACCATCCCTAAAACGGCACTCGATAGAATACTATGAATGACAATGGGATCCTTAAAATCATAATTAAAAAAACCTGTGAAAAATAGTACGGCAGCGCTTGGTAGAATTAAGAATGAGAAAGCGACCGAAGCAATTTGGATGGAACCAATGGCTTTTAAATTCCTGCCCACTGTATGCACATTTACGCCATACATGATCGTAGCAATGAGCACAAGGCTTGCATATGAAATATTTTCAAAGCGCATTTCTTTTCCGGTTAAGAGCAAAAAAGTCAATCCCACAAATCCAATCAAGATGCCTAAAAATTTGATCGTGGTGGTTTGTGTTTTATAGAATATAATACCAACAAGGATGGTAAATAAAGGGGTCAGTGAATTTAAAATTCCTGCTAAAGCACTATCTATCCTAGTTTCTGCAATGCAAAAAAGGTACGCTGGAAAAAAATTACCCACCAATCCAGAAACAATCACGATACCCATTTTGTCTTTAGGTATTTTTCGGAATGCCTTAATCGCAAAAGGCAATAAAACCAGTCCTGCAAAAAGCATTCTAAGCGAAGCGACTTGGTAAGGTGTAAATGCTTTTAAGCCTTCTTTTATTAAGATAAAGGAACTGCCCCATACAATTGATAATAAGGCAAATACAAGCCAATTGGTCCACTTCTGATGCATCCTTTCTGGTTTTGAACAAAGATGGCGCATTTTGACTAAAAAATGGATAAATATCACTTTCTTTGCAAGGATGAACCAGCATACAAATTATTCGATTAAAGTGGACCAATTTGAGGGTCCTTTTGACCTTTTATTGTTCTTTATTGAGCGTGACGAGATGGATATTTACAATATCCAGATCACAAAAATCATTCAAGATTTCTTGGACTTTATCCATGGACAAGACAAGCTAAATATTGAATTAAGTAGCGAGTTCATTTTATTTGTTTCTACATTAATGCGCATTAAGGCAAAATTATTATTACCAAGAAAAGAGATCGATGCTTCAGGAAACGAGATTGATCCAAGACAAGAATTAATTGACAAAATTTTAGAATACAAAAAGTACAAAGAGGCTGCAGTGCAAATGGCAGATTTAGAAGCATTGAGAATGCTGATGCTCAAGCGTGGCAATATCCAAAAAGAGATGTCATTGGTTGGAGAGGAAGCTGCAGAAGGAACAGAGCTGCAGACAGTTACTTTATTTAAATTAATGAAGGCTTTTGAGAAAGTGATGCTGCGCGTTCAAGATCGTCAAAATAAGCCTGTGCATACGGTTGTTCGATACAATTACACCATGGAAGGCAGTCGTACTTATTTGCTTACGTTGGTGAAAGAGGGACAGACAGTTGCTTTCGAAAAAGTATTTGATATTTGCGAAGACCGAGTACACGCTTTATTCTTGTTCTTATCTATATTAGAATTGGCACAACAGAAATACATGAAATTATTGGTAGGAGAAGGACGAAATAATTTCATCTTAGAGTGGAATGAAAACAGAGAAGATGATTTAGAGCCGGGATACATCGAACAAACAGATTCATACGAAACAAAGTTTGATCAAAGTTCATTTGCAGACGCGCCAAAAGAAGAAGGAGATTTTGATCCTAGTTTGAATTAATTATCCTTCTACCAACACCGATTTTCCTAAAAGATTTTTTACAGCACTGGCAATCGCCATAGCGTCGTAATGACATTCTTGTTGTAATTCTTTTAGTGTACCATGTTCCACCACCGCATCTGGGATACCTAAAATACGCACTTGACTATGGTAGTTGTGTGCGTTCATGAATTCCAACACAGCAGAGCCTAATCCACCTACCACTGTTGCATCTTCTACAGTGACAACGAGTTTATAGTTTTGGAATACTTCATGCAGTAATGCTTCGTCGAGTGGTTTCACAAAACGCATATCATAGTGTGCAGGATCAATGCCTTCGAGTCTTAAATTACGAATAGCAGTTTGAGCGTTGTTGCCTGGGTGTCCAAAAGTAAGAATAGCCACTTCTTTACCTTCTTTTAATCTGCGTCCTTGTCCGATAGCCAATTGTTCGAAAGGTTTTTTCCAATCTACCATCACACCTTCGCCTCTTGGATAACGAATGACAAAAGGTAAATTTGTTGAAGGCAATTGAGCAGTATACATCATATTCCTTAATTCTTGCTCATTCATTGGTGCCGCAATAATTAAATTAGGGATACATCTAAAGAAAGCAATATCATAACATCCGTGGTGTGTTGGTCCATCTTCACCAACCAATCCTGCACGGTCCAAACAAAAAATAACAGGTAATTTTTGCAATGCCACATCATGTATCACTTGATCATAGGCACGTTGCATGAAAGTGGAATAAATATTACAAAAAGCTTTTACCCCTTGTGTGGCAAGACCAGCGCTCAAAGTCACTGCATGCTGTTCACAAATGCCAACGTCGAAAGCACGGTCTGGCATGGCATCCATCATGAATTTCATAGAGGAGCCACTTGGCATCGCAGGCGTTACGCCCATGATCATGGGATTCATTTCTGCTAATTCAACAAGGGTTAAACCAAATACGTCTTGGTATTTTGGAGGTTGAGGCGTTTCAATTTTTTTCTTAATTATCTCTCCTGTCAACTTATCAAATAATCCTGGCGCATGCCATTTTGTTTGGTCTTTTTCTGCGAGTTCATATCCTTTTCCTTTCACAGTTAG
>CAMAQL010000012.1 GCA_945860605.1 Chitinophaga pinensis
CTTTGGAAATCCGATTCAGAGAAAAAACGACCGTATTTAATATTAAATGCTTGAATGTCTTTGAACTCCTCGGTCACACCATATATATTAATTCCTTTTAATACGTTTTCTTCATAAGTGAATGTCGCATTGGTAGAAACAAAGAATGCGGTGTTGGCAGCCAAACTACTTTTCTTTTTCACCATCTCCATTTCGGCGATTTTCATAGATGGTCTTTTCACAAACTTCCACCATGGATATTCAGGTCCACCAGCATAATCCCATTTGTCTATATAAATTGTATTACTTCCAAAACTAGATAAATCACTTTTCACTTTTGATTTCAAACTATCAATGGTGGCTAAAACGCCAATGATACAAAAGATACCAATAGTGATACCAAACAAGGAAAGAAAGGTTCTTAACTTATTTACTTTTAGCTCTTGAAGGGCCATTTTAAAGCTATTCCAAAGAATACTTAACACTTTAATCATGTGGTAAAATTAGTACATTCATTTGTATGACCCTAAATAATTGAAGGGCGGTTGATAAAAGGGCTGAACCATCCAATAGGCCGATGAGCTGTTTGTAGAAGAAATTTGTCTATTGTCTTAAAAATAAGCAACATAGAACGAATCCTATCTATTTGATTCGTATTTTTGCGGAGATTTTTAAACTCATCTACTATGACATTCAAACAAATGTTTACCTCTTCCGTAGGAAAAAAATTGGTAATGGGATTCACAGGTATTTTCTTAATTCTTTTTTTAATTGTACATGCTGGACTGAACGCAACCATTTTTGCAAATGATGGTGGATTGATGTTCAATAAAGCTGGACATTTTATGGGAAGTAATGCCGTACCTAGAATCTTAGAAATTGGATTATTCCTTGGCATCTTCTTACACATTTATCAAGGTTATTTATTGACCCTGGAAAATAAAAGTAAAAGAGCGGTTGGATATGCAGTGAACTATGACAAAGGGAGTAAGTGGTATAGCAGAAGTATGGCGATTTTAGGCACCCTTATTCTTTTGTTTTTAATAGCCCATATTTATCATTTTTGGACTCCAAGTAGACTAGGTGGCATGGGCGGTATTAAAGCATTAGGCGAGGTGGAACACAATGGTGTGATCTTACATAATTTATATGCCGAAATGGATTTAGTATTTACCAATCCTTATATCGTTGTATTGTATGTTTTAGCTTGTGGCTCTTTAGGCTATCACTTAGCACATGGTTTCCAAAGTGCTTTTAAAACAATTGGTGTACATAATAAAAAGTACCATGCCATGTTAACAAGCTTAGGGTATGGCTTTGCTATTTTCATTCCATTGCTTTTTGCTTCAATGCCAATTAGCTTTTATTTTGATTGGATTAAATAGTTCAAAAAAACAAACACAATTTCATTAACTGATTGATAAAAGATTAACTATGATAGACGCTAAAATTCCAAAAGGTGATCTTGATAATAAATGGGTAGATTATAAAGGCCATTGTAAACTGGTCAACCCAGCTAATAAAAGAAAAATGGAAGTGATTGTAGTGGGTACCGGTTTAGCTGGTGCTTCTGCTGCTGCTTCTTTAGGTGAAATGGGGTATAAAGTGAAAGCATTTTGTTTTCAGGATTCACCACGTCGTGCCCACTCTATTGCTGCACAAGGTGGTATCAATGCTGCTAAAAACTATCAGAATGATGGTGACAGCGTATTTAGATTGTTCTATGACACCATCAAAGGTGGAGACTATCGTTCTCGCGAAGCCAATGTGCATCGTTTAGCAGAAGTGAGTTCAAATATTATTGATCAATGTGTGGCACAGGGTGTTCCCTTTGCGCGTGAATATGGCGGTTTATTAAGCAATCGTAGCTTTGGTGGTACGCAAGTTCAAAGAACCTTCTACGCTGCTGGTCAAACAGGACAACAATTATTAATTGGCGCATATCAAGCATTAGAGCGTCAGGTTGCATTGGGAAATGTGCAAATGTTTGCGCGTCACGAAATGTTAGACGTGGTTAAAGTAGACGGTAAAGCAAAAGGTATTATTGCACGTAATTTAGTAACAGGTGAATTAGAAAGACATTTTGGATATGCGGTTTTATTGTGCACTGGTGGATATGGTAACGTCTATTATTTGTCAACCAATGCAATGGGATCGAACGTCACTGCTGCATGGAAAGCGCATAAGCAAGGTGCCTTTTTTGCCAACCCTTGTTTCACTCAGATCCACCCTACTTGTATTCCAGTAAGTGGTGACCACCAATCTAAATTGACTTTGATGTCAGAGTCTTTAAGAAATGATGGTCGTATCTGGGTCCCTAAAAATGTAGGAGAAACTAGAAAAGCAAATGAGATTCCAGATGCAGATAGAGATTATTTTTTAGAGCGTCGTTATCCAGCATTCGGAAACTTAGTACCACGTGACGTAGCGTCTCGTGCTGCAAAAGAAAGATGTGATGCAGGATATGGAGTCGGCACTTCTAAACAAGCGGTGTATTTAGACTATGCTGCAGCAATTGAGCGTTATGGTAAAATAGAAATAAGCAAAAAAGGTTTAAGTAATGCAAGCCAGGAGGAGATCATTGCTTTAGGTAAAGAAGTCGTGAAAGAAAAATATGGTAACTTATTTACTATGTATGCAAAAATCACGGGTGAAAATCCATATGAAGTACCAATGCGTATTTATCCAGCGGTGCACTATACCATGGGTGGTTTATGGGTAGATTATGAATTACAAACTTCTGTGCCAGGTTTATATGCATTGGGAGAAGCCAACTTTAGTGATCACGGTGCCAACCGTTTAGGTGCGAGTGCTTTGATGCAAGGTTTATCAGATGGTTATTTTGTGATTCCTTATACATTAGGTAACAATTTAGCTGATGAGATTTACAATGCGCCTATCCCTACTTCACACCCTGCATTTGAAGCTGCAGAAAAAATAGTTGCTGAAAGAATAGCAAAATTGAAAAATATCAACGGAAAACAATCTGTTGAAAGCTTCCACAAGCGTTTAGGTAAAATTATTTGGAACGAATGTGGTATGTCAAGAACAGAAGCAGGTTTGAAGCAAGCGATAGCTGATGTACAAGCATTGAAAAAAGAATTCTGGTCAGATGTTAGAATCCCTGGAGAGATCAACGAATACAATCCTGAATTAGATAAAGCCAACCGTGTTGCGGACTTTATTGAATTAGGAGAATTAATGTGTGTAGATGCATTAGCGAGAGAAGAAAGCTGCGGTGGTCACTTTAGAGAAGAATACCAAACACCAGAAGGTGAAGCATTAAGAGACGATGAAAACTTTATGTATGTTGCTGCATGGGAATTGAAAAATGAACATGAGTGGGCTTTACACAAAGAGGAATTGAAATATGAAGTGATTCAACCATCTCAAAGAAACTATAAATAATATTGCCATGTCACATACTACTATGAATTTAAATTTAAAGGTTTGGCGTCAAAAGAATACAAAAACTGCTGGTGCATTTCAAATGTACAGAGTTGAAAATATTTCTGATGAGATGTCTTTCTTAGAAATGATGGATATTTTGAACGAACAATTAATTACAACAGGTGGAGAACCAGTTGCATTTGACCATGATTGTAGAGAAGGTATTTGCGGGATGTGTTCTATGTATATCAATGGTAAGCCACACGGCCCTTGGCAAGCCAATACCACTTGTCAATTGCATATGCGTGCATTCAAAGACAATGATACCATTGTGATTGAGCCATGGAGAGCAAATGCATTCCCGGTAATTAAAGATTTGACAGTAGACAGATCTGCATTTGATAGAATCATTCAAGCTGGTGGATACATTAGTGTAAATACAGGTAATGCGGTGGATGGTAATTCTTTACCAATCGAAAAATCAAAAGCAGATGAATCTTTTGCAGCAGCCATGTGCATTGGTTGCGGTGCTTGTGTAGCAGCTTGTAAAAATAGCTCTGCCATGTTATTCTTAAGTGCTAAAGTATCCCACTTAGCCTTATTGCCACAAGGTGGTCCAGAAAGAAAAACTCGTGTAACCAATATGGTGGCACAATTAGATAAGGAAGGCTTTGGAGCATGTACCAATACAGGTGCTTGCGAAGCAGCTTGTCCAAAAGAAATTTCAATAGCGAACATTGCTCGTTTAAACAAAGAGTATATCGTAGCTGGTTTAACAGCTGAATAATAGTGGCAAACCCCTATTTCCAGTGTAAACAATTTATCATGCATCAGGAATATACTGCAATGAAAGTATGTACTGATGCATGTTTATTTGGTGCATGGGCTGCTGCTGATGTGCAAATACAAACTGCTAAAAAAATATTAGATATTGGTTCTGGCACAGGTTTACTTAGTTTAATGCTTGCACAACAATCTGCTGCACATATCACTGCCATTGAAATTGAGGAAGGGGCATTTAACCAAACAGCATCTAATTTCGATTTAAGCCCTTGGAAAGAAAGATTGGATGTGGTTCATACATCTATACAAAATTATGCCGCAGATGACAAAAAGCAATTATTTGATTGTATCATTACCAATCCACCTTTTTACGAACAAGATTTAACATCAACAGATTCTGCTAAGAATTTAGCTTCGCATAGTACTGCTTTGTCATGGGATGATTTAGCAAAATCAGTTGCTAGTTTATTACAAGAATATGGTACTTGGTATGTTTTAGTACCGACCTTAAGAGCTTACACGATGCAAAAAATAGCATCCAACTATGGGTTAGAATTATCCGAAGAATGTTTGATGTACAATGATGCAAAGCATCTTCCCATCAGGGCCATGTTAAAATTTGTGAAGCAAAAGGAGACGGCAATACAAAGAAATAAAATTGTCATCAAAAATGAAGATCAATCCTACACGACTGAATTTACCAATTACTTGAAGGATTATTATTTACACTTATAATTTTACTAGTTATAATAAATTATAAAGTCTGTTTTTTACAAGATAATAATTAGATCTACTAGTGCTTTGAATAGTCTACTAAATTTTCATAGCGAGGATTCAAGACCCCTTTTTCTAACATCGTTGCACGTTGAATAATTTCATTCCCGCCAGATACTAAATCGGGTAAAACATACTTGATCAACTGCTCTCCAAAAAACCTGCTAGCATCACGCGGTAATTCATTGGGTAAATTACCTACAGCCATAATATCAATTCCTTCTGGTAAGTATGGGGAAGTTTTTTCAAAACTATTGACATTGACACCATATACAGGATCTTCTGAAGGCGCGTCTCCTAAATTACAAGGCACACTACCATGAGCATCGTCTGTAATATCTGCAATAGTGGTCAACACAAACTCTTCTTCTAATAAATCTTGATGCGTGAACAATGGAGGAATCCCAGGTTCCCAATAAATACCATTCATTAAAATCTGAGCATGTGGCAAGTATTGTTTAAATATGCAATCGTAATTTTCGGGATGGGCATGAAAATCATTGCGCTCATATGCCTTCGTTATTTTATGCTTGTATAAATCTTTGCCTTTTAAATGCACATACACAGGATAAGCATAATGGCGATCAAACTCTTCTGGTTCTACTTGTTGCACATCCATTAAATTCATCACCTCTAAAATACCATGAGCCACCCTACCCGACCCTGTGATAACAATTTTTACTGGAGGTAATTTCAATCCAAAATAAGTGTGGATCAATTCTCTATAATCTTTTACTTCCTTCACCCTACCTAGATGAAATGCTTTGGTACGATTGCCATAAGCCATGATGCCATTATGTGCACCAACAATGCCTGCAAAAAAACCAAAACCAATGAGTCTTTGTCCATCCTCATGTTCTAAACATTCATAATCAATCAGCGTAATACCTAGATCCATCATTTTATGAAACAAGGCTTGATTATAAGGTTGTGCCTTTTTGGTATGGGAAAAGAATAAATAAGTTTTATCAGCAATCAACTGGGCCTTCGGCACCTCTTTAATACCCAATAAAATATCTGCTTTACTAATATCAGTCACTAATTCTAATCCTTCTCTTTTGTATTCCTCATCTTTATAACATCTATTTGGTGATGCTTCTACAATAATATCCCAATCTGGATGTTGCTCTTTAAGCCACTTACATTGCTTAGGCGTTAAAGCCACCCTATTATCACTGGGAACTTTTCCCTCTTTAATAAGTCCTAATACAGGCATATTGGTTATTTTGCACAATATAAGAAATTTCAGCATGAACTATTTTGAGTTATTTGGTCTTCCTATTGGTTTTCAAGTAGATACACAAAAACTAAGGGCTGCTTTCATGGAGATCCAGAAAGCATCTCATCCCGATAAATTTGCACAGGGCAATTCCGATGAGCAGGAAACTGCTTTAGAACAATCCGCTATGGCGAATAAAGGTTATACCCTTTTGAATCAAAAAGAACGCATTCTACCCTATGTACTCGAAATACAAGGCATACTTACCCCAGATGAGAAATATGCCCTAGAACCAAGTTTTTTAATGGAAATGATGGAATTTAACGAGGCCTGGATGGATGCAGAAGATGAAAATGCAAAACAAGTCATCATACAACAAATTGCACAGTTAAAAAATGAACTATATGCACCTATTCAAACGTATATGGAAATGGATCAGATCGATTCTATTTCCCAAGAAGCAATGCTGCAAATAAAATCCTACTACTACAAGAAAAAATACCTTGATAGGATTTTGGAAGATTTCCATCATTAATGTAATATTGCAGCCCGCCGCGCACTCAGGTGTAAATTGCCCAGATGGCGGAATTGGTAGACGCGCTAGACTCAAAATCTGGTTATCGCAAGGTAGTGCAGGTTCGATTCCTGTTCTGGGCACAAACCCTGTCACGAAAGTGACAGGGTTTTTTAATGCGAGACAACGTCGGGAGCTCGCTCACGTAAGTTGACGAGCATTAAAAAACACAACGAAATGCGAAGCATTTTGTTGAAAGGGTTTGGGTAAGCCCCACGTAGAAGTTCAGGAAGACGGCGAAGCCGGCAATCCTGAAAAGAGTTGAAAGGGTTTGGGTACGCCCAACTCTGAAGGAAGACGGCGAAGCCGGCAGTCCTGAAATCAGGTTTGAGGATTCTTTTCTATCTTTAACCATGACCATTCCTCAAATCTTACTAACCCTACTAATCATATGGGGCATCCCCAGCACTTATTTCAGAAGTAAGTTCAGAAAGATTGTCTACCAAACAGACGACTGGAAAATAAATATCAAACCCCTATTCAAAAAAGAGATCATTGGCTTATTCAGTAATATGTATCCAGAAAATCCAGATTACATCAAAACAAGAAATCAATACCGTATCTATTTATTGATTTATCTTTTTATTTTCATCTTGTATCAATATATCAAAACACAATCATGAAGCAATCTATTCTAAATTTAATCTTCTCATTGCTCTCCTTTGCTATTGGATATGGCATTGCACTATTAACTGGATTGAAGCTAATCCAAGAAGCTGTATTGATTGCTTATGTGATTCAATGGATTGCATTTATCCCTGCCTATCTTTTTCAAACAGAAAAATTCTATGACCTAACAGGAAGCATCACTTATATGACCGTTGTATCATTTGTCTGTTACCATAGTTATGCATCCATGAATGTAAATATTGCTAGCATTATATTAGCAGCTTGTATCCTAATATGGACAATCCGTTTAGGATCATTCTTATTTACGAGAATACATAAAGCGGGAGAAGATAAAAGATTCAAACTCATCAAACCCTCACCCACAAGGTTCTTCATGACATGGACTTTGCAAGGTATGTGGGTTTCAATATGTTCTATGTGTGCTTTAACAGCCATTGCGAGTAAAGAAGGCGTAATACAAAATGGATTATTTTATATTGGCTTACTTGTTTTTATCATTGGCTTTGTAGTAGAGATCATTGCCGATATGCAAAAGTCACAGTTCCGAAAAAATCCGGATAACAAAGATCAATTCATTCAACATGGACTATGGGCTTATTCAAGACACCCCAATTATTTTGGTGAAATCGCTTTATGGTTAGGAGTTGCCATCATGTCTTTTTCTTCATTAACAGGAGGACAGTATATAAGTTTGATCTCACCACTGTTTACCTATTTACTACTCGTGTATGTAAGTGGTGTTAGACTACTAGAAATTTCAGGGATGGAAAAATGGGGACATACAGAAAAGTATCAAGCGTATATCAACACCACGCCTTCCCTATTTCCCTTTACTAACCCAAAGGGCCCAGACAATAAATAAAGGCTGAAATGCCAATAACCTAATCCAACTGATCATTGGGTTCATGGTGATTGTGCCTAAAGAGAATGTACCTCTTTGTATAAAATAAATATGACTAGGAATAAAGGCAATTAACATTAGTACAATACCCCAACCTGCATATTTTCTTGTCTGTAATGGAATTAATAAAAGCGCTAAGCCAATTTCAAATACGCCAGACAATAAGTTCAGCTCCACAGCCCAAGTAGCCAAATAAGGAGGGATTAATGGTATATAAAAGGCTGGATCTCTAAAGTGATTGTAGCCACCAAAAATATAGAACGCGATCATTCCATATAACATGCCCTTTTTTATAAGCGCCTTAGTCTTGTTTTCCATACAATAAATGTAAGATTAATCTCCTACAATCTTGCTAGTGCTTCTGTATAAATAGGTATTGTAAATATGGCGTCTCGCAAAACGGTCTGGCGTGTCCGCATTGACTAATTTAACATAGATTGCTTTAGGGACACCATAGTATTCATATTCTGAACCGTCCGAAAATTCAACTCTAAGGATCTCAGATTTAAATTCAAAATCTTTAATACTTGATTCGGTTGTTGTAGCGATATAGGCCTCTTTTGTAGCTTCATGCGTTTCTGCATGTACACTTACTAAAAAATGATAGGACGCGATTAATTTTGTGGACTTCACTTCGGCATCTTTTTTTGCCTCCTCATTGTCCTGGAACTTATCAGGGTGCCATTCCATCATGATCTTGCGATATACTTTCTTTAAATCGCTTAAAGTAGCCTTATCGTCTACCCCTAAAATGGCCCTATGTCTTTCAATTCGCTTCATAAATTATATTAATCAGCCGCGAAGCTACAATCAAATAAGTTAGAAACAAAAAAAGCCCCCCATAAATGGAGGGCTTTAATCATTTAAATGAATTCGTAAATCTTACTTTACTTCTTCAAATTGTGCATCTTCCACTGTATCATTTGCAGCAGATCCACCTTGTTGAGCACCTGCATCAGATCCAGCAGCATTTGCGCCGCCATCTGCTTGTGCTTTATAGATGTCTTCGCTTGCAGCAGTCCATGCAGCGTTCATAGCTTCCAAAGCAGCAGTTACTTGTGTAACGTCTTGCGCTTGGTGTGCTACTTTTAATGTTTCTAAAGCGGATTCAATTGGTGCTTTTTTATCAGCAGGGATTTTTTCACCAAATTCCTTCAATTGTTTCTCAGTTTGGAATATTAAGCTATCGGCTTCATTTAATTTTTCTACTCTGTCTTTTTCTATTTTATCAGAAGCTTCGTTTGCTTTAGCTTCGGCTTTCATCTTTTCGATTTCTTCCTTCGTTAAACCACTACCCGCTTCGATTCTAATTTTTTGTTCTTTACCTGTTCCTTTATCTTTTGCACTTACGTTTAAGATACCGTTAGCGTCAATATCAAAAGTTACTTCAATCTGAGGTACACCTCTTGGCGCTGGTGGAATACCATCCAAGTTAAACATACCTAAACTTTTATTTTGAGCAGCCATTGGACGCTCTCCTTGAATTACATGAATCTGAACACCAGGTTGGCTATCGCTCGCTGTTGAGTAGATCTCTGTTTTCTTTGTAGGTATCGTTGTGTTAGATGCAATCATTGTTGTCATCACACCACCCATTGTTTCAATACCTAAGTTCAAAGGTGTAACGTCTAATAACAATACATCTTTCACATCTCCAGTCAATACACCACCTTGGATACCTGCACCAATTGCAACAACCTCATCTGGGTTTACTGAACGGTTTGGTTTCTTACCAAAGAATTTCTCAACAAGCTCTTGCACTTTTGGAATTCTTGAAGATCCACCTACTAAGATCACTTCATCAATTTGAGAAGTCGTATAACCTGCATCTTTCAAAGCAGCTTCACATGGCTTTAAACAACGTGCAAATAAACTATCTGCAAGTGATTCAAATTTTGCTCTTGTTAATTTTAATACTAAGTGCTTTGGAACACCATCTACTGCAGTGATATAAGGTAAGTTGATTTCTGTTTCAGAAGAAGAACTTAATTCAACTTTTGCTTTTTCAGCCGCTTCTTTTAAACGTTGTAAAGCCATTGGATCTTTTCTTAAATCAATTGCTTCTTGATTCTTGAATTCATCCGCTAAGAAATCCATAATTACTTTATCAAAATCATCTCCACCTAAATGTGTATCACCATTGGTTGACTTAACTTCAAATACACCATCCCCTAAATCAAGGACAGAAATATCAAAAGTTCCACCACCTAAATCGAATACAGCAATTTTTTGCTCAATGTTCTTTTTATCTAAACCATAGGCTAATGCTGCTGCAGTTGGCTCGTTCACAATTCTGCGAACATTCAAACCTGCAATCTCACCAGCTTCTTTAGTCGCTTGTCTTTGTGCATCGTTAAAATAAGCAGGTACAGTGATTACTGCATCTGTTACTTCAGTACCTAAATAATCTTCTGCAGTTTTTTTCATCTTCTGTAAAACCATTGCAGAGATTTCTTGAGGTGTATACATACGGTCTTCAATTTGAACACGCACTGTATCGTTATCCCCTTTAACTACTTTATAACTAGCCAAGCTTAATTCACTTGCAACTTCATTAAAACGACGACCCATAAAACGCTTCACACTAGAGATGGTGTTTTGTGGATTTGTGATGGCTTGTCTTTTAGCTGGATCACCTACTTTACGTTCTCCATTTTTTAAGAACGCTACTACCGATGGCGTGGTTCTTCTTCCCTCGTCATTCGCAATTACTACTGGCTCTCCGCCTTCCATAACTGATACGCAACTATTTGTGGTACCTAAGTCAATTCCTATAATTTTTCCCATAATGATTGATTTTCAATGATTAATTCACTACCATAGTTCAATCATTATGCCATTCTGTCGAATAGGTAAAAATGGCATAAATTAGGCATGTGCCCCTTTAAAATGGGACTGAAATGGCATAAATACCTTAAAAAAAGGGAAGAAAAGGCAGATGAGTTATACCGTCTTAGTCTTAAATGTGAAGTTCTTTTGGCTTGTGTAGCTGAAAATAACCACAAAAAAAGTGGTTACAATCTTAGAAAAGGTCGCATTCCATTCTAACGCTTCAACGAATACTTTCAGAAAGATATAGTTTAAAAAGATACAGCCTAAGACCACTGTAAAGTAGCGCAAAAGCTGTTTGGTCTTACGAACGGATGTTTCCTGAAACACCACATAACGGCTTAAATAAAAGCCTATCGGGAAAGTCACTGTAAAGCTGATCATAAAAGATGCAATATGAGGACTAATCGTTAACCATCCAATTTGCACTGGTAGGGTCTTTAAAATAAAGTTGTAGGAGATAAAAAACAATAGAATATCTAAGACCGTATTGCCCCCACCACATGCTGCATATCGAAAGGTTTTCAACGGCATGAACCTCCTAAATAATGGATACATCCCATCTATTAGGTCTAGAATTAATTTGCTTATAAATTCGTGTACTTTCAACATGTATGCGTAAAGGTAACCTTAATTAATTACTTTTGCAGTCGGTAATCCTATTTTATGCAGTTGATCCAACATTTAAAGCAGGCCACAGCAGACGCCATTCAAAACATCTATCAAGTTCAAATTAAAAGTGAACAGGTATTGGTGAATGCAACCAAGCCAGAAATTGAGGGGGATTATACCATTGTACTATTTGCTTTTGTAAAACAATTAGGCAAAAGCCCCGATGAATTGGGCAATGCATTAGGTGAAGCAATTATGGCTAGTATGCCAGGTACAATCACCGCATTTAATATTGTAAAAGGATTTTTAAACTTTACCATCAGTGACCAGTTTTGGTTGGACTATCTACAAGCAACTGATACCAGCAAATTAGTGACACTGACTACGGATCCAAAAAAAATCATGGTGGAGTACTCCTCCCCTAATACCAATAAGCCTCTACACTTAGGACATCTTAGAAATAATTTTTTAGGTTGGAGTATTGCAGAAATATTAAAACTACAAGGCAATGATGTCGTTAAAACTTGTATCGTAAATGATAGAGGGATTCATATTTGTAAGAGCATGATTGCTTGGCAATTATTTGCGAATGGCGCAACACCTGCAAGTACCAATATGAAGGGCGACCATTTTGTAGGGGAATATTATGTCAAATACAATGACGCGTATAAGGCAGAAGTAGCTCAACTCATTGCTAGCGGAATGTCAAATGAGGAAGCAGAGCAATCCGCCCCTATTCAAAAAGCGGCGCAAGCAATGTTATTGAAATGGGAAGAAGGTGATGCATCAACCATGGCACTTTGGAAGCAAATGAATGAATGGGTTTATGCTGGATTTGATGTGACTTATCAAAAAATTGGGTCCGACTTTTTCAAAACTTATTACGAGAGCAATACCTATTTATTAGGAAAGGATTTAGTAGACCAAGGATTGTCAAAAAAAGTATTCTATCAAAAAGAGGATAGTTCTGTATGGATTGATTTAACTGGTGATGGATTGGATGAAAAAATAGTACGAAGAAAAGATGGCACTTCTGTGTACATGACACAAGACATTGGGCTTGCTGAACTCAAACAAAAAGAATTCAATACAGACGCTAGTATTTATGTAGTGGGTGACGAACAAAACTACCATTTTAAAGTGTTGAAGTTGATTTGTCAAAAACTACAATTACCTGCTTCGGATAGTATCTATCATTTAAGTTATGGGATGGTTGAATTACCTACCGGTAAGATGAAGAGCAGAGAAGGCACTGTGGTAGATGCAGATGATTTAGTAGACGGCATGATTCAAATTGCAAAAGAAAAAACGGAGTCACTTGGTAAAGTGGATGACTTTAATGCCGAGCAATTAGAAAAATTATATAACACGATTGGATTAGGGGCATTGAAATTCTTTTTATTAAGGGTTGACCCTAAAAAGAAAATGATCTTTAACCCAGAAGAGAGTATTGACTTTCATGGTTTCACAGGTCCATTCATTCAATACACCCATGCGAGAATCAAAAGTATCCTAAGAAAAACGGGGACAAATGTGCATGCATTTAGTGCAACACTTTTGCCATTGGAAAAAGCACTTGCTATGCAGTTGGCTAATTTTTCGGCAGAAGTGAATGAAGCAGCTGAGGCTTTAGATCCTTCTAAATTGGCGATCTATGCATTTAATTTAGCTAAATTATTCAACAGCTTCTATGCAGAATTGTCTATAAATAATGCAGAATCAGAAGAGAAGAAAAACTTAAGAATACAATTAGGAATATTGACTGCAGCTACTTTAAAACAAGCCATGCAAACTTTAGGCATTGAAGTGCCTGAACAAATGTAAATCTCTATTCAGCTTCTTCAAACCCCCACTCTGTTTTTAATTGAGCAAGCTGTTCGGCAGGTAAACTACAAGCATCATAATGCCCTGCGTTTCTTTTTTGACGCATGGCTTCATAAATGGTCACAGCACAGGCTACTGAAATATTTAAACTCTGTATGATCCCCATTTGTGGGATGATAAAATTACCATCTGCCATTCCACGTAATTTTTCAGAAACACCCCCATGTTCATTACCAAAAACAAGCGCTACAGATTCAGTAAAATCAATCGCATGTAAATCGATAGCATCGCTGGATAAATGCGTTGTTAAAATGGTTTTGAATTTTTTACGAACATCGTCAACACATTTTTGTACATCATGGTATTCATGAATAGTTAACCACTTAATAGCACTACTACTACTTTTATAGCCAAAATGTTTATACACAGGTAATTCTGTACTCAACACATACACTTCTTGTATACCCACCGCGTCACAGGTTCTTAATACTGCCGAGATATTATGAGGATCTTGAACATTCTCCATAATCACCGTCAAATTTGCTTGACGTTGGTGTAATACTTTTAATAATTTTTCGGTACGCTCTGGTGTCATTTTCTTTATTTATCAAAAGGCATTCTAAAGGCAACACCTAGTCCTGGATGTAATAATGGTTCAATCAATCCATTTTGGTTATTAAAATTATAGTTTAATCCAACCCCATTTAATTGGGTCATTAACAGTGGCCCATCCATATCTACATAATCTAATTGAGGTAAAAATTGCGCTATCGCAGCAGAACCAATGACAGATTCATTCATACTGCCCATCATTACTTTTAATCCCAAGTCACGGGCTTCCTTAATCATGCGCAAGGCTGGTGTTAAGCCACTGCACTTGGTTAATTTAATATTAATACCATCAAAATAATTTGCACAGGTGGCAACGTCTTTTTCAAATACACAGGATTCGTCTGCAAATAAGGGTAAAATGGCTTGTCGCTTCAATTGTGCCATACCTTCCCAATTGTCTTTTGCCAATGGTTGCTCTACCAATTCAACTCCTAATGCAGCGAGTGCTGGAATCTTTAATAGTGCTTCTTCGGTTGTCCATCCAGCATTGGCATCTACACGAATTGGTTTGTCTGTATGCTTTCTTAATTCGGTGATCATTTCAATATCATAGTCAGTGCCCACTTTCACCTTATAAATAGGCCAAGGATGCGCTTCCATTTTTTGTACCATCTTATTGATAGGATCGATTCCTAAAGTGTAATCGCAAATAGGTGGTTGTTTGGCACCTGTTGTTTCCCAATTGGTGTTCCACAATTGATGTAGTGGTTGTTTTTTCATCTGACCCCATAAATCCCAGCCAGCCATATCCAGTGCACAAACTAAAAATGGATCATTCGGAAAAAGATGGTGCAGAAAATGCCAAAATCTTTCAGGGTCAATCAACGCAAACTTTTCAATTAATTTTCTTTGCTTTTCCAACTGCGCCATCATATCTGCAACTGTGACATTGTAATATACAATTGCTGGAGCTTCTCCAAAGCCTGACCAATTTCCCAATGACAAGCGCACCATCAAACTATGTTGATGGGTCTTTGTTCTACCATTTGAAATGGTAAAAGGATATTCGAAAGGTATACTTTGTTCCCAAAAATCTAATTGCACTTGTACTAATTTTAATTATGCTCTACCACTTGATTGAATCAACTGGAACCATTCTTGATTAAATTGTTCTTCCTTCAATAACTGTTCTAAACTAAGATGCATCCTATACCTCCAATAATGTTTTGGATTAGCAGGTATATTGATGCGTTCTTCATTTGGATCCGGTCTGCGTATGGATTCATCGATACCCATAAAATCTTGTAATTGGAAGATGGCCCACATGGCAGGGGAATATAAATGTTGTGATAAAATTGCTTTATTAATCCATCCATCACAATAGACAGGTGCGATACCTTGTTGCCCCATTTCATAATGATAAAATTGTTGGGTCTTTGCATGATCTTCTTCCCACCATCCCCTAATGGTACTTGTATCATGAGAAGAAGGTGTAACAACACTTAAATAAGGTGCATCATTCGGATGGAAGAAGGTTTTATGGTTTGCTTTTGGCATACGTTGTACCTCTAAACTTAACATCCCCAATTGATACATCACATCTGGCACACAGGATGGAACCAATCCTAGGTCCTCCCCACAGATCAACATATTTGTGGAGCGCTTTAACATTGGTAGTTTTTTCATTGCTTCTTTTTCCCAAGCAGCATCCTGACGCTTAAAGAAATAGTTATGATATAATTCATACAATTTGTTCTGTGTGCTTTTATTTAAATGTTTAAACGAGCTCGTATGACCAATATTGAATCTAAAATGATATGCTTGTGGTTGATCCCCCTCAAGCAAAATAACATTCGAAATTAAATCGTATAATCCTTGTTTTATTTTAGAATTGAATGCTGTCTGTTCCTGTTGTTCAAAATGCGATTCCACTTCGCGTTGTGTTTTAAATGCTGGCAACAAAGCAAAATGTTCATCCCCTATTGATTCAAGAAAATTCGACTTGACATAATTATTATCATACCCAAATACTTGAAACAAAATAGTTTCATTGATATAAGGCATCGTGAATCGATAGTGATCGAAAGCAATCCCTTTTGTATTCAATTCATTGATACTAATTGGAATCGCAGGAACGAAATGTCCCAAGATCCCTTCTACAGCGTGCATTGGAATACTCCAAATTCTAAAGAAACCTAAAATATGATCAATCCTGAATGCATCAAAATAGTATTTCATTTGATCAAACCTAGACTTCCACCAAGCAAAACCATCTGCAGCCATCTGGTCCCAATTGTAAGTAGGGAAACCCCAGTTTTGACCAGACATAGCAAAATCATCTGGTGGCGCGCCAGCTTGCTTATCCATATGAAATAAATGAGGATGCTGCCATGCATCTGCACCAAAGCGATAAACCCCAATTGGTATATCTCCTTTTAATACCACACCCCGTGCATGCGCATAATCAGTAGCTGCTTTTAATTGAAGGTGTAAATGATATTGTACAAAATAAAAGAAAGCGATTTCGGAATAGGTATTGGATTTATGATCTGCCAATTGGTCAATTTCTGCTGCATTAAATTTTGCATGATTTGGCCAAGCATTAAAATCTATAGACCCATGCAAATCCCTTAAATAAGAAAATGCACTATAAGGCACCAACCAAGTTTGATTGTCCTTAAAAAATTGTTTAAATGCAGGAGTTGCTAAATCTCTTTTGCCATTGATGGCATACACCGCTTTTAATGCCTTCCACTTTGTAGCTAGCACTGCTTCGTAATCTACTACTGTCAAGTTGTTCAATGCTATTTGTTGATCGACTGCGTCTTGAATTAAATGCATTTGATTGGCATCTACCAATTCAGATAAACGAATATACATTGGATGTAATGCAAAAGCAGAAATGGCAGCATAGGGATAAGAATCCATCCAAGAATGTGTTGCCGTAGTATCATTGATTGGCAATAACTGAATTAGTTTTAATCCAATCTTTTTAGCCCAATCTGCTAAAAGTTTAATGTCACTAAATTCACCTACACCCATACTTTGGTTGGATCTTAATGAAAAAACAGGAATTGCGACCCCTGCTCCTTTCCATTGTGTCTGTCCTACATGTGCAAATCCATCTTGCACCAATACTAATTTATTTTTATCAACTGGTTCATACAACACTCTATTGTTGCCAGACTCAAATGAAATAAATTTCTTTTGCACAGTATCATATATACCATACTTGTACACCAATGGAAAATCGCATTCAATTAAATCCAAATCAATTTCAAAATAGGGTTGATCCTTTATTCTATGCAAAGGCAATGCCTTGGCTGCATTCCATCCACCTATTTCCTTAGACTCACCAAGGATACAAATTGTTTGATCTGGTTTAAGTAAAGGTGCTTTAACTCTAAATAGATGGGTCGCATTTTTACTAGGAATGATTGGATCTACTGCAGTATCCGAACATTGTAATAAAACATTTGCAAAAGGTGCTGTATAAAATGCATTGTCAATATATCCAGTGAAATTCCATGTATCAATTAAAACCAATTCTTTTGTTGCTAATTGATTGGACATGATGGATTTATCTGAACCCCAATCAAAAGTTCTGGTGCCATCTTCGTTTTGAATAAAGTAACTATATTGAATGACGCCCTCCTTAAATAATCCCTTTGTTGCTAAATGTAATACCCAATAATCCTCATTTAAATACACCATTGGAATAGCTTGTTCAATGTTGCCATTGCCCAATAATGGATGGTTGCCCGTAATAAAAATGGCTTGACCAAAATTGGTCTTATACTTTAAATGAAAATTCAATTTCTCAATCATATACAATCATTTTCGAATATCATTAAAGGTAATTACAAATTCAATGAAATAGCCTTTAGTAACCAAATTATTGTATCTTGCTTGAGACCAAGAAATGGATCAATGGACAAAATAATTATCTACACAGACGGCTCGGCAAGAGGTAATCCAGGACCAGGTGGTTTTGGCGCTATTTTGATCTGGGGTGAGAAAGTCAAAGAGATTGCAGAGGCTTATAGACATACTACCAATAATCGAATGGAACTATTGGCAGTGATTAAGGCAATTTCGATTTTAAAGACAAAGCAATTACCCATTCTTGTATATACCGATAGTAAATATGTAGTTGAATCTGTAGAGAAAAAATGGTTGGACAACTGGATTAAAACAGACTTTAAAGGAGGCAAGAAAAATAAAGACCTGTGGCTAGCTTTCTATGAACTTTCAAAAGTATATAAAGTAAAATTTCACTGGGTAAAAGGCCATGCAGACAACCCCTATAACAATCGATGTGACGAACTTGCCACGATGGCAGCAGATACAGGTCCTTGGGAAGTGGATGCGTTTTATGAAGCGATTGACCCTAAAAAAAGTTAGCTTCTAACTTTAATGGCTTTTAGTGTTGGTTGAATTAATTTAAAACCACCAAACATCACTGCTCCAAATACAAATGTACCAGCAACGCTGTATCCGTAAAATGGTAAACCATCTATCATCGTTTGTATTAAACCTGCAGAAGTCAATGGACGTTGGTAGCCACCAAAGCTTGCCCATACCATAAAATTAGAAACAAGAAAATATGCAGTGGGTGCAGCAATAAAATTACCTACAAATTTGCCAACTCGGTTGGTTTGTAAACCAAAACCAAATATGGCTAAAGCAGCAATTAACAAATAATTTTGCCATTGTCCATCATAAAATCCTTGAATTGGACTTAAGTGATTTACATACAATAATTGATACATTAAATCAGACAAGAACATAGAAACGAGTGGCAATAAAAAAGCAAAATGTTTATTTTTTACAAACAATGAACCACTGAATAAAGCAATTGCTATTTGAGGTGCAAAACCAAATGGTCTACCTGGTAATACTCTATACAATGCACTTGTTACAATCATTATAATTAAGGCAATCACTATTTCTTTGTTCAGTTTCATCAGTTGCTATTTAAAATATTATTTATAAAAACAAATATACATAAATGGTTAGTTTTAAGAAGGATTGATTTTCCTCAAATGTGTATAATTCGCTTAAGGCACAAAAGATTTGAAAATTACAGCCGTTTCAGACCCAGATTGTTGGATTTGATAGGACGCTCCAGCCCTGACTCCAGCCAATTCCCCTGGTTTTAAATCAATTCCATTAATATTAGCAGCACCTTGCAGCACTAAAAAAATTTCAAAGGAATTGGTCTCGTTTGTGTAAGATTCCCCCACTGTTAACGCTATTTTTGTTAAACCAAAATCGGGTACTGGACATGGAAATTGAACCTCATTGGATGCTTTATCATCCCCTTTTAAAATACTAGGATAGGTAGGTTCAAATTGAATATGTTGAAGTAACTCCTCAATATCAATATGCTTAGGCGTTAATCCACCTCTTAAAACATTGTCACTATTGGCCATCAATTCAATATTCTGTCCTTCTAAATAAGCGTGTAAGAGCCCTGCACCCTGAAACACCCCATGGTATTTTGGCACATTGACAATATTTAAAATGTAGATGGACAAAATCCCTTTATCTATATTTGAAGCAGGCACTACACCACCATAATATCGACTGGCCCACCAATGTGGATGTGCTTTATCAACTTTTCCTGCAGCCACTTCCTCCACAGCCAAAGCCAATAGTGGTTTTAAAATAGCATCTGCAGTTACATGATCAAGGCGCATAAAGTGGCTGTACAAACCAGCATAATCATCCATGCCAAAAATGGGCAATAGATTATGTAATGGCGCGAGACTTGTTAACCTTTCTTTTAGTGCCATTGCTGGCATGAAACCGTGTAATAACCAAAAATCACTCAAGGCTACCATGACTTCTGGTTTATGATTCTGGTCTTTATAATTTCTATGAGGCGCATCAATAGGTAGACCCGCAATTTGCTCTTTTTTAAACCCTTTCTCAGCATTTTCCTTTGAAGGATGCACTTGAATGCTCAGCATTTTTTCAACATCAAGCATTTTAAATAAATATGGCAAGCTCCCAAATCTATCAGTCGTCTTTGCGCCTAAAAATTGAATTGTATTTTCTGCAATCATTTGATCTAATGCCATAGTTCCCTCAGCTGTTTCCACCATAGCAGGAGCGGATGGATGCGCACCCATCCAATATTCTGCATATGGCTTACTAGTAGCATTGTCTATATGCATCAATTGAGGAATGAATGACTTACCACCCCACTCATAATGCCTATGAATCCCATGTAATTTATACGCTGTGTTCATTTACTTCTTTTAACTATTTTCCTGGTTACGCTATATAACCTAAATCTACTTAAATCCATTTACGATGAGTCACCACAACAAAGATACTGGGTTTTTAGGCGAAAATAAAGCCGAAGCATACCTTATCAGCATGGGTTTTTCTATCCTTTTTAGAAATTGGCGCTACAAGCATTTAGAAATTGACATCCTTGCAAGCAAAGGCAACTGCCTACATATCATAGAGGTGAAAACAAGAAGGACAAAGACCTATGGTTTTCCAGAGCAACATATTGATGCTCAAAAAATGCAACACTTAAAAAATGCGGCAGCCATCTTTCAATACCAATACCCTGTTTGGCAAATGCTTCAATTTGATGTGATTGCAATACAGTTATTCGCTGAGGATAAATGGGATTTATTTTTTATCGAAGACGTTTATTTCTAAACAAGCATCGATTTATTCCAGCTATTTACACCATTGAAGCCTTCATTTTTTCTACTAATTTATAGGTCGCTGGACAATATTCCACATTCTGTTTGTGCACATGAATGTATTCAACAAATTTCTTTTTTGTTAAATGCGGAAACCCTGCGCAGTCAGCCGGTCTTACCTCATAGATAGAACACATATTTGAACTTAAATTCAAGAACTGACAAGGTTTTGAGACATTCACCCAATCCTTGTCTTTTTTATCGTATTCCAACCAGGTCGATTTAAATTCTGCAGGTTTCATTTCCAAATAGGCAGCAATTCTTTTGACGTCTTTTGTAGTGAAAGTTGGGCTCATTGATTTACAACAATTCGCACAAGACAAACAATCCACTTCGGCCCATACTTCCGTACTTAAATTTGCTACGGTATGATCAAGTTTTTTAGGCGTTTTCTTTTCTATCTTTGTTAAGAAGGATCTCAATTGTTTTGCATTAAGTTTAACTTTCTGCTTAAATGACCTTAAATTTACTTGCATAGGGATATAAATCAGACACGAATTAAACCCTTTCTCAATTAACAATCAAATCTTTTCCTAAACTAGTTCTAAGCATATGCAATGGGAAATCTATAAAAAAGGATTTAAAGCTTTCTTACAATTAGAAAAATCATTGAGTGGCCATTCGGTGGATGCTTATTTAAGAGACATTGATAAACTAGCCAGCTTCTTAGAAAATTTCAATGAAATACATACACCTGGAGATATCCAATTGACCCATTTACAAAGTTTCATTCAAAGTATTGGTGAAATGGGCATGGCAGCAACCTCTCAGGCTAGAATTATATCAGGTGTTAAATCTTTTTTTAAATATTGCCTCATTGAACAGATTTGTACGATTAATCCTACGACGCTGTTACCAAGTCCAAAGACGAGCAGAAAACTACCTGACGTCTTGAGTTTTGAAGAGATTGAACAAATGATTGGAGAGATTGACCTTAGTAAGCCAGAAGGTGGTAGAAATAAAGCAATACTAGAAGTCATGTATAGTTCTGGATTAAGAGTCACAGAAGCAATACAGTTAAAAATTTCTTGTTTGTATTTAGATGTTGGTTTTATCAGGGTGATTGGCAAGGGTGATAAAGAAAGACTGGTGCCAATAGGTACCGATGCCATAAAGTTTATCAAGTTATATAGAGACACCATTAGAGTGCATCAAACCCCAGCCAAAAACTGTGAAGACATCCTGTTTTTAAACAACCGAGGTAAAGGACTTAGCAGGGTCATGATATTTTACATCATCAAAGACCTTATCCTCAAAACGGGTATCAAGAAATCCATCTCTCCGCATAGCCTACGTCATAGCTTTGCCACACATTTAGTAGAGGGAGGTGCTGACCTAAGGGCAGTTCAAGAAATGCTAGGTCATGAAAGCATCACCACCACCGAAATTTATACACATATCAATAGAGATTTCCTTAGAGATACCCTAGACCGTTTCCATCCTGCCTTTCAAAAAAATAACCTTAAAAACGGTTAAAATAAAGTAGGTTTGTTGTTCAAAAATAAAGAAATATGAAAAAGATACTTTTTGTTATTGGAAGCTTTTTAAGCTTAACCGCAATGGCTCAAGTGAAGATGCCTGCTCCTAGCCCGGCTCAAACTTTAACCCAAGAATTTGGATTAGGTAAAATTGAAATCGTATACTCAAGACCTAGCTTAAAAGGTCGTTCGGTTTTTGGTGCAGGTAGTTTATTAGCACCTATTGGTGATGTTTGGAGAACGGGCGCAAATGGTGCCACAAAATTGACATTTTCTGACCCTGTGACTATTGGAGGTAAAACCCTTCCAGCAGGTTCTTATGGCTTATTCACTATCCCAGGTGCTACTGAATGGACTATTATTATCAACACCAATTCTAAAGGTTGGGGAAGTTTTGAGTATAAAGAAGCAGAAGATCTTGTGCGCCTTAAAGTTGCTCCAGAAACAACTGGAAGTACCACTGAAACATTCTCTATCGGTATTGAAGCAATCACTGCTCAAACTGCAATTATTTATTTGAAATGGGGTAAGACTAAAGTGAATATTCCTATTAGCACAGACATTCGACCAACAGTTCGTGCGCAAATTGAAGCTGCTTCTGCTGCTGCAACTGTAAATCCTAATTTATATCAATCTGCTGCAACATTTTATCTTGAATTAGACAATGATTATAATAAGGCCTTGGTATTTGCTGATAAAGCAATTGCTGCAAATGCAAAAGCATATTGGTTACATTTATTGAAAGCAAGAATTCATGTTGCCTTAAAAGATAAAAAAGGTGCTAAAGCTAGTGCTGAAACTTGTAAGCAAATGGCGACTGAAGCAAAAAATATGGACTATGTAAGATCGGCGGATGAGATCTTGAAATCTTTATAATAATCTAGTATTATTCAAAAAGCCCTTCCGATATTCGGGAGGGCTTTTTTTGTGCGGAAGAGGAGATTCGAACTCCCACGCCCGGGTATGGGCGCTACCACCTCAAGGTAGTGCGTCTACCAATTTCGCCACCTCCGCCTTGGAGTTCAAAATTACAGAAATTTAATGAGGCTGTTATATTTTTTTGCATCTTTGTACCATGTCAAATTACAACGTAACCTGCCCCAAATGTCAACACAGCTTTGAACCAACCGACGCTATCCGCGACGAGATTGAAAATGAATTGCGTGGCAAGATGACCGAATGGCAAAAAAAGAAAGAAGAAGAAACCAATCAACTATTAGCAGACCAAAAAACAAAAATTCAGAACGAATTAACAGAACAATTAAAAAAGAATATTGCCGGGGAGTATGAACACAAGCTTAAGTTGATGCAGGACAATGAAGCCAATATGAGTAAGCAGGTGACTGAGTTCAGACAAAAAGAATTAGAATTTTTAAAACAAGTACAGGCTATACAGGCAAAAGAAGCAGAACTTGAATTAGAATTACAAAGAAAATTAAACACGGAAAGAGAAAGTTTAAAAGCACAAATTCAAAAAGAAGAAGCAGAAAGAATTTCTATCAAAGACCAGGAGCATGTGTTGAAAGTGAAAGAATTAGAAAAGCAATTAGAAGACCAACGCAAACTCGCCGAAGAAATGCGACGTAAGGCAGAACAAGGCAGTATGCAAATGCAAGGTGAAGTACAAGAATTATTATTAGAAGAATTACTTAAAACAAGTTTTCCTTTTGACCAGATCTCCGAAGTGGGCAAAGGGGTACGCGGTGCAGACTGCATTCAACTAGTTCGTAATAGCCTTGGTCAAGAAGCAGGTAAAATTATTTATGAAAGTAAAAGAACCAAAGACTTTAACCAAGAGTGGATTGATAAATTAAAGGCGGATATGCGCAGCCAGGGCGCAGATATTGCAGTGATTGTAACACAAACCTTCCCTAAAGAATTAGAACGCTTTGGTGAAAAAGATGGCGTGTACATTTGTTCGTTCCAAGAAGTTAAAAGTGTTGCTTTATTATTGAGAAATGCGATTCTAAAAATCCATGATACCAAAAAAAGTCAAGTCAATAAAGGAGACAAAATGAGCTTTCTTTATGACTACTTAACTAGCAATGAATTCAGTGAGCAATGGAAAGCGGTGGGCGAAGGATTTAGACAAATGCGTTCTAGTATTCAGAAAGAAAGAGACGCCATGGAAAAACTTTGGAAAGCAAGAGAGAAACAACTTGAAAAAGTGTTACTCAATGCAATGCATATTAAAGGATCTATTGAGGGCATCGCTGGCGCAGACGCCATTCACTTAGATTTACTAGAGGACGATGAAACACTTGGAATAGAAGAAGAATAATAATTTTTTGCAGGATTAGTGATAACAAGTAACACAGACATAATCCGTTCCAAAATGATAGTCTAAATGGACATTGATATTGCTTCCTTTATGTAAAATTATTGCTGGTACCGTTCCCCCATCCCCATTGGTTAATTCATGTACATTAAAATCCTTAGCAAAATCAATTCCCAATTGTTCATACTTTTTATACATGGCTTCTTTGGCTGCCCATAAAAACGCCAACTGATTCAATTGATCCTTTTCGTCCAACGCTGCAATCATTGCTTTCTCACTATCATTTAAAAATTTATGTGCCACTTTTGAAATTCGTGGGTGTATAATTTCAATATCAATTCCTACAGCTTGATCGTCTACCGCACAGGCTGCATAACCTTTACAATGTGAAAATGAAAAATGGAAAGGCAATCCAATTAAATAGGGTTTCCCATTATCAGCCATGACCAATTGGCTTAAATCCGCATCTGGCATCATTAATTTAAATAATAACCTTACGGCCAAATGTTGAGTCCTTCTTTCCTCGTTGGCAATGGGCACAGCAAGCTGCACATCTGTCTCAAAAAAGGACGCTGGTTCTTGAATGGACCAAATGGCTAAATGAGCTGTCTCGTTAATATTTTGTTGATAAAAGAAAGGCATTTTGAATTAGATTGCAGTCTGTTTTAAAGACCGAAATTAAACATAAATCGATTAAGATGATATTATCAGATTCACGAATACTAGAAGAAATACAAAAAGGAACCATCAAAATTGAACCCTACGATCGTAAAGATCTTGGAAGCAATAGTTATGACGTGCATCTTGGAAAGTGGTTGGCAACATACGACAACGAGATTCTTGACGCAAAAGCGCACAATACCATTACCTATTTTGAAATTCCTGAAGAAGGATTTGTATTAGAACCAACAGGCTTTTATTTAGGCGTTACTTTAGAATATACAGAAACACATGCGCATGTTCCATTTTTAGAAGGCAAGTCCTCTACCGGTAGATTAGGTATTGATATTCATGCTACAGCAGGTAAAGGAGATGTAGGTTTCTGTGGCTATTGGACCCTAGAAATTTCTGTTAAGCAACCTGTTCGTGTGTACAAAGGAATGCCTATTGGTCAATTGATTTACTTCCCTGTGGATGGTGAAATTGAAGTTAAATACAATCAAAAGAAAAACGCTAAATACAGCGGTCAACCAGAGAAGCCTATCGAGAGTATGATGTGGAAGAATCAGTTTTAAGTCGGTAGGCCCTAACCCATTTTAATACATCTGCATAACTAGCTAGCCCTTCTGCTTGTTGATTCCATTTTAAGAATTGATCATACAACTGCGAGGAAGCTTGTATTTGCTTATCTGCTCTAGCAGCAAAAAATGCTTTTATTTTCGCCCGATCTTTCAAAACGGCTGGGCTCAATAATGACCTGTTTTTTTCTATTTGCGTTTTCCAAGCATCAAAACCTTTATTCCCAGCAAGCAATAATAATTGCGCATCCTGCGCATAGCTAAACATTTGCAATAACATAGAATACTTTAAATAAGGATCATTGGCCTCGGATGCAACCACAAAAGCAATGAAATTCGCTTCTGTTTCAGAAGCATAACCTAATTGATGCGCCATTTCATGTGCAATGGTATAGGGCTGGGTTAAAATTGGAAGGTCTGATCTGAGGATGGCCTCTCCAGTAATTGGTTGGTAAAAAGCTAAAAATCCTATGTAATCTCCCAAACTAGGGAAAATCGCTTTTTTGACACTTTGATTTTGAAGGATAAACCTAGGATGTAAGATTGCAATTGCTTGATAGTCTTGCTGCACATTGGACACCACTTGCTCAAAATTGGGTTCAACTGGTTTATTCAATCTCAATTGCTCCTTTGTTTGATTCAACTCCTTTATCAATTCATATGTCAGCGCATTCATTTCGGATAGGGCAATTTGAGCATTATTTGGTGATTGTACGCTTAAATCAAAATCCTTGGTCGGGTCGGGTTGCATATAATTCAAACCCCAAATAAGCTGAAATACAACATATAATCTTATAAGAAACCAGCTCAATTTGGTTAGTATAAACCATCCCTTTTCTGATATATAATTGAAACTTTTAAGTGAATTAATATGTTTTAAAGCATTCATTATCAATACTATGATAATTATTAAATAAATGAGTTCGCCAATCGCAAAAGGGATACTTCCAAATACAAACCTCAAGCCTGATGCTCCATATTTAAACAAGCCTTGTGTATAGTAGCTTTCGATCAATTCGGGGTAATATGGTGCCAATAAGCAAACTGCAAACAGCAATATCCATATGGATGGTAAAATGAGCTTGCTCAAACCCGGTCTAAATCGATACATTTGCAGAGAATAATTATCTAGTAAAATTAGTATAAACTTTGTCTTTTGACCTATTTTTACTAACTTTGCAACCCTTAAAGTACGGTTATGGGCCATAACAGGACATTCGAAATTCCATTTGTTGGCTTAACAGCTGGAGAACATGAGTTTGAATACCGTATTGAGGATCAGTTCTTTCTAGATTTTGGACCACAAGATTTCAGTAATTGTCAAACCAAAGTGAAACTCCTTTTGGATAAACACTCGGGTTTTATGCAATTACATTTTGATATTGACGGGACAATTGATACCCTATGTGACCGATGCGGAAATCCACTTAGTGTTCAACTTTGGGACGAATTTAACTTGATTGTAAAATTAGTTGATGACGCCGATAAGATGAATAGTGAAGAGGAAGATCCTGACATTTTTTACTTAGATCGTAACGATAGCAATTTGTCCATTGCCAATTGGATTTATGAGTTCATTAGCCTTAGCGTTCCATTGCAGCATATCTGCAAATTGGATGAAAAAGGAAAATCAACTTGTAACCAAAAAGTAATTGATCAGCTCAATTTCTTCAATGAAATCCAAACTTCTGAAGCTGCATCAAAAACAGTTTGGAAAGGCTTAGAACAGTTCAAAGATTTAGGAGAAGAAGATGCGAACGCATCTGATGAGAACTCGCGAACAGCGAGTGATGGTGAAGCGGATGCATCTGATGAGGAAGCGCAAGATTAGACGAGTTGAAAGTATTAGTAATAGTAGAAAATAAAATAGATTAAAAAATTTAAAAAATAAGAGATGCCTAATCCTAAACGCAGACACTCCCAACAACGTAGCGCTAAAAGAAGAACACACTATGTTGCACAAGAAGTAACATTAAGTAAAGATGGTACAACAGGAGAAATCCATGTTCGTCATCGCGCGCACGTACAAGAAGGAAAATTATTCTATAAAGGAAAATTAGTAGCTGAGAAGGCACCTTTAAAAGCATAATTTACCAATAATGAATATTGGTATTGATATGATGGGTGGTGATTTTGCACCACTTGAAGCTGTCAAAGGCATTCAACACTATCTATCCAATGCGCAACAAAATTTATATTGTATAGGTGATGCAACCCAGTTGAAAGCACTCTTTCAGCATCATGGGATTGCCTCACCTTTTTTGCATTTAGTAGATGCACCAGAAGTGATTGGCTACCATGAGCATCCCACCAAAGCCTTAAAAGAAAAACCTAATTCATCTATTGCAATTGGGTTTCGTTATTTAGCAGAAGGTAAGATTGATGCTTTTTTAAGTGCCGGAAATACTGGGGCCATGTTGGTTGGTGCTATGTTTAGCATCAAACCTATTATAGGTGTGCTTAGACCAACGATTGCCACTCTTTTGCCAAAATTAAATGGCAAAACAGGCATCCTAGTAGATGTGGGCTTGAATACGGATTGTAAACCTGAACAACTGAACCAATTTGCTATTTTAGGTAATCTATACGCAAAACATATTTTAAACATAGCTACTCCATCTGTGGGCTTATTGAATGTTGGAGAAGAAGAAGGCAAAGGCAATTTATTAACACAAGCCACTTACCCACTCTTAAAAGAAAATACCCATATTCAATTCATAGGCAATGTCGAAGGCCGCGATGTCTTTAACGACAAAGCAGATGTCATTGTTTGTGATGGATTTACTGGAAATGTATTTTTAAAGACGGCAGAAGCGATGTATGAGGCTGCAGCACATCAGGGTCTAGAAAAAGATGCCTTTTTTGGGCGTTTCCATTTTGAAAATTATGGCGGAACCCCTGTCTTAGGTGTGAATAAGCCAGTCATCATTGGTCATGGCATTAGCAATGCAAAAGCTTTTTCAAATATGATTGCTTTAGCAGAAAAAATGATTAACACCAAATTCTGTGAAATCATCACAAGCAATTTTGCTAACATCCAATAGTATTAGGTTTTTTTAACTTAATTTCACCCTCAATAAAAGCAACTCATTTTATGTGGTTAAACAACGTTTTAGAAACCATTGGCAACACCCCAATCATTCGTTTAAATAAAGTAAGTGAGGGCATTCCTGGTACAATCCTTGCTAAAGTGGACTATTTTAATCCAGGTAATTCTATTAAAGATAGGATGGCTTTGAAAATGGTAGAAGTGGCCGAAGCAGAAGGCAAATTAAAACCAGGCGGAACTATTATTGAATGTACGAGTGGTAACACAGGAATGGGCTTAGCCTTAGCAGCTGTCGTAAAAGGATATAAATGCATATTTACTACCACAGACAAGCAAAGCAAGGAGAAGATGGATATTTTAAGAGCAGTGGGTGCAGAAGTGATTGTCTGCCCTACCAATGTTGCACCAGAAGATCCAGCTAGCTATTATTCAGTAGCAAGGAAATTGGCAGGAGAAATTCCTAACTCCTACTTCTTTAATCAATATGATAATTTGGCCAACCGACAAGCGCATTATGAAAGTACTGGCCCTGAAATTTGGCGTCAAACCGAAGGTAAAATCACCCACTTAGTTTGTACTGCAGGCACAGGTGGAACCATCACAGGAACAGCAAAATATTTAAAAGAGCAGAATCCCAATATTCAAATTTGGGCCATCGATCCAATAGGTTCTTTATTAACCCATTATTTTCAAACAGGTGAAGTCGATATGGCCTATGTCCACCCATATATTGCGGAAGGTTTTGGTGAGGACTTTGTTCCCCAGAATTATGACATGTCAGTCATTGATCATTTTGAACAAGTGGCAGATAAAGAAGGTGCTTTAATGACAAGACGTATTGCAAAAGAAGAAGGATTATTTTGTGGATATAGTGCAGGAGGTTGTTTACAAGGGCTAATACAATTAAAGGATAGATTGAAACCAACAGATGTCGTGGTCTGCGTTTTCCATGATCACGGAAGCAGGTATGTTGGAAAAGTATATAATGACGATTGGATGAAATCAAAAGGGTTTATAGACTAGTTTCCATCTATTTTAGTGTTGTTTTTGATAGCCTAGCTAACGGATGTTAGCTGCTTAAATTGTATCTTTAACATTCAATATTTAAATATGAACAAGTATAGATCTGGCGTTTTATATGGTAAGGAATTAGAAGCCTTATATAATGATGCTAAAGACAATAATTTTGCCATCCCAGCAGTGAATACAACAGGTACTGATACCATCAATGCAGCCATTGAAACAGCAGCTAAAGTAAAGTCTCCTATCATCATACAGTTCTCAAATGGTGGCGCGCAATTTATTGCAGGTAAGGGTATGCCAAATGACAATTTGCAAGCCAATATTCAAGGTGCGATTGCAGGTGCTTTACATGTGCACCAAGTGGCTAAGTTTTACGATGTGCCTGTTATTTTACATACAGACCACGCATCTAAAAAATGGTTACCATGGATCAGCGCTTTAATTGACGAGAGTGAAAAATATCACAAATTACATGGACAACCTTTGTTCAGTTCTCATATGTTGGATTTATCAGAAGAGCCTATCGAAGAAAATATTCAAACCTCTGTTGAATTCTTTAAACGTATGGCACCTTTAGGCATGGGTATTGAAATTGAATTAGGTGTAACAGGTGGTGAGGAAGATGGCGTTGATAATAGTGGCATTGAAAATGATAAATTATACACGCAACCAGAACATGTTGCTTATGCATATACTGAATTAGGAAAAGTAGGTAACTTATTTACAGTTGCTGCTGCATTTGGTAATGTACACGGGGTATACAGTCCAGGCAATGTGGAATTAAAGCCTGAGATTTTACACAATAGTCAATTGCATATTGAAAAGACATTAGGCACAGCAACTAAACCAGTTTATTTTGTATTCCATGGCGGATCTGGTTCTCCTCAAAATCAAATTAGAGAGGCCATTGGATATGGTGCAATAAAAATGAATTTAGACACCGACTTACAATGGGCTTTCTGGGAAGGTGTTCTAGGTTATTACAAAAAGAATGAAGCTTTTCTTCAAACTCAATTGGGTAATCCAGAGGGCGCAGAGAAGCCAAATAAAAAATATTATGACCCTAGAGTTTGGTTAAGAAAAGGCGAAGAGTCTTTCATCAAACGTTTAGAGCAATCATTTGACGACTTAAATTGTATCAATAGAAACGTTTAAATCAGTTCCTATGCGTGAAAAAGTAGAAGACATTGAAGTCAACCTAACTGGAGAAGAATCAAATCATTCTGATGCAGCAGATAAATCTAGATGGTTTAAGAGAATCCGTAAAGGTATTAATACTTCAACTGCAGACAAGAAAGAAACTCCAGAAGGATTATGGACTAAGTGCCCAACCTGTAACCATATATGTACAAGTTCTGAACTAAAAGAAAATTTGTACATCTGTGACAAATGTAATTATCACCATCGCATTGGTAGTGATGAATATTTTGACATTTTATTTGACAACCAAGAATGCACCGTTCTTTTTGATGAAATCAAAAGTAAGGATGCACTTAATTTTACTGATCTAAAAAATTACCAAAAACGTTTAGATGAAATTCATTCTAAAACAGATTTGAAAGATTCTATGCGTGTAGGTGTTGGTAAAATGAATGGCGAAAATTACGTGGTTGCATGTATGGATTTTGAATTCATTGGTGGATCATTAGGAAGTGTGATGGGAGAAAAATTTAGTCGTGCAGTAGATTATTGTATTCAACATCGACTCCCCTTCTTAGTGATTAGCAAAAGTGGTGGTGCTCGTATGATGGAAAGTGCATTTAGCTTAATGCAATTAGCAAAAACAAGTGGTAAATTATCACAATTGAGTGATGCAAAATTACCATTCATTTCTTTATTAACAGACCCAACATTTGGTGGTATTTCTGCCAGCTTTGGAATGTTAGGCGATCTCAATATAGCAGAACCAGGTGCATTGATTGGTTTTGCTGGTCCTAGGGTGATTAAAGAGACCATCAAGAAAGATTTACCTCCAGGTTTCCAGCGTTCTGAGTTCTTATTAGAACATGGATTCCTTGATTTTATAGTGGATAGAAAAGAACTGAAGCAAAAATTGTCAGAAGTTGCTTTTATGTTCAGAAGTTAATGCCAAAAAGAAATCAATTTTAAATAGTACTTTTGTATCCCGGTGTTGCACATCGGGATATTTTTTATGGCGAAAGCACCTAAGACAATAGAATTAAACAATAGGCAGGCCTATTTCAACTACCAGATAGAAGATAAATATGTGGCGGGCATTGTATTGATGGGTACGGAAGTAAAATCTATTCGCGCTGGCAAAGTGAGTTTCAATGATTCTTTCTGTTTTTTTGACAAAGGCGAACTATGGGTTAGGTCTTTATTTATCAATGCCTACTCTCATGGCAATAAGAATAACCATATCGAAGTACATGATCGAAAATTATTATTAACAGCTAGAGAACTAAAAAAAATAGAGGCACAAACCAAAGAAAAAGGATTTACTATTGTGCCACTTCGCATTTTTTTTAATGATAAGCATTATGCTAAAATGGAAATTGGTATTGGCCGTGGTAAAAAAGAATACGACAAACGCGAAACCATCAAGAACCGCGATATCGATAAAGACATCAAGCGCATCCTCGCTAAATAATCCTCCTGCTTCTAACTGATTTAGAAAAAATACTGGAATCCTCGCCTCTTGTCTCACAAGTTCGAACGTTCGGCGAGTATTAGTATTTCTTTCTAAATTTCTATTTAAAAATGTTATGAGTATAAATACTATTCCGTAGCGATCGTTCGAGCAAAGCGAGCGAGAGCCAAGGGATAGGTATTTATGCTCATATGCTTTCTTGAAAAGAATTTTTGTATCTATTCTTTTGAATGATTTCCGCAGATTTTTTTAAACATACTTTCCTGTATCTTCTTTTTTAAACTCTATCTGCTCTTTTAAAGAAGCAGCATCTGGACGATGTGTTGTGGCGTATGCAGCAATGAGCAAGACAATCAAAATACAAATAGCACCTAGTAATTCTTTAGGCTCCAGCCAATACCCTATTACTTGATTGATTTTTGCATGTTGAGGCGCACTTAGTTCATACCTAATTTCAATTCTAGAACCAATTTTTGATTGGTAGGTAGACGGATCCAATGCCACATGATATTGCTTCCCTGATTCTTTAAATACAGCAAAGACGCTATCATTTTTAGCTTCAATCAATGCTGGTGTGATGTCACTATCAAAGTAGTCCGGTGTTCTGCTAAAAGGCAGATAGGTCATGAAGCAAGCAATGAATAATATGAGTACTGATTTTATCAAGGGTTTCTATTAAATTAATTAGCGCCCCCGAAATTGCTAACGAGGACGCTAAAGCTATATGATTTGCATTACTGCAATTTGTATTAAGCAGTTAAACTCCTGAAATCTACAGGCACTAATTTACTCACACCCGGCTCTTGCATGGTCACACCATAAATCACATCTACTGCACTCATCGTTTGTTTATTGTGTGTTACAATAATGAATTGTGATTTATCAGAAAACTTCTGAATCATTTGTGTGAACTTACCAACATTGGCATCATCCAATGGTGCATCTACCTCATCCAAGATACAGAATGGTGCTGGCTTAATTAAGTAAATGGCAAACAACATCGCTGTTGCAGTTAATGTACGTTCTCCCCCACTCAACTGTGTGATAGAAGATGGACGCTTGCCTTTAGGCTTTGCCACAATCTCCACAGCAGTTTCTGAAAGGTTCGTAGGATCTACTAGTATTAAGTCACAAGAATCTTCTTCGGTAAACAATGCTTTGAAAACTTTTTGGAAATTCTCTCTAGCTGTATTGTAAGTTTCTAAGAATGCTTGATTGGCAGTTGCTTCTACCTCTTGTATGGTCAATAACAAACTTTCCTTCGCGGTTACTAAGTCGTTCTTTTGTTCTAAGATAAAATCATAACGTTTTTTCATTTCCGTATAAGCTTCAATCGCTGTTGGATTCACTTCGCCCATATTCTCTAAACGCTTCTTCATCTTCTCTACATCTTGCTGAAGTTCTTCCAATGTTGCCTCAGTTTGTCTTCCTAAATCTAAAATTTCTTCTAATTCCACTTTAAACTCTACACTTAATCTTTCCTTCGTTCCAGCTAATTGTAGTTTTAAATTATTTAATTTATCCTTAATCTCATTAATCAGCTGATCCATTAATTCCTTAGACTTTACCTGAAGTCTTAAAGTACTTTCTTTTTCTTGTAAGGCAGTTCTAAGTGAATAATAAGCTTGATCTGCTTCGTTCAATTTCAACTCTTCAGCTTCTTTATTTCTCAATAATTCAACCAAGGCTGTCTCAATTGTTGCTAATTCATTGTTGCTGTCTACAATGGCAGTAGATGCTTCTGTCAATTGAGTTGTATTGGATTGAATTTGAGTATGTAAGTCATTTAATTGATTGTCTTTAAAAATCACTTCTTGCTGTAAAGCTTCAATTTTGCTTTGCTGCTTAGTCAACTGCAAGTTCATCTCATTGAATTCTCCTGAAGCTAAATGATAAGCTTGTTCAGCAGCTTGATATGCCAATTCAATATCTTCTAATTGAGCTTGAGTCGTCTGTAATGAAGCATTTAATTCAGTCAATTGTGTTCTAGTATCTCCAATTAAGGCATGTTCTTGTGCAATTTTCTCTGCTAATTCTGCCAACTTAGCCACTCCAGCAACTTGTGCAGAATGTAAGTTTTCTAATCTGTTCTTATTAGCAAAAACATCATTGATTAAATGATTCACATTTTGTTCTGTCGTTCTAATTTCTTGCTCTTTCAATAATTCATTATACTGTAAAACCGACTCGTGCTTAACTTGTATTTGAGATTTTAATGCATTCACCACCGTTTCTTGTGATTGAATGTCTTCTAATAATTTTTCTAAATTTTTTGCACGGCCAATTTTCTTGCCTTCAAATAATCCAACGCTACCTCCTGTTAAAGTATACTTGCCTTTTACATATTTTCCAGTCTTCTCTAAAATCATGCCTGAAGTAGCGGCTTCTAAAGCAGCTTCATTTTCGGCAATAAATACATTCCCTAATAAATGATTTGCAAGGGCTGCATATTTTGGATCAATCTCAATAACAGATAATGCTGCAATGGTGTTGGATGGAGCAGATTCTGCTTTAGCGCCAGCTAGTTGATCTAATAAAAAGAAGTTAGCCTTCCCTTTTTTATTTTCATCCAATAGCTGCACTGCTTGCATCCCTTCCTTTAAATCATTTACAACGTAATAATTTAAATAAGGTTCTAATACATTTTCAACTGCAGTACGGTAAGCCTCTTGAACATATAAAATATCAGAAAGAATTGGTGCATTGTGATTCCAACCAGTATTCTTATGTAAGAATTTAACGCTTTCTGGATAACCATCCATGGAGTCTACTAAGCTTTTTAATAAGTCGTATTCGTTTTTCTTAGCATCTAAAATCCTAGCTTGTTCAGCTAATTTTGATCTTAATTGCTCAAGTTCTTCTTGGGTTTCAAAAATACTAGCCTTTGCCTTTTCATTTTGCGCTTGTAATTCAGCTAAATGCGCTTTGCTTGAAGCCAATTCTGATTCTTTAGTTGCTAATTGAATTGTCAATGCTGCTACTTGTTCAGCTCTATGCAATTGCTCCTCATCTAATTGGTGCTGGCTTCTTTGAATATTTTGAATCGAGGTATCCGATACGGCCACTTTTTTCTCTGCCTCAAATTGATTTCTTTGTATTTGACCAAATTGTTGACGCAATCCGTCCAATACACCACGTTGGTCGTCGAATTGTGCTCGCTTATTAGTTAATTCAATATGCGATTGATCTACCCTATTTTTAAAATCATGGTAATTTTTTTCTTCCTCAATCACTTGTAATTTGGTATACTCTATAGAATCTCCAATCGTTTTTAATTGACCTTCGGCACGCTCTAAAAATTCTTGTAACCCTTTTTCTTTGTCATTTAAATAATCTAAACGTTGCGCAGCTAAACTTTTATCATTTTCTTTTACTCTTAGATGCTGCAGCATATCGTTGAACTCATGTTGCATGCTTTGCAAGCCCTTTTCTTTCTCAATGAACACCACTCGCTCTTGTTCAAGTGCTGCTTCTTCTAATGCGATGGCTGCTTCTAATTGGAATTTCTTATCCGTTTCGGTTTCTTGTTGCTCTGTTAATTCCTTATAAGTTAAATTGAAGCCTTCTAATGACGCAATGGCTAATTCAATCGCTGTTTCCTTATAATCTTTTTTAATCTCAAAATACTTCTCTGCTTTCTTTGCTTGATTTTCTAAAGTCTTTAATTGGTTGTTGATTTCAAACAATAAATCCTCTATACGGGCTAAGTCTTGCTCTGTCGCATCTAATTTATTCTTCGCTTCTTTTTTTCTTGTTTTGTAGATCGTAATTCCAGCAGCTTGCTCTAACATTTTACGACGACTATTATCCTTATCCTTGATAATGTCATCCACCATACTTAATTCAATAATGGCATAACTATCGTTACTCACGCCTGTATCCATAAATAAATTATGGATGTCTTTTAAACGACAAGACACATCATTCAAGCGGTATTCACTTTCACCATTCTTATAATAACGACGTGTCACCGTAATGGTGCTAAACTCTGTAGGTAATAAATTTTTTGTATTCTCGAAAGTCAAACTCACTTCCGCCATGCTACTTGAATTTCTAGTCTTAGAACCATTGAAAACCAATGAATCTAAATTCTCAGATCTAAGTGCAGAAATCTTAGATTCTCCAATCACCCATCTAATACTATCTATGATATTACTTTTACCACAACCATTCGGTCCAATAATACCTGTTATACCCTCGTCAAAACTGATAATGGTTTTATCAGCAAAACTCTTGAACCCCTTGATTTCTAATGACTTTAATCTCACTTTTGTAACGCTTTAAATTGTCTGCGAACATAAGAAAAATCAGTCAAAAAGTCAAGGGGGATGGGTCTATTTAGATTGAAATGTGGACAAAATCTACCCCTTTTCAACAAGGCGACCTCCCTCTGTAGTCAGGGTGCGTGCTGGGAACTTATTTACCACCATATAATCATGGGTAGCCATGATGATTGCCGTGCCATCTTCTTTGGCTATTTGGAACAATAACTGCATGATTTCATCACTAGTTTCAGGGTCTAAACTCCCAGTTGGCTCGTCTGCAAGGATCATTTTTGGTGAGTTTAACATAGCACGAGCAATATCCACTCTTTGTTGCTCCCCACCACTCATTTCATAGGTCATTTTGAAGCCCTTATTTTGAAGTCCTACTTTATTCAACACATCATCCACTTTTTGTTGAATCAACTGCTCATCCTGCCATCCAGTGGCTTTAAGCACAAAACTTAGGTTCTCGTTGACGTTTCGGTCTGATAATAATTGAAAATCTTGGAAAACAACTCCTAAGTTTCTCCTTAAAAAAGGCAATTTTTTCCAATCCATCTCTTTTAAATTAAAACCAACCACATTTCCAACACCTTCCGTCAAAGTCAATTCGCCATATAAGGTTTTCAATAAGCTACTTTTACCTGTGCCTGTTTTTCCAACAAGGTAGACGAATTCACCTTTTTGCACGTTCAAGTTGACATCTTGCAAAATAAGGCTACCACTTTGGTAAATATTTGCATGCTCAATTTGTACAACAATTTCACTCATATGGTTTGTGTTAATAGATTAAAATTAATAGCTAAATACTTCCTTTCCAAA
>CAMAQL010000013.1 GCA_945860605.1 Chitinophaga pinensis
TTCGCTTGAATAAAATTGATAAAGTGAATGGCGTCTTAGCCGACTTAGGCGTAAGTAGCCATCAATTTGATGAAGGTTCAAGAGGTTTCTCTATTCGTTTTGACGGTCCCTTTGATATGAGAATGGATCAACGTCAAACAAGAACAGCATCGCAAATTATAGAAAGCTATTCAGAAGCAGCACTACATAAAATGTTTGAGCAATATGGTGAAGTCACCAACGCTAAGACCTTAGCGAAACATATTGTCACACAAAGACGTCTATTGAAGTTATCTACCGTACAAGATTTTAAAACTTTAATTGCGCCAGTAGTAAAAGGAAATCCAAATAAATATTGGGCACAAGTGTTCCAGGCTATTCGAATGGAAGTGAATGAGGAGATGATTGTGTTGAATGAGTTTTTAATACAATTACCAGAACTGATTCAACAAGGAGGAAGAGCAGTGATTATTACGTTCCACTCTATCGAGGATCGCATGGTGAAAAACGCATTCAAAGTAGGACCTGATGAAGACGATGTGACCAACCCATTTCTTTCCATTAAGAAAGAAGTGCTTTGGAAGATCATAACAAAAAAACCTGTTGTGGCTTCTGAAAAAGAGATGAAAGAAAACAATCGAAGCAGGAGCGCAAAATTGCGCACTGCTGAAAGAGTATAAACCGTATGTCCGTACCCGTAAAAAACAACTCTAAGTCTGCTATCATTAGCATGCTTAACTACGAATGGGTTGTCATGAACATTAGTTACTTTTTGTTCTTGGCAATACTAGCGATACTTTATATCGCTAATGGACACTTGACGGATAAGTCAATCCGTAAAATCAATTCTACAAAGAAGGAAATCAAGCAATTGCAATTTGAGTATAAAACGCTGAAGGCAGATTTAATGCTTAAGAGCGAAGCAATCAATATTGAAAAGGCAATGGCACCTTATGGCTTACAAATAGCTAAGGATATGTCTATACGCATGCCATTGGAAAAACGTTTTGATCTTAATAACGAAAAAAATAAAGCTCAATAATGGATGTAAAACGCGACATACTTTGGAGAGTTTACTTAAGCTATATTTTAGTAGTAGTAGTTTGTCTTTGTATTTTAGGCAAGGCATTTTACATTCAACAAGTTCAAGGTGCATATTGGAGAGGCTTAAGTGATAGCTTACATCAACGTATTATTGAAATACCTGCAGATAGAGGAACAATTTACAGTGAAGATGGGCAGATGTTGAGTACCAATGTTCCTCAATTTGATATTTATATTGATTTTAGAGTGGAGCCATTACATGAAAAAGCAGGTAAATCATTTAGAGAAAATATTGATTCATTGAGTATTGCTTTAGCTGATTTATTTAAGGATCAATCTGCAAGTGCCTATAAAGATGGATTGACAAAAGCTTTTGAGGTAAAAGAACCCAATTATGAATTAAGAAAAAAAGTGGGCTATAAGCAGTATTTGCAAATGGCTAAATTCCCATTGTTTCGTTTAGGGAGGTACAAGAGTGGCTTTATTGCACAAGAAAGAAATATTCGTTTGAATCCTTATAAAAATATGGGGTATAGAACGATAGGATTAGCGAGAGATCAAAATAAAGTAGGCTTAGAAATGTCCTATGATACGGTATTGAATGGCCGTAATGGAAAGCAATTGGTTCGAGCTATTGCAGGTGGCGTAACTGTTCCAGTGCAAGAAGGTGAATTTGAAATTGAGCCTGAAACAGGAAAAGATATTGTAAGTACACTCGATGTGTATATTCAAGAAGTAACGACCAATGCATTGATGAAAATGATGATTGGCAATGAAGCGCAACAAGGGGTGGCCATGGTAATGGAAGTAAAAACAGGTAAGATTAAAGCGATTGCAAATTTAGGAAAGATCAGAGATGGCTATTATGCAGAGGATTTAAATTATGCCATCACTCCTTCAGAGCCGGGATCTACTTTTAAGTTAGTGACATTAATGCAAGCCTTAGAAGATGGGAAAGTGACTTTAAATACTTCGATTAATTTAGAAGGGGGTATTTGGAAGGTAGCAGGCAGAACAGTATATGATTCAGAAAAGCATGGTAAATTCCAAGCGACAGTATTAGAAGCATTTGAAGAAAGTTCAAATGTAGGGATGGCAAAAATTGCAGTTAGTAATTATACCAATAATCCATCCGCTTATTTCAAGCACCTTTCAAGATTAAGATTAGATTCTTTATCAGGTATTGATTTGGTGGGAGAGCGTCGTCCTCAAATTACTAGACCAGGCGATAAATTATGGGGCCCTACTACATTACCTTGGATGGCCTTTGGTTACAATATTGCCATTGCGCCAATACAAACTTTGTCTCTGTACAATATGGTGGCGAACAATGGGGTTATGATGCGCCCTTATTTAGTCAATAGTATACAAGAAGAAGGCAGGATTATTAAAACAATTGCTCCAAAAGTATACAATGCACAAGTGTATAGTCCAGCAACAATTAAAGCAGCTCAAACCGCTTTAGAAGGGGTTTGTATCAATGGAACTGGTAAAAATTTATTTAAAAATAGTCCTTATAAAGTAGCAGGTAAAACTGGTACTGCTAAAGTTGCAAATGAAAATAAAGGGTATGATGATAATATTTATCAGTCTTCTTTTGCAGGTTATTTTCCTGCAGACAATCCTCAATATACAATAATCGTAAATATCAAGAATAAGCCAAATGCGCATCTGTTTTATGGTGCTTCGGTAGCGGGTCCTGTGTTTAAGGAGATTGCAGACAGATTGTATGTGACCTACATCCAGAATAAAATGGACAAAGCGCCAAGTTTCAATTTAAAAGATTCTCAATTATTCAATTATACAATTGCAAAAACTTCTTTAAAAGCAATCGCTAAACAATTGTCAATGCCTTATCAGGATTCAACTCCAAATAATGCAGACTGGGCAAATGTACAAGGTACTGGAAGGGCTTTAAAAGCAGGCCAACAATTACAAATGGATTCTGATAGCACTATGCCAGATATCAGTGGTATGAAACTAAAAGATGCTTTATGGTTATGCGAGAAAAAAGGATTGATTGTGAAATGCAATGGAAAGGGAAAAGTGGTTCGCCAAAGTATTCTACAAGGACAATACATTCAAAGAGGGCAGCAAATATTTATTGAATTGAATTAATTATATGACAACATCCTTACAACATATCTTATTTGGCGTTGCTTTGAGAGAAGTCATAGGCTCGACCAATCAAGAGATTGTTGACTTACAAATTGATTCTAGATTGGTTCAGCAAGGAACTGCTTTTGTTACCATTAAAGGCGTGCAAGCAGACGGACATCAATTTATTGCAACCGCAATTGAAAAAGGTGCAACAGTGATTGTTTGTGAACAATTGCCTGCAGAAATAAAGTCAGGTATTACTTATATCGTAGTCGCCAACACACAGGAGGCTGTTGCCTTGATGGCACATCAATTTTATGGACAGCCATCTACTAAAATAAAATTAGTAGGTGTAACAGGCACCAATGGTAAAACGACAGTAGCCACTTTATTATTTAAGTTATTTAAAGAGATGGGCTATACCTGCGGATTAGTGAGTACGGTTCAAAATCAAATTGGGGATCGTATTATTCCAGCAACCCATACCACGCCAGATGCTATTCGCTTAAATGCTTTATTGGCAGAAATGGTATCAGCCGGATGTTCACATGTATTTATGGAATGCAGTAGTCATGCAATTCACCAACATCGTATCACTGGCTTACAATTTACAGGTGCCGCATTCACCAATATCACACATGACCATTTAGATTATCACGAAACATTCGAAGAATATGTGCGTGTTAAAAAAGCGTTCTTTGATCATTTAAATTCGACTGCATTTGCCATTACCAATTTAGATGATTCAAATGGTGCCGTGATGCTAGCAAATACTAAAGCAAAGCAGTTTAGTTATGCTTTACATGCACCTGCTACTTATAAAGGTAAGATTTTAGAAAACCAATTGACTGGATTGGTATTGAATGTAAACGATGTAGAAGTGCATTGCAGATTGATAGGCACATTTAATGCCTATAATTTTTTAGCAGTCTATGGAGTTGCCGTTCAATTGGGTGAAAATTTAGAGCATGTATTGACTGTATTGAGTGCATTAACTGGAGCAGAGGGCAGGTTTGATTATATCATTAGTGACGAAAATACGATTGGAATTGTAGATTATGCGCATACCCCAGACGCACTACAAAATGTATTGGAGACCATTGTGAAATTAAAGAAAGGTGAAGAAACAGTGATTACTGTAGTGGGTTGTGGAGGAGACAGAGACAAAACTAAAAGACCTATCATGGCGCAGGTAGCTTGTGATTTAAGTGATAAAGTAATTTTCACAAGTGACAATCCTCGTTCCGAAGATCCAAATCAGATTATCAAGGATATGGAAACAGGGTTAAGCAGCTCAGCAAAAAGAAAATATGTCAACATCGTAGATCGATACGAAGCAATTAAGGCAGCAGTTAATTTTTCTAAACCAGGCGATATTATTTTGATTGCAGGAAAGGGTCATGAAAAATACCAAGATATAAAAGGGGTTAAATCAGATTTTGACGATAAACAAATTTTACAAAACATTTTCAACTCATTTGCTAAATAATTTGCTATGCTGTACCAATTATTTTCATGGTTAGATAAGTCCTTTGATATACCTGGTATTGGTATTTTTCAATTTTTGACTTTTAGAATCGCCATAGCTATTTTATTGTCTTTATTCATAGCGACTGTGTATGGCAAAAAGATGATTTTGTTTTTACAGGATAAACAAATTGGTGAAAGTGTAAGAGAGTTAGGATTGGCAGGTGAACAACAAAAAAAGGGAACGCCTACAATGGGGGGTATCATCATTTTAATGAGTGTATTGATACCAACATTATTATTTGCCAACTTAGATAAGGTCTATATCCGTTTGATGATATTGTGTACTGTTTGGCTTGGTCTTATTGGATTTATAGATGATTATTTTAAAATCCGTGCAAGAAAAGATGCACAAGAAAAAGGAGAGTCCTACAAAAAGAAAAATAGTGATGGATTGGCCGGTATTTCTAAAGTCATTGGTCAAGTTGGATTGGGAATTATTATTGGTGTGACATTGTATTTTAGCAATGCAGTTACTGTTGAGCGGGAAATTATTTCAACCAATGTTACAGCTAGTCTAGCAAAAGGTGAGAAAATTGCGAAAGGTGCAGATGTAGTTATTAGAACCATCAATGGAGAAGAACGCCGTTTTGTAAAAGTAAAAACACCCATCACAACCATTCCGTTTGTTAAAAATCATGAGTTTAATTATAGTAAATTAATTAGCTGGATGGGTCCTGGTGCAGAAAAATATACTTGGATCGTCTACATCTTAGTTGTCACATTTATCATTACAGCGGTATCTAATGGTGCGAATATCACAGACGGCCTAGATGGTTTAGCAGCAGGCGTGAGCGCCATTATAGGAGCAGCTTTGGGTGTTTTTGTATACGTAAGTGGTAACTATGTTTTTGCAGATTATCTAAACGTAATGTACATTCCTAATTTGGGAGAGTTGTCCATTTTTGTGGGCGCATTTGTGGGTGCTTGTATTGGATTTTTATGGTACAATGCATACCCGGCACAAGTTTTTATGGGTGATACAGGAAGTTTGGCATTAGGAGGTATCATTGCTTCATTGGCCATTATTGTTCGTAAGGAATTATTGATCCCAATTTTTTGTGGCGTGTTTTTAATAGAAAATTTAAGTGTCATCATACAAGTGGGCTACTTTAAATACACTAAGAAAAAATACGGGGAAGGGCGTCGTGTGTTTTTGATGAGTCCATTACATCATCATTATCAAAAGAAAGGCTTTCATGAAAGTAAAATTGCTGTACGTTTTTGGATCATCACCATTTTATTAGTTATCACTTCTATCCTAACCTTAAAAACAAGATAAGTTGGCTAAAAACATTATCATATTGGGTGCAGGAGAGAGCGGAGTAGGCGCTGCCTTGTTAGCAAAGCAAAAAGGGTACAATGTATTTGTGTCTGATGCAAGTGCAATCAAGCTAATTTATCAATCAGAACTGGAAGCAAACGGGATTGCGTTTGAATCAGGAATGCATGATGTTGAAAGAATATTAGAAGCAGACGAAGTCATAAAAAGTCCAGGAATACCAGAGAAGAATGAATTGGTGCAACAAATACGTGCAAAAGGGATCTCTGTGATCAGTGAAATTGAATTTGGCTATAGATATAAAGGAGATAGTAAAATTGTTGCGATTACAGGTAGTAATGGAAAAACCACAACGACTTCATTGTTATACCATATCTGTAATATAGCAGATCAAGATGTAGCGATCGTAGGTAATATAGGATTCTCTTTTGCGAGACAAGTTGCGGTAGATCCAAAAAAACTATATGTGATTGAAGTAAGCTCATTTCAATTAGATGACATTAAATGCTTTAGACCAGACATCGCGATTCTATTAAATATTACAGAAGATCATTTAGACAGGTACAATTATCAATTTGAATATTATATCAAAAGCAAGTTTAGAATTATTGAGAACCAAACCGAAAAAGATTGCTTTATTTATTGCATAGACGACGAAGTCGTTGTAAAACATCTAGAACTACTAACTACTAATACTAACCTACTACCATTTTCTATGAAACAAGAATTAAAAAAAGGAGGCTACATCAAGAATGAGCAAATGATGTTAAAAATCCAAGAAGAAAGAGTGACTATGAGTATTTATGATTTTGCTTTAAAAGGCAAGCATAATGCTTATAACACAATGGCTGCAAGCATTGCTGCATCCACTTTAGGTATCAGAAAGGAAAAAATCCGTGAAGCAGTAAGCAATTTCCACAACTTAGAACATCGGATGGAATTTATTGCAACTGTAAAAGGGGTTGACTTCATTAATGATAGTAAAGCAACCAATGTCAATAGCACCTGGTATGCATTAGAGAGCATGCAAAAGCCTACTATTTTAATTTTAGGAGGTGTAGATAAAGGCAACGATTATGCATTAGTGGCAGATCTTGTAAAGGAAAAAGTTAAAGCCATTGTTTGTATGGGAACAGATAATTCAAAATTAATTGAATTCTTTAAGGATAAGGTAGATCACATTATTGAAGTTGATTCTGCAAAAAAAGCAGTCAATGCCTCCTTTAAATTAGCCGAGAAAGGGGATGTGGTGTTATTGAGTCCCGCTTGCGCAAGTTTTGATTTATTTAAAAACTATGAAGACAGAGGGCATCAATTTAAAGAAAGCGTAAAAGAATTATAATCATGTTTAAAGAAACCACAGATAAGTTATTTTCTCAAATGCCTTCTATTGGAGGGATGAGAGAACATCTAGACCAAAGAACTAGAGGGGATAAATATATCTGGGGTTTAGTTATTTTATTATCACTGATCTCTATATTGGTAGTATATAGTGCAACTGGATCATTGGCATATAAAATGTATCGTGGTAATACAAGTTTTTATTTATTTAAGCAAATCGTATTTACATTAGTTGGTTTATTAGTCGTGTTTGGATTACATAGAGTCAATTACACAGTTTTTTCGCGTGTCGCAACTATTTTATTTATTTTATCTGTGCCTTTATTGATTTATACTTTATTTTTTGGAGCTAAAATTAATGAAGGAAGCAGATGGATTAAATTGCCTATTATTAATTTAACCATACAAAGTAGTGATGTAGCAAAATTAGCCTTATTCATGTACTTGTCTAGGGTACTAAGTAAGAAGCAGGAAGTGATTAAGGATTTTAAGAAAGGATTTTTACCAGTGATTATACCAGTATTCATAATCTGTGGTTTAATCATGCCTGCAAATTTATCAAACGCATTATTGACAGGGGCCACTTCTCTACTTTTATTATTTATTGGTAGAGTCAGTTTTAAACATATTTTATTAACGATTGCAGTAGCAATGATCCCAATTGTAATTATTATTAGTGTAGCGATTGCGACACATAATGCCAATGAGGGTTCAATTGATTCAGATAAACCAGTTGTTGCGGAGTCATTAAAGAATTGGGGACGTTTTGGGACTTGGGTGAATCGAGTTCAAGACTTCATGTACGCAAAAGACAATGAAGTACCGTATCAAGTGCAACAAGCAAAAATTGCGATTGCCAATGGTGGCATATTTGTTGGACTTGGTCCAGGGAATAGTCAGCAAAGAAATTTTTTGCCACAAGCCTATAATGATTTTATTTATGCAGTAATTATTGAAGAATATGGATTATTAGGTGGGGCATTCATCATCTTTATTTATCTAGTGTTTTTATTTAGGTGTATTAGGATATTTAGAAAGTGTCCCTATGCATTTGGTGCTTTTTTAGCACTAGGATTAAGCTTTACATTAATCATTCAAGCTGTCGCTAATATGGCGGTAAATGTGGCGATTGTTCCTGTGACTGGTGTGACTTTACCATTGTTAAGCATGGGAGGAAGCTCTTTTATATTTACTTGTTGCTCGATAGGATTGATTTTAAGCGTCGCAAGAAATGTGGAGCAAATGGAAGGTAAGGCGCCAGTTGAAACTGAGATTGAAATTCCTAACGAAAATATTGACCCTGTACATGTCTAATCATTCACATACTCCTTTGCGGATTATCATCGCTGGCGGTGGGACAGGTGGACATATCTTTCCAGCCATTGCTGTAGCACAAGCTATACAGAAGTTACAGCCTGATGCAAGTATTTTATTTGTAGGTGCGCAAGGGAAAATGGAAATGGAGAAAGTACCACAAGCTGGTTTCCAAATAGTTGGATTAACGATTGCAGGATTGAATAGACAAAATATTTTTAAAAATTTGACTTTACCATTTAAGTTGATAAAAAGTTTTATACAAGTTAAAACCATCTTCAATCAATTTAAACCCAATGCCGTATTTGGAGTAGGAGGCTATTCAAGTTTCCCCGTTTTAAAATATGCGCAAGCAAGGGGGATACCAACTTTCATACATGAGGCCAATGCATTTGCCGGGAAGGCCAATCAGTGGCTGGGCAAGTATGCAACAAAAATATTTACTGGTACAAAAGGGATGGAATCTTTCTTTCCATTTCAAAAGATAATCATTACTGGAAATCCAGTGAGACAAAATATTGCCGAAGGAACAATTGGAAAAGAAAATGCATTGCTACAATTTGGTTTACTTCCTAATCATACCACTTTATTGATCATTGGTGGAAGTTTGGGGGCTGCATCTATCAATCAAGCCATTCAACAAAATTTATCTGCATTTGAAAAGATGGGACTGCAATTAATTTGGCAGACCGGCAAGCCGAATGCTGCAATGTATAAAGCTGCAGCAACTGCATTTAGTAATGTATATGTGGACAGTTTTATCAATGATATGAGTGCAGCCTATACTGCAGCAGATATGGTAGTGAGTCGTTCAGGTGCCATGGCCGTTGCTGAAATAGCGATGACTGGCAAAGGATGCATATTTGTACCCTATCCACATGCGGCCGAAGACCACCAAACTTTTAATGCAGCAGTCTTGGTAAAAGAACAGGCAGCACAAATGATTGCAGATAAAAATGTAATCAATGATTTACTTCCAATGATTGAAAAATTAATATCAAATAAATCGATGTTGAGCGAGATGGAAGTAAAAATTAAATCTTTTGCATGGAAAAATGCGGATCAAGTGATAGCAGCAGAAATTATTCATGAAATTGACTCTAAATAGCGAATAAGATATGAATCCTCTAACTAACTTGAAACGTATTTATTTTATTGGCATTGGCGGTATTGGCATGAGTGCTTTAGCTAGGTATTTTAATACCCAGGGTGTTATTGTATCTGGATATGATAAAACACCCACTGCATTGACAGATAGTTTAATTGAAGAGGGGATCTCCATTCATTTTGAAGATGATTTGAATCAAATGGATAAAGCCGCTACAGTCATTGTATACACGCCAGCCATTCCTGCAGAACATAGTGAATACAATTACTATAAAGACAATGGATATTTAGTGGTCAAGCGAAGCGATGTATTGCAATGGGTGACAGAAAATGCTTTTACAATAGGCATTGCAGGCACACATGGTAAAACAACTACGACTTCGATGACTGCACATATTTTGAGACATACAGGATACGGTTGTAACGCATTTTTAGGAGGGATAGCATCTAATTATGATACCAATTTTTGGAGTCATGAAAAAAATGTCGTTGTTGTGGAAGCAGATGAATACGACAGAAGCTTTTTAAAATTATCTCCTGATATTGCTGTTATCACAGCTGTTGACCCAGACCATTTAGATATTTATGGCACTGCAGAAGAAGTATTAAAAGCATTTGGACAATATGCAGATAAGATTAAACCTGGAGGGATTTTAATTCAGAAATTAGGTACCACTGTAGAGACAAGCGCAACGAATCAAACACTTGCAACTTATGGGTACAATCAAACACTTGCATCTTACCATACAAGTGCATTAAAAGTGGTGGATGGTTCATATGTTTTTGATTTAGTGCATCCAAAAGGGACGCTTAAAAATGTGGTATTGAATATGGGTGGTTTGCACAATGTAGAGAATGCCACAGCTGCAATTGCGATTGCACTCTGCCTTGGTATTGAGGATGAAAAAATTATTGCTGCTGTGGCAGACTTTAAAGGAGTGAAACGTCGATTTGAATATAAAGTGAAAACGGCTAATAAGGTATTGATAGACGACTACGCACATCATCCCGAAGAATTAAGCGCGTTGATTAGTGGTGTTAAAAGTATTTTCCCAAATCAAAAAATGGTTTTAGTCTTTCAACCACACTTATACAGTAGAACACAAGATCAAGCTGCTGGTTTTTCTGCCACATTGGATCAAGCAGATGAAGTTATTTTATTACCTATCTATCCGGCGAGAGAATTGCCAATACCAGGTGTGACAAGTGATATGTTATTAGCAGCAATGACTATAGAGAAAAAGCAAGTGATGTCGAAAGAACAACTCATGGATTGGGCTGCTTCTTCAGAAGATAAGTTAATCGTAATGGCTGGAGCAGGAGATATAGATGTATGTATTAATCAAATTCAAAAAATTCTTACAAAATAGCACATGAAACAATGGCAAAAAATAGCAATTAGGATTATTTGGAGCATAGCTGCTGCAGGGCTAATTGTGCTTTTTGTGGTTTCATGGAAGGCCAAGAGTGCAAAGCAATTAACGAACATACAAGTTGAACTAGTTGGAGAGCGGACTCAGGCTTTATTTATGGATGAAATTTCTATTCGAGTTATTTTGAATGAACAAGGTGTCCAAGTGGGTATGCCAATTGAAAAAATTAATTTAACACAGTTAGAACAATTTATTGAAAAAACAGAATGGGTAAAAAATGCAGAATTTTTTATCAATAATAAATTGGTCTTAGAAGTTCAAATCGAACAGAGAATCCCAATTGCTCGAATATTTACTGCCAGTGGGGCCTCATTTTATATTGACAATGAAGGTTGGAGACTGCCTTTGAAACAATTGACAGTACTGAATCTTCCTGTATTTACAGGCTTCCCAACAGATCAGCCAAAATTATCAAAACCAGATAGCACACTGTTAAAAGAGATTTTATTTTTTGCAAAGACCATTCAAAAAGATAGTTTTTTCATGGCTCAAGTAGCACAAGTGAATGTAGAACCCAATGGGACTTTCCAAATGGTGCCAACCCTTGGCGATCATGTAGTTTTATTAGGATCGACAGCTCAGCTAGAAGATAAATTAAACAGATTATTTACTTTTTATAAAAAAGTGTGGGTAGGTTCTGGAGTTAATGCTTATCAATTCATTGATTGTAGATTCGATCATCAAGTTGTGGCCTTAAAAAAAGGCTTACAGCCCATTCAATTTACTAGCGATTTTAAATTGCTTGTAGGGGATTCAACTATGCTGATGCAAGCTCCTGTTACAAATACAGATAGTATAGTGAAAGCTTCACCAATATTGATAGACTCAGCCAGTCCCGCATCAATAGCTCCATCAAGAACACCACCTGTCAAAGCAAATAAAGCGGCGCCTGCAAAATTGGCGAAGCCCAAATTGGCAACTGCTTCGTCTAAGCAAAAAGTTCAAGCCAAAACGGCTAAGTCTAAGCCTAAAATGAACAATAAACCTAAAAATAACTCGTTAATTAAAAAGAACAAGACTGCGAAGGCCTTAATGCCTAAGAAGTCGAAGTCTCCAACTACGAAAAACTAACAACTAAAACCTATAAAAATGAGTCAGAACGATTCTCCCATCATTGTGGGTCTTGACATTGGTACAACAAAAATTGCAGCGATTGCCGGAAGAAAGAATGAATTTGGGAAATTAGAAATCCTTGGATTTGGACGTGCAAATAGTAATGGAGTACAACATGGTCAAGTATTAAATATTGACCAAACCATTAAAGCCATTCAACAAGCTTTACAAAATTGCCATTTAAGTAATCCAGATTTAGAAATCCACGAAGTGTATGTGGGTATCGCTGGTCACCATATCAAGAGCTTACAAACAAGAGGAGATCAAGTAAGACAGGACGCTGAAAATGAGATTCAGGCTTGGGAAATTGAGCAATTGATCAACAACCAAAGAAAAACCTTTATTCCTGCAGGCGATCAAATCATTGATGTGATTCCTCAAGAATTTCATGTAGATAATAACCAAAATATTAAGGATCCAGTTGGGGTAAATGGTGTTAAAGTGGGCGCCAATTTCCACATCATCACTGGAGACAGAAATGCGATCCGAAATATCAATCGTTCAGTTGAGCGAAGTGGATTGATTACAAAAGATTTAGTATTACAGCCATTGGCATCTGCTAGTGCTGTTATGAGTGATATAGATATGGAAGCGGGTGTTGCAATTTTGGATATCGGTGGGGGTACAAGTGACCTTGCTGTATTCTACGAAGGTATTTTAAAACATACTGCTGTGATTCCATTTGGTGGCGAAAACATTACCAATGACATTAGAATGGGATTGGGAGTATTAAAAAGCCAAGCAGAAGCAATGAAAGTGCAGTTTGGAAGTGCCTTATCTGATGAAGCAAAAGCAAATGCTTATGTAACTATTCCTGGTTTAAAAGGAATGCCTGCAAAAGAAATTAGTGTAAAGAATTTAGCAGCAATTATACAAGCTAGAATGAGTGAAATTCTTGATTTTGTGACTTACCATTTAAAGCAAGTTGGATTGGATAGCCGAATGTTGAATGGCGGTGTGATTTTGACAGGTGGTGGATCTCAATTAAAGCATTTGATTCAATTAACTGAATATATTACTGGTTTGAATGCGAGAATTGGATTGCCAAATGAACATTTAGCGCCAAATCACATTGATGAATTAAAGAAACCAATGTATTCAACATGTATCGGTTTGATTTTGAAAGGATACAATGATTATGAGCAAAATTATAAAGTGTTTACAGAAACCTACAAGAAGGTGGAAGTGCCTAAGGCATTAACTGTAAATAATACTGTATCAAGTCATCCAAATACTGCTCAAAGAGCCAATCCACAACAAGTTGTAACAACTGTTTCTGAGGAGCAAATTGAAAAAAGAAAAAGTAAGTTCTGGGATCGTTTCAAGAACAACTTGATCGAAATTTTTAACGAAGAAGAAGACAAACCTTTAGCATAAAATTACCCACATATCGTTTATAACTTATAGAATTTAATCGATTGAAAATAAGTAATTTAGACCCAATTACGACCAACTAACCTGACAAAAAAACAATTTCGAATGATACAATTTGACTTACCTAAACAAAAATCATCCATCATCAAAGTACTTGGTGTTGGCGGAGGAGGAAGCAATGCCGTTAACTTCATGTTTCAACAAGATATTGAAGGGGTAGATTTTATCATATGCAACACAGATTCTAAGGCGATAGAACAAAGCCAAGTACCTAATAAAATTCAATTAGGACCACATTTGACCCAAGGTTTGGGTGCTGGTGCGGATCCTTCTGTAGGTAAAATGGCCACCGAAGAATCTTTAGAAGAGATTAAAAGAATTTTAGAAGTGAATACCAAAATGGCATTCATCACAGTTGGAATGGGAGGCGGAACTGGAACAGGAGGTGCGCCAATCATTGCAAAAATTTGTAAAGATTTAGGCATTTTAACTGTAGGTATTGTGACGACTCCATTTGGTTTTGAAGGACCACGTCGTCAAAAACAAGCCGAGGAAGGAATCAATGAATTGAAGCCTTATGTAGATACTTTATTGGTGATTTCGAATGACAAATTACGCGTACAGTATGGTAATTTGAAAATGAAAGAAGCATTCACTAAAGCAGACAATGTATTAGCTACTGCAGCAAAATGTATTACAGACGTGATCAACAGCCGCGGTCATATCATTGTTGACTTTGCCGATGTTTGTACAGTGATGAAGAACGGAGGTGTTGCCATCTTAGGAAAGGCAGAAGTTGCTGGAGAAGATAGAGCAGAAAGAGCCATCGAAGAAGCTTTGAATTCACCATTGTTGAATGACAATGATATCAAAGGTGCAAAATGGATTTTATTAAATATCAATAGTGCCGAAGGGGATTATGAATGTAGTATGGATGAATTAGAAACCATTAATACTATTTTACGTGCGCGTACAGGTGAACACAGCGATGTGATCATGGGTATGGGCTATGATGAAAGTTTAGGTGATAAATTAGGTATTACTTTAATTGCAACTGGATTTGAACATAAAGATCCATTTAAAAAAGAAGCAGTGAAGGAAGTAGAAGCACCATTAGAAGAAAAAATAATGATGACTTTACAATCAGAACAATCAGAACAATCAGAGCAATCAGAACAAACTCCAGCAATTGAACCCACTGATATCAGTGCACCCAATGATCTAATAGCTCCAGAATTGACAGAAGCTGCAGCAGTATTGGATGCCGTTGAAATTACAGTAGATGAAATTGAAATTCCAATGGATGAATTAACACCTACAATGCAAGAGTTTGTGATGCCTGAAATGAGTAATGTATATGTTTCAGCACCAGATTATGACGAAGAAGAGGAAGAAGTAAGTCCTGTATTTGAAGCAATAGAAACAAGTTTTGAAGAAGAAGTGATATCACAAGAAATAGTTTTAGAAGATTTTAATGCATCTTTTGAGGAAGAAGAAGTTTCAGAAGTATTTGAATTGAATATGGAAGAGGAAGAAGCTCCAAGTTTCACGACTGAATTTGTGTTGAACAAGCCTTTAAATATTTATGCAGAAGCAGAATTAGAAGCTACGCCTGAACCATCAATGCCAACGAACAATGAGGTAATTGCTACTACAGTTGTTTTTGAATCAATTGAACCAATAGCAACAGAAATAGCAGCAGCAACAGAAAACGTAGAGACCTCATTTAGAAATGTAGAAATGGATACTGAAGAAGAGCCTACTATGCAATTGGTGATGCGCGAAGAATCAGTAGTAGCGCAACAAAACAGACCACAGCACTCTAGTTTTGATATCTCTTTAGATAATTCAGAAGAGCAAAGACGCAAAGTGGCTGAGCGTATTCAAAAATTAAGAAATTTATCTTTCAATATTAACAATGGTTCGGATCCTGGTGTAGAGTTTGATGCAGTACCTGCCTATGTTAGAAGAAATTTGGATTTGTTTGGTAATACCATGGCTTCGGTAGAAAACTATTACAGTAAGTACACAGTGGAGCAAGACGAGAACAACCAAACACAGATTTCTACCATCAATTCGTTCTTGGATGGTAAAAAGCCTGATTAAAATCGTTTTTATAGAACAGTTGATTTAGTTGGAACCCTGCCTGTAAAGGCGGGGTTTTTTTATTTACCTTTAGGTATGCAAACAATACTTATTACAGGTGGAACAGGGATGGTTGGACAATCTTTAACCAACGTTTTATTAGCCAAAGGGTATCAAGTGATTGTGTTAACTAGACAAAAAAAGCAATCCAGTCGATCACATTTTTCTTTTGCACAATGGGATCTCAGTAAAGGTTGGATAGATCCAGCTGCTATTGCTGCTGCAGATTATATCATTCATTTAGCAGGAGAGGGTGTGGCGGATAAAAGATGGACTGCTGCAAGAAAAAAAGCCATTTTAGATAGCAGAGTTAATTCAAGTGCTTTGCTTGTAAAAGTATTAAAGGAAAATCCAAATAAAGTGAAAGCGATTGTTGCTGCATCTGCGATTGGTTGGTATGGTCCAGATAATGAAAAAAGTAAACAATCAGGTTTTGTAGAAACAGATGTAGTTGATTCAAGTTTCTTAGGTGACACTTGTAGACAATGGGAGGAAAGCATGCATCCAGTCAAAGCATTGGGGATTCGACTTGTTACCATTCGCATTGGCATTGTTTTTAATAAAATGGGTGGTGCATTGGCTGAATTTATGAAGCCAGCAAAGCTAGGGGCAGCTGCGATATTAGGGGATGGTCAACAAATGGTAAGTTGGATTCATCAGCAAGACCTGAATCGCTTAATGCTATTTGCATTAGAACAGGAACAAGTTGAGGGCGTTTATAATGCAGTCGCGCCTGATCCTGTCAACAATGCAATATTAACAAAAGCGATTGCGAGTCGTTTTCATACATGGGCGATTCCTTTCCATGTGCCTAGCTTTATTTTAAAAGTAATGCTAGGAGAAATGAGTGTTGAAGTTCTGAAAAGTGCCAAAGTAAGCGCATCAAAAATTCTTGCAGCCGGATTTAAATTTGACTATGCAAGTATGGATGAAGCTTTAGACGACTTATTAATTTCTAATTGGTCTTCCAGAAGTAATCACTGATTGAATACGCTCTAAAGTTTTCTTTTCACCACAAAGACTTAAGAAAGCTTCACGTTCTAAATTCAATAAATATTGTTCGTTCACAACTGTTGCTTCACTAAGTTCACCACCACACATTACATAAGCTAATTTACGAGCAACCAATGCATCATGGTCTGTCGCATAGCCGCCACGCCACATGCCATTGATACCAGCATATAATGCGCCAAGCCCAGCCTTACCCATGACTTTAATATCATTGCGTTGGATTGGTTGTGTATAACCAGCATTAAAAAGTTCAAGCACTTGTTCTTTCGCTTTTGCAATACGTCTAGATTGATTCAGTATAATTTGATCTTGTCCTTTTCTAAAAATGCCCATCTCCATTGCTTCATGCGCCGATGTAGCTACTTTAGCTGTTGCAATTTGAAGGAATCTATTTTTTAATGTAATTGTTTCAGGTTCTTCTGCATGCATTTCATCAGAAGCACGTAATACTAATTCTTTGGTACCACCTCCGCCAGGAATCACACCAATCCCTAATTCAACCAATCCAATATAAGTTTCTGCAGCTGCACAAATAGCGTCTGCATGTAAGTTCAGTTCACATCCGCCACCCAAGCACAATCCATGTGGTGCAGTCACAACAGGGATAGACGAATAACGAACACGCATCATGGTGTTTTGAAAAGTACGCACGGCCATATCTAGTTCCTCATAATCTTGTTCAATTGCTAACATAAAAATCATGCCCACATTTGCACCAGCACTAAATAAATTGCCTTCATTGGCAATCACTAAACCTTTACTTTGTTCTTCGGATAGTTGAATGGCTTTATTCAATCCTTGTAATACTTCGCCACCAATGCTATTCATCTTGGTATTCCAATTAAATCCAAATACATCCTCCCCAATATCTACTAAGTTGCAAGCGCTATTTTTCCAAATTGTTTTTTCTTTAAAATCAGATAGGATTATAAAGGACTCAGCACCTGGAATCAACACATAATCACTTGTAACAATATCATAATAATAACGCTTACCATTTTTAGTGGTGTAAAAGGATAAGCCTTTAGCCACCATCGTTTCAACCCATGGTGCAACTGCATTTCCTGCTGCTTTCATGTCCTTAATTACAGATTCAATACCTAATTCGTTCCAAGATTCAAATGCACCAATTTCCCATCCAAATCCAGCTTTTAAGGCATCATCCACACGGTATAATTCATCACTAATTTCTGGAATACGGTGACTGATATAAGAAAATAAAGCGTGGTGGAATGCTTGAATAAATTGTCCTGCTTTATCTTTTGAATGGTACAATAGTTTCAACCTTGCTGGTAAATTGTCTACCGCTTTAGCAGCATCAATAGAAGCCATTTTTGTTTTCTTACGAGGCTCATATTCAAGGGTCGCTAAATTTAAAGTCAATATTTCTTTGCTAGTAGCTGTCTTCACTTTTTTGAAAAAACCTTGTCCTGTTTTGTCGCCTAACCAATTTTGTTCCACCATTTTTACCAACCAACTAGGCAGTGTAAAACTTGCTTTTGCTTCGTCATTGGGACAGTTTTCTGCTACACCAGCAGCCACTTTTACTAAAGTATCAATACCAACTACATCGGCAGTTCTGAAAGTGGCAGATTTTGGACGACCTAAAATTGGACCTGTCAAGGATTCAACTTCGTCAATGGTCAATCCCATTTTTTCCATGATATGGAGTACACTCATCATGCTAAAAACGCCCACTCTATTGGCTATAAATGCAGGGGTGTCTTTACATAAAACGGTTGTTTTGCCTAAAAATACATCCCCATAATGCATATGAAAATCAATCACTGACTGATCTGTTTTTGGGGTCGGGATGATTTCAAGTAATCTTAAATATCTTGGTGGATTAAAAAAGTGCGTTCCACAAAAATGTTTTTGAAAATCTTCTGAACGACCTTCTGCCATTAAATGAATTGGAATGCCAGAAGTATTAGAGCTTACCAATGTTCCTGGTTTGCGGTATTGTTCTACTTGATCATAAATTGTTTTTTTAATGTCCAATCTTTCAACCACTACTTCTATGATCCAATCGGCGTTTGCAATCTTGGACATATCGTCTGTGAAATTTCCGGTACGAATATTTTTAGTAAATGCACTAGAATAAATAGGGGAAGGATTTGATTTGATCGAAGCCTGCAATGCATCATTCACTAGTTTGTTTCTTTCTTTACTATTGGCACTTTCTTCCGCACCTGTTTGTAAACGATCTAACAATAAAACTTGCACGCCAATGCCTGCAAAATGACATGCGATTCTTGAACCCATCACACCACTTCCAAGGATCACGACCTGCTTTATAGTTGGTTGCATAGTATAGCTTTTCGTAAAATTAGTTAGTTATGCAACTATTTTCAAAAATTATTTTCATTTTTACAAAAAAAGGGTCAAAATCACCTTTGGTTGCCTCTTTTAACCTTTCAACAAAACCAAGTGGAGGGTTCCGCGCTTTAGAGTACATTTGTAAAAGCAAGAAATTCGTAAATTATATACTATGTCAGCAGTTATTGAGCTTAGGGCGATTCAGAAAAGCTATTTTATGGCCAACCAAGCCATCCCAGTTTTAAAAGGGATTAATTTGGATATTAATAGAAACGAATATGTCGCATTGATGGGTCCGTCGGGTAGTGGTAAAAGTACATTGATGAATATATTGGGTTGTTTGGACTCTCCAACTGGGGGGACTTATAATTTAAATGGGCATGATGTAAGTGCGATGGCGGATGATGAACTGGCCGGGATTAGAAATATTGAAATCGGATTCGTGTTCCAACAATTTAATTTATTGCCAAGACTAACCGCTGCAGAAAATGTGGCTCTACCATTGGTTTATGCGGGGATTTCTAAAAAGGATCGTATCGAAAGAGCTTTGGTCGCTTTAGAAAAAGTAGGTCTTGCAGACAGAAGTCATCATAAGTCCAATGAGTTGAGTGGAGGACAAATTCAACGTGTGGCCATTGCGCGTGCGTTGGTGAACAACCCATCTATTTTATTAGCGGATGAGCCTACAGGTAATTTAGATTCAAAAACATCGGTAGAAGTCATGGAATTATTTGGTAAAATTCATGCTGCAGGCAATACAGTTATTCTTGTTACACACGAGGAAGATATTGCTAGATATGCACACCGTGTTGTTCGTTTAAGAGACGGGAACGTAGAGACCGATACCGTAAATCAGCATCACATTTAATTTACTAGACACTGAACTAAGTGTCTTTAGATTTGTTATAAGGATATGAAAATTTACACCAAGGCCGGAGATCAGGGAAAAACATCATTAATTGGAGGGACAAGAGTGCCTAAAAGTCATATTCGTATCGAATCATACGGAACCGTGGATGAATTGAACTCATTCATTGGATTATTGAATGATTTAGTAGATGACGCAAAAATCAATTCAGATTTAAAAGAAATTCAGGATAGGTTGTTTACTGTGGGATCGAGCTTGGCTTGTGATCCAGAAAAAGAGTCTGCATTAAGGATTCCAGATTTAAAAGAAGAAGATATTGCAGGACTTGAAAAGTCAATGGATGCAATGAACGAAGTCCTTGCACCAATGAAATCATTTATTATTCCGGGCGGACATCAAGCCATCTCTACTGCCCATATCGCTAGATGTGTTTGCAGAAGAGCAGAACGCTGGTGTGTGAATATGCAAGAAGAAGATTTATTTGTAGAGACTTTAGTAATCAAATACCTGAACCGTTTGAGTGATTACTTATTTACACTTGCTCGTTATATTGGGCATTTGAAAGGGGTAGAAGACCTGCCTTGGAAACCAAGAATTTAATCCATCAAGTTTATACAAAAAGCCCGTCTTTCATTGTGAGGGTTCTGTCGCTTAATGCAGCTAAAGCTTCGTTGTGCGTTACAATTAAAAAGCTCTGGTTTAATTCTTTTTTCAGACGTAAAAATAATTCATGCATGGCATGGGCATTTTCACTATCCAAATTGCCGGTTGGTTCATCCGCAAAAATGATGGCTGGTTGATTGATGAGCGCCCTAGCCACAGCAATTCTTTGTTGCTCCCCACCAGATAATTGGTGTGGTTTTTTATCTTGCTTGTCTGCAAGTCCTAAATAGTCTAATAAATCAAGTGCTTTTTTTGCCACCGTTTTTTTATCCTGTTTTCCAATCCATCCCGGGATCGCAATATTTTCGATTGCAGTGAATTCTGGTAATAAATGGTGAAACTGAAACACAAAACCAATTCGGGTATTTCTAAATTGCGCTAATTGTTGGTTGTTCAATTGGTCAATGGCTACATTTTGAAAAAAAATCTGCCCTTTGTCTGCCTTTTCTAAGCTACTTAAAATGTACAAAAGGGTTGATTTGCCGGCACCAGAGGGGCCTACAATGGAAACCAACTCTCCTTTGGATAAGTCCAAGGAAACGCCTTTAAGGACGGGTACTGTCCCATATTGCTTCCATATATCTTTAGCTACAAGTAGTTTTGACTCCAACTCCATGCTGCAAACCTACGATTACCCGTTGAATTTTGTCAAAAATTAATAAAATGTTTACATGATGTAGAAAAATCAGATTTGGTTATATCATTTATACGGCTACTTTTGCAAAAAAGAAGCTTATGTTTTGGACATTAGAATTAGCCAGCTATTTAGAAGAAGCGCCTTGGCCAGCAACTAAAGATGAATTGATTGACTACTCCATCAGGAGCGGTGCCCCTATAGAAGTAGTAGAGAATTTACAAGAGTTGGAAGACGAGGGGGAAGTGTATGAAAGTATTGAAGACATTTGGCCGGATTATCCAAGCAATGAAGATTTTATGTTTAATGAAGACGAGTACTAATTTTTTTTTAGTAGGCTTTATTGAAATTTAAGCCTACTAAAATTAGTATCTAATGAATTTAATAAAAAAAGAGGACACGATTTCGTGTCCTCTTTTTTTATTAAATCGCGAAAATGATATCTTAAAATATAAAATGGTTGTCTTAGCTAAAAAAGGAGTAAAATAAATTTTAACAATTCATTCAGCCTTCTAAAAAAAATTCTATATCCATCCTCCTAAAAAGTCAACTTAAAATAAAGCAGCATCAAACTCAATGTCAATACAATGGTATTGGCTACAAGCACTGGTTTACTTTTAATTAAATACGCGTAGACTAACCAAACGATACAGCTAAAGTTCACAATCAATATCATTAGTAGGCTTAGACTATCTACATTTTTTGTCTGCCATGTTAAATACACCTGAGGTATAAATGTGATACAGCTAAGTAGTGAACCAAAATAGCCAATTGCTTCTACTAATTTTGGGTTAATTTGATTGTCGCTCATTTGAATTATGGAATAAAGGGGGTTATTATTTTGGTATTACTAAAAGCGATTAAGGGCTTATCCTTGAGTGATACCCGCTTTTTGCATGACTAAATCACTTACGCCAGTAGTAGAGTAACCACCATCATGGAATAAGTTTTGCATTGTGACCATCTTAGTTAGGTCAGAGAATAAAGTGATACAATAGTTCGCACAATCTTCTGCCGAAGCATTTCCTAAAGGAGCAATGGCATCTGCATAATCATAGAAATCACCGAATCCTTTAATGCCCGTTCCTGCAGTTGTTTTAGTAGGAGACTGAGATACGGTATTCACACGCACTTTATTTCTTAAACCATAATGGTAACCAAAGCTACGTGCGATAGATTCTAATAATGCTTTAATATCCGCCATATCTGTATAGAATGGGTACGTTCTTTGAGCAGCAGCATACGTTAAAGCCACTACGCTAGCGTGTTCGTTTAATGCATCCATATTGTAAGCTACACTTAACATTTTATGTAAAGACATAGCAGATACGTCTACGCCTTTTGCATAGTAATCGTAGTTCAAAGATGGATAAGGGATATTTTTTCTGATATTGACACTCATGCCAATAGAATGTAAAACGAAATCGATTTTACCCCCTAAAATTTCTTGAGACTGTGTAAATAAATTAGTTAATTCCTCTACGTTGGTCGCATCGGCTGGTATAATTTTAGAATTGGTTTGTTCTGCAAGTACATTGATCTCTCCCATACGCATGGCGATAGGGGCGTTGGTCAATACAAATGTGGCACCTTCGGCATGTGCTAGTTCTGCCACTTTCCATGCAATTGAATTTTTATCAAGTGCTCCAGTAATAATACCTCTCTTACCTTTTAATAAATTGTATGCCATCTTTATGGGTTTATTTAATTCTTGCAAAAATAATTATAATATCCTATAAAATAGCCAATCAGTCGGCTTAATATAGGCTAAGCAAGTAATTCGTTTGCATGCTCCAAAGCTGCTTTACTTGGCGGATCGCCGCCAATCATGCGGGCAATATGGGTCACGCGCTCAGCCGCTTCTAAACTGCGCACATGTGTATGGGTGGTTTTGCCTTCTTGTTCTTTGTAAACATATAAATGCGCTTGGCCTTTAGCTGCAATTTGAGGCTGATGGGTGATGCAAAGTACCTGACGTGCTTGCCCCAATTCCTGTAATAATAAACCTACTTGTTTTGCAGGCTCACCAGAAATACCAGAATCAATTTCATCAAAGATCATCGTTGGTAAATCAATCGATTTTCCTACCAATGATTTAATACATAACATTAAACGGCTTAATTCCCCACCACTTGCCACTTTTTTGATGGGTTCAAACTTCTGTGTGTTATTGGCGTCAAAAAGAAAATCAATTTTATCAATTCCAAATTGATTAAAAGGAACGGTATCTAATTGTACTTTTAATTGTGCATTGGGCATACCCACTTGATGCAACAAATGGTTCACTTGTTTTGCAAATGGGGCTGCTTGTTTTTTACGTTGATCACTTAAATTAGCAGCGCGTGTTGTTAAATCTTTTTCGGCAGCAGCTACTTTTTTGGTATAGGTTTCAATGGCTTCATCTATATGTAATACTGCTTCTAAGTCTTTTGACAATGCTTCTTGTAGCTCCAATAGTGCAGCGGTAGATTGTACTTTATGCTTTTTTTGTAAATGATAGCCCTGAGACAATCTTTCCTGCATGGTATTAATTTTTGAAGCATCAATATCCATTTTATCCTGCCATGATTGAAGCTCACTAGTAATATCTGCCAGTTCTATTTGAGCCGCTTTCAATCTTTCTAATAAGGGCGCAAAATTGTTTTGAAATTTTGCAATACTTTCTAAGTTATGTGCAATCTGTTTAATCAGCTGCAAAATCGGTTGGTCGGATTCATCTAATGCGTGGATGCTCTGTGTTAATTGAGCTTTAATTTCAGCAGCATTTTCCATGAATTTTAAATCGGACTCTAATTGCTCTAATTCATTTTCTTGTAAATCTAAAGAAGTAAGTTCCTCTAGTAAATGCGATTTGTAAGCAACTGTTTGATCAAAATTTTCTTTTTGGTCAATGAGTTCACTTAAATGTTTGGTAGCAGCCTTCCATTCAAAGAAAGCGGTTTGATAGACTTCAAGTTCTTTGTGGACATTGGCGAGTGCGTCTAATACGGTTCTTTGAAATTCCATATCCCCCAAACTAAGGGTGTCAAATTGTTGATGCAGGTCCACCAATTGAGAAGTAAGCTGTCTAAGTTCGTTTAAATTGATTGGGGTATCGTTGATGAAAGCCCTAGACTTTCCTTGCGCATTAATTTCTCTGCGAATAATTAATTCGTCGGCAAGGTCTAAATCATTTGCTTCAAAAAATGCAGCGTAATTATTTTTATTGGCAAGTGTAAAAATGCCTTCGATCACACATTTTTTTTCTGGATTGCGGCAAACAGTGCTGTCTGCACGGTCACCTAAAATTAAGCCCAAGGCACCCATAATAATACTCTTACCCGCACCAGTTTCTCCTGTAATCACAGAGAGTTGGTTGGATAAATTAATCTGTAAATCGTCGATTAAAATATAATTCTGTATGTCTAAATGAGTCAGCATGATGCACTGCAATATACACCCAATTTTATTTCCTCAAACAACGCTGAATCCCTGTTTTTGCTTTTTGGTCTAAGGAATTTTTAAAAGCGTGGTTTTTCATTTCTAGGCAGGTGTTAAAAAAGGTCATGGCCAATGTAGGGTTGTTTTTTTGTTCATAAATCAATCCTATTTGAAGGGCAGCCCTTGCTGCAAAATATTCTGGTTGATTGGCGCCTTTTTCAATGGCGGAGGTATAAAAAGGAATGGCTTGATCGGGCTGCCCTGCTAAATCATAAATACGACCAAGTCGGTAAGCAAATTCTGTTTTGTCGGCATCTTTATCAAAATCCCTGCTTGTTTTCCCTGTTAAAACAGACAATGCTTGTTGCTGATAACCACCGTCGCTGAGTAAACGTGCCCTTAATAAAATAGGATGGGGCCAGGTCCCTTTTTTTGCGTTTTGTAAAGCTTGCTTATCTGCATCCGTGATATCATTCCCTTTTGAAAGGACATTGCTTCGGTAAGCATTGGCCTTGGCTTGGTCTCCTTGTATGTAAGCAATCCAACTTAATTTTTCATAAGCATCTTTCACATAAAACTGCCCCTTGAAGCGATTAATAAATTGTTGTAAAGCATTTTTAGCTGCATCTAATTTTAATTCATTTAAATAAGCGTAGCCTATTTCTAATTGCCAAAAGGGTAGGTCTAAATAATTTGTTGAGGGGTTGAGATAGGATACAATTTGCAATGCTTTTTGGGATTGCTGGTTGTTCAAATAAAGATTGGTAGCCATGTAGGCATGCAAATGGTTATTTGTAAAATCGTAGTCTGTTTTTTCAATGAAGTCAAAAGTCTTTTTCTTGTTGCCTTCAAAGTTCATGATAAGGTAGGGGTAAACAAAAAGGGCTTCGTTACGACATTGGTTAGCGTAAGCATCTTTGCTATTGATATATTTTAACACAAGTGCATTGCCCTCTGTAATCTTTCCACTCATCCCAAGTATATTCGCCATCCACTGATACCCTTTAGGGATGGTCCCTATCACAGTGGTCATTAGTCCAAGGTAGACATCGTTCGGCGAAAAATTAGGGTAGGCTTTTTTATTTTCTTTAAATAGTAGGAATGCTTTTCTAAAATCCAATCCAGCTTCCAAATTTTTATTAAATCTTAGGGCAATGAGTGATTTATGAAGATGCGCCAGTGCAAGACTATAAAGGTGGTAAGGAGACTTTTTTGGGCCATCCTCTAATAGTTCAATCCTTTGTTCAAATGCGGGATACATTCGCTTGTATTCGTCCTTGTTTTCATTTAAAAATAGCTGGTAAAAGTCGGCATAGCTTTCAAGTAGGGGGTAAATCAAATTGGAAGCGTTGGCTTTTTTATCTTGACTCATCAAAGTCCTTGCTTCTGGAATACTTAAGCTTGTAATAGCCTCATAAATTTTTTGCGTACGAGGCGTCCATTGATATTGGTATTGACCAAAGGCATGACTCGACATCATTATGATTACCAAAGCAAGCAAGAAACATTTTCTCATGGTGTAAAATTAAGAAAGGGTAGCCGATTGGCTACCCTTTCTGGGAATATTTTAAAACTTAATTGGATTAAGCTTACTAACCTGCTAATTCACCTTCTACCAAGATTCTACCACAGTTCTCACAAACAATGATTTTCTTATGTAAACGGATTTCACTTTGACGTTGAGGAGGGATAGAGTTAAAACATCCACCACAAGCATCACGCTCAACAGTGACTACCGCCAAGCCATTACGGTAGGAGTTTCTGATACGATCGTAGCTATACAATAAACGATCATCGATATGAGATCTTGCTGCTTCGCTATTTTTTCTTAATTCTTTTTCTTCAATTTCTGTGTCAGCGATGATTTTTTCTAATTCGCCTTTTTTGTGTGTTAACACACCGTCTTTAACAGCTATTGTCTTTTTTGCTGCATCCAACACCTTTATTTTTTCAGTCAATTCTTCGTTCGCATCGCGGATATGTTTTTCGGCAAGTTTGATTTCCAAACCTTGCATTTCTAATTCCTTATTGATGGCTTCGAACTCACGATTGTTTTTTACATTTTCGCTTTGCTTCTCGTATTTAGAAGTCAACTCTTCACTTTCTTTGATTGCAGCTTTCTTGCTTTCAATAAATTCAGTGATACCATTGATCTCTTCTTCGATTCTATTTTGTCTGTTTACCAATCCTTGAACTTCATCTTCAAGATCCTTTACTTCCATAGGCAATTCACCACGCAAGATTTCGATCTGGTCGATGCTGCTGTCTACGGTTTGAAGCTTGTGAAGATTCACTAATTTTTCTTCCACTGAAAAGTCTTTGACTAATGCCATATGAATGTTTTATTTTAAGTAGCTTATTGGTTGCGTTTTCACCTCAGATTCGAGGACGGCAAAGGTAAGGAATTTACGCTTTAAATAGTCAACAATTAGTCCAGGAACAAATTGTTCACTTTCCCCATGCCCGATATCCATTAGAAGGTACTTGCCGTCTGCCTCAAAAAAATCATGGTATTTAAGATCGCTAGTGACATAACAATCAACCTGTTGCGCTTGAATTTGGTCCAATAGAAAGCTGCCGCTTCCGCCACATAATGCTATGGTAGTCAATTTTTTATCTATTAATTGAGTATGTTTAATCACCTCTAATTTAAGTTGTTCTTTCACCCACCCGATAAAGGCCTCAGGCTCGGTTTCCAGGGGCAGTTCACCTATGATTCCTGCACCAACTGCCTGCCCATTCATATCAAAAAGACCAGGAATCGGGGCTAAAATTCGTCTATTCCCAAGGCGTAATCGGTCTGCAAGGGTGCTATTGACCCCATGCATCACATTGTCCAAATTGGTATGAATCGCATATAAAGCGATATTATGGTGGATGGCTTTTAGGACCGTTCTATTGACATAATGGTCCCTGCTAAATTGCTTGATGCCTTTAAAAATAATGGGGTGATGACTCACAATAAGGTTACATCCCTTTTGAAGTGCTTCGTCGATGACTGCTTCAGTACAATCTAAGGAGCACAACACACCCGTGCAATTGGCCTCGGGATCTCCAACAATTAGACCTGAATTATCATAGGATTCTTGAAATTGGAGGGGTGCCCACTGCTCTAGGCTAGTGATCAAGGCTTTTATTTGCATGCACTAAATTAATTATTAATTGATAAATTGGGCCCTCAATTCAACTATTTGTATTGTTAAATGTTATTCTTCTACTATGCGCCCATCTGTTATTTTATTTTGGTTCCGAAGAGATCTTAGGTTAAAAGACAATACAGGATTATACCATGCCCTTAAGTTGGCTCAAAAACTAGAATTAAAAGTGTTGCCCATTTTTATTTTTGACAAAATGATTTTGGACAAATTAGAAGATAAGGCAGACAGGAGGGTTGATTTTATCCATCAAACCATCACTGAATTACAAGCAGTTTTAACTGAAAAAGGAAAATCCCTTTGGGTGCATTATGGCCATCCAACGGAAGCCATTGAAGCCCTGAAAAAACAATATCAAATTCATTCCCTTTTTACAAACCAAGATTACGAGCCTTATGGGATTAATAGGGATACACAAATTGCAACTGATTTGGCAAAGGATAAGATTGAGTTTCATGCATACAAGGATCAAGTGATTTTTGAAAAGTCCGAAGTAACCAAGGAGGATGGAAAGCCTTACACTGTTTTCACGCCCTATTCCAGAAGATGGAAAGCAGCATGGGAAATGAATACGCCAAAATTATTGCCATCGGAAAAAGGCACGGAATATTTTTTGGATAGTAAAGCAATGCCTATCCCAAGTTTAAAGGCCATGGGTTTTGAAAAAACAGATTTAGTGGTACCAGCAAAAAAATGGAAAGAAGCCACCGTAAAAAACTACACCGAACAAAGAAATTTTCCAGCGAAAGAAGGAGGCACTTCGCATCTTGGTATGCATTTAAGATTCGGTACTATTTCAATTAGGCAGTTGGCCTTAGAAACTGCATCTATCAATACCACTTATTTGAACGAATTAATTTGGCGCGATTTTTATCATATGATCTTATGGCATTTCCCTCATGTGGCGGAGGGAAAATCTTTTAGAGCGCAATACGATTTGATTGAATGGCGCAATAATGAAAAAGAATTTGAAGCATGGTGTCAGGGAAAAACGGGCTATCCAATTGTAGATGCGGGTATGCGCGAACTTAATACCACAGGGTTTATGCATAACCGCGTTCGTATGATTGTAGCAAGTTTTCTGACCAAGCATTTATTAATAGATTGGCGCTGGGGTGAAGCATATTTCGCACAAAAATTATTGGATTTTGATTTTGCTGCAAACAATGGTGGATGGCAGTGGGCGAGCGGAAGTGGATGTGATGCTGCACCTTATTTTAGGGTATTCAATCCAAGACTACAAACAGAAAAATTCGATAAGCAATTGCAATATATCCGAAAGTGGATACCCGAGTTAGACAGCTTAACTTATCCTCAACCAATTGTGGTGCATGAGGAAGCCAGGGTAAGGGTCTTGGCTGCTTATGCCAAAGCTTTAAAGCCTTAATTTTTATTATCGGACTATGAACCTACTATTTGATTGTAGACTTCTTCTAATTTAGCAATTGCATTTTTACCAACTTCCCCCATTTGAATACTATAATCATTCACATATAAATCGATGTGTTGTCGCATCACTTGTTCCGACATTTCCTGTGCATGGACCGTAACGAATTCAGATAATTGTTTGTAGTTATGATTGAAAGCAAACTGCACACTTTCTTGAATCAATGCATCCATCATTTTAATTTCATCTTGAGGTTGGTCCTTTCTCGCAGCAATACCCCCTAATGGAATAGGCGCATTGAAACTGGTTTCAAAATAATGACCCAAATCCATCCACTTGCTTAAACCTTTTTCTGCATAAGTAAATCTGTTCTCGTGGATGATCACACCGGCATCTACTTTTCCCGAAAGCACAGCTTCTTCAATTTCATTAAACACTAAAAAAACTTTATTTTTCACATCCGGAAAAGCAAGACTAAATAATAAATGCGCTGTGGTATCCATGCCAGGAATCGCAACAAGCATCGTAGTTGCATCAGGTTTCCCTGACAAGTTTAATGGGTCCTCTTTGTAAATTAATAATGGGCCAACACCTTTACCAAGTGCACCGCCACTCTCTAATAGTTGGTATTGATTTTTTATTTTTGGCCAAACACCATAACTAATTTTAGAATAGGGTAGCTTGCCCTGTAAAGCCCACTCATTCAAGGTTTGCACATCTTCCAAGTGTAATTTAAAATCATATCCCTTGGTATCAATTTTATGATTGACTAAGGCGTCAAAAATAAAAGTGTCATTGGGACAAGGAGAAAAACCGATATCAATTGTAGGCATATGAATTCGATTTTAAATTAAAAAGCTTGAGTAGATAATGCGTCTAGATAATGCATCACAGATTCATTTAAATTGTAAATGGCTTCCTGCATTTTCCATTTTGCTTTATTACGTTCACCCACATAATTGGATACCGCACGTATTTGTATAAAAGGAATACTTAAGTCTCTACCAATATAATGCAAGGCAGCGCCTTCCATGGATTCAATTTGTGCTTTGTGTTTTGTGCGATACCGCTCAATGATTTTTTTATCTGTTGTGATGGTATTTACTGTCACCCCTTTTTTAGTTGGCAGCTTCAACAGATTGTATTGATTCAACCAATGGTTGGGTAAAGATTTTTTTTCAAAGGGCGCATCATTGGCACCATCTAATTTTAAATCAAATAAGTCTTTCCATTGTTTATTTTCAGTCACACCAAGGTCGCCAACAATATCATCTTTTATCACAAATACTTTACCGAGTGGCAAGTTTGGATCTAAGCTTCCAGCGATGCCCATTTGGATGATTAAAGTTGGGGTTTCTTGCACCACCATTTTCATTAAAGAAACACTGCTTGCAAGCATGCCCACACCAGATTCATGAAACCCCACAGAGAACTTTTTGTTCGGTGTGACGAATTTTGGGTTGATTTTTTGAAAAAGGGGCATCCACTCCCCATTGGTTGCTGCAGATATTATAACTCTCATGGGATAAAGTTCCATCAAATTTATATCTTTGCAAAAAGAAACGGTGATGGTATACTTAACTCGAGTGGAACATTTTAACGCAGCCCATAAATTAGCCAACCCAAATTGGTCTAAGGAAAAAAATGAGGAGGTGTTTGGGGTTTGTGCAAATGAAAATTGGCATGGACACAACTATGAGTTAATGGTGACCATTAAAGGGACACCTAATCCTGAAACAGGTTTTTTATATGATGTAAAAAAACTAAGTAGCATCATAAAAAAACAGGTATTAGACGAACTAGACCATAAGAACCTAAACTTAGATGTACCCTTTATGGAAGGGCAATTGTGTTCAACCGAGAACCTGGCGATTGCCATTTGGAAGCAGCTGCAACCACATATACCATCAGAAGTGCAGTTGCATTGCGTCAAATTATACGAGACCCAGCGGATCTATGTGGAGTATTTTGGATAAATTTTCACCAAAATATTTAACAGAATCCTTTTTTATTCCTTTTTACTCTTTTTGTTTAATTTATTTACGTTTCCGTTAAACATTATTGTATCATCCTTGTTCTATATATTGTAACTTTATCCTCTTAATTTAGGAACTATGGAACATCAAGTGGCGGTATACAGAAAAGAGCATTTTAATGCCGCACACAAATTGTTTTGTGCTGATTGGACGGACGAAGAGAACAAGCGTGTTTTTGGTGCTTGTAGTAATCCTAATTATCATGGACACAATTATGATTTGATTGTAAAAGTAGTAGGCGTCCCCGATCCAATCACTGGATTCGTGATTAACACCAAGGACTTAAGCAAAATTGTTGCAGAGGAAGTGATCGCCCGATTTGACCACAAAAATTTAAACCTAGACACCGAGTTGTTTAAGAATTTAAATCCATCAGCAGAAAACATTGCGATTGTGATTTACAATTTATTAAGACCTCGTATTGCCGAGCAATTGGCATTAAAAATTCGACTTTATGAAACAGAAAGAAACTTTGTTGACTACCCCGCTTAGCGAACAAAAAATTGAATTAAGCCATTTAATCATCGAAGAAATGGGCGATGAGCATAAAGCAAGCTCAGTAGATACGCCACTTCGTGCAGATGCTTTTGATAAAACAGATGAAGAAAAAATTGCTTTAATAGAGCCACATTTTAGAGCCATCATGGAGACATTGGGCATGGACATAAATGACGATAGCTTAAGAGGCACACCACTTAGAGTGGCAAAAATGTATGTGAAAGAATTGTTCCAAGGCTTAAACCCTGCAAACATGCCAAGCATGACTTTGTTTGAAAATAAATTTCAGTACAATGAAATGTTGGTGGAAAAAAATATCAATTTCTATACCAATTGTGAACACCATTTTGTGCCTTTCTTTGGTAAAGCGCATGTGGCATATATCAGCAGTGGTAAAGTGATTGGACTAAGTAAATTAAACCGTTTGGTAGAATATTTTTCTAAACGTCCACAGGTGCAAGAGCGTTTGACCATGCAAATTGGCAAGGCTTTACAAACTGTTTTGCAGACGCAGGATGTGGCTGTATTTATGGATGCAAAACATTTATGTGTGGCAAGTAGAGGCGTAAAAGATGATAGTTCAAATACCATCACAGGTTATTATGGTGGTAAATTCCAAGAAGAAAGTACAAAGGCTGAATTTTTAAAATATTTAGACATTAATGCCTAAACGACTTGGTTTCAGTTTGGTAATAAGTTAGTTTGTAAGTAAATGGTGGAGCCTAGCTTCACCATTTTTATTTTATTTATTATAAATATGTTATATTTAAATAAAATTATATACTATGAAAAAATTTTTCAACAACATGGAAGAACGCTTTGTTTTTCCAATTGGTAGAAGATCATGGCAGGTTTTATCATTACTTGGACTAGTTGTTTTAACATTAAGTGTTTTATATTTCTTGTTAAATGCTACTCCTACAGGTAGGGACTCTGTCAATGTTAGCAAATCTGAGGTAATTGAAAATAAAGTAGATACCTCAACTGTAGTTGTTAGTACGCCATCCACATGTCCTCAAGAGGAATACAATAACTGGATAGATACATTAAAAAAAGACCTGCCTAATAGTGAGTGGGTAAAATTGGGGGATTCCTCAGACTCTTATAATGATTATGCAAGAGATGAATATGGTAATTATATGCAAGATGATTACGGGGATTATGTGATGTACCAAAAAAGAGATTTTAATAGAAATAGAGAAGCAATTCCAAATGTATTAGAGGATCTTTTTAGAAATAGAGGTTATGACTCCACAATGATTTGTGAAAAAGTTGAGTTTATTAAAATGCTTCATTTTCTGAATAAAAAAGTAGAAAAAACTTATTTGGTTAAAGAGGGCTTTTTTGCTTTTGCGTATGGACTTAACGAACTTCCTTCTGTAAGTTTGAGTAAACTTGAAGATGCTTTTGATTTAAGAAAAGCAATTTTATTATCAGATATAATCATTAAGGACCAAGAGGAGCTTACTGATGCATGGAAGTTTATAAGTTATATTGTAACAAATAGTGTAACAGATCAGCAAATTGATATTGCTATTTCTACAATTAAAGAACACGCAGCCTTAAAGGATAAAACCTATCCAGCATCTAAATATTTTGAGATTGCCAAATTAGTTTTTGATTCAAATTTAGGGATTGATGATTTGTCAACTGCTGTTAAAGGGTTTAACGAAGATATAGGGTATTATGATAAAAATGATTTGTATAAATCTTTCAAAAGATATTTAAAATTATATAGCGAAAAGGTTGAAATAGCCGAAGAAAAGAAATCACTTAAAACAATGGAGAAAGCATTGAATAGAGTTAAATCTCTAACCTTCGCAGGTGGTGCATTCTTATCTATTGTTGCTATTGCCTCAATTTTATTATTATTTTCAATTCAGTCATTATTAAAGTCTCATATAAATAAAGACAAACAATAGTCGCTAATTTTTCTTATTAGAGTAGGGTAAGTAATTTTTGACGATTACTTACCCTATTTTTTTATAGATATATTTAAGTATTTTTACGCTTTAATAAAATCATTTCTATGTCAAAGCATGCATTTGTATTCCCTGGTCAAGGAAGTCAGTTTTCTGGAATGGGAAAAAATTTATATGAGTCCAATGAAGCCGCAAAAGCCTTATTCGAAAAAGCCAATCAAATACTAGGATTCAGAATAAGTGATATCATGTTTGAGGGCACAGATGAGCAATTAAAACAAACTAATGTAACGCAGCCTGCTATATTTATACATTCAGTTATAGCGTATTTGACTATGCCTGCAGAAAATGCTATAACACCCGATATGGTTGCTGGTCATAGCTTAGGAGAATTTAGTGCACTAGTAGCCAATAAAACTTTAAGTTTTGAAGACGCATTACGCTTAGTAAGCATCCGTGCCAAAGCCATGCAAGCGGCTTGCGAATTACAACCATCCATTATGGCT
>CAMAQL010000014.1 GCA_945860605.1 Chitinophaga pinensis
CCTTCGTTAAGTGCAGCTAAAGGAATGGTAACCTGAGGCACGCCTTCCATCACTTGCAATAATTGAGTTTCATTTAAGGACTGTAAAACTTCAGTAGTCGCATTGCCAAATAAGATCTCAGTGGCTTCGATGGCAAATTTTAAATCCGCTTCACTGTGCACGAATTTTGTCAATTCAGCTGCTAAAGCTTTTTGTAAAATTCTTTGTTGTGCCGCTACGGCGTGTTCTGCAATCAATGCATCAATGGCTGAAGGTTCCAATAATGTGAATATTTTAATCCAAGAATTAGCATCTTCATCACTTGCATTTAACCAGAATTGATAAAATTGATAAGGAGAAGTTTTAGAAGCATCTAACCAAATATTACCTTTCTCTGTCTTGCCAAATTTACCACCATCTGCTTTTTTAATTAGGGGGCAGGTAAATGCAAAGGCATCTCCACCAATTTTTCTGCGGATCAATTCTGTGCCAGTGGTGATATTGCCCCATTGATCACTTCCACCCATCTGCACTTTACAATTTTTATTTTTGTAAAGCCAATAGAAATCGTATCCTTGAATGAGCTGATAAGTAAACTCCGTAAAGCTCATGCCAGTATCTCCTTCGATTCTTTTTTTCACACTGTCCTTCGCCATCATATAATTGACAGTGATGTGTTTACCAACTTCTCTGATAAAAGAAAGGAAATTAAAATCTTTGAACCAGTCATAATTATTTACCATTTCGGCAGCATTGGATTGCGTGCTATCGAAATTTAAAAAATGCGATAATTGTTTTTGAACACCAGCAATATTATGTGCTAAAGTTTCCTCACTTAACAAATTACGCTCTTCACTTTTTCCACTAGGATCGCCCACCATACCCGTTGCACCGCCCACTAAAGCGTATGGTTTATGTCCTGCTTTTTGTAAATGCACTAATAATAAAATAGGAACCAGACTTCCAATATGCAAGCTATCAGAAGTTGGGTCAAAACCAATATATCCAGATACCTGTTCTTTTTCGAACAGTTCTTCGGTACCTGGCATAATATCTTGAATCATGCCTCTCCATCTTAATGCTTGGATCAATGTCATAATGGTCACTTTCGACAAAAATAACTACTTATATGCAATTCATTCCTAATTTCGCAACCTAAAAACTGCGATGAGCAGGTAAATTTGTAAAATTTCATACATGGCTAAAATAGGCATCAATATCGCAACAGGCAGTTTACAACAACCAGAAATGATTGTAGGGATTGACTTAGGCACAACCAATAGTTTAGTTGCTATTATCCATCCAGAGACCAAGATGCCTATTGCATTAAAAGAGTTTGATGGCAGTAGCATTGTGCCAAGTGTGGTGCATTTTGACCAGTTTGGGAATGTTGAAGTAGGTGCAGCCGCAAAGCCTTATTTAGAATCAGACCCCGCCAATACTATTTTTAGTGCTAAGCGTTTGATGGGGAAGAGCTATAAAGACATACAAACGCATCAGGACTTTTTTGCTTATAAAATTATTGACGACAATAATGACAGCTTAGTGAAAGTGCAGGTTGGGGATCAGTTTTATTCGCCAATTGAACTAAGTGCACATATTTTAACAGCATTAAAAAATCGTGCAGAACATATTTTAAAAACGCCAGTGACTAAAGCGGTGATCACCGTGCCTGCCTATTTTAATGATTCACAAAGACAAGCCACAAGAGATGCAGGAAAATTAGCAGGATTAGATGTGCTAAGGATTATCAATGAACCAACTGCTGCTAGTTTAGCGTATGGATTAGGATTGGATCCTACAGAAGAAAAAACAATTGCTGTCTATGATTTAGGTGGAGGCACATTTGACATTTCAATTTTAAAAATAAGTGGTGGTGTATTTGAAGTGTTGAGTACCAATGGAGATACCTATTTGGGAGGAGATGATTTAGATAGAGCTATCATAGAATATTGGATGGGCCTAATGAAATTAGATACATTAGAGAATCAAAAATCATTAAAGCAACAATTAAGATTAGCAGCTGAGCAAGCAAAAATTGCTTTATCCAATGCTGCTCATTTTGAAACTAATTTTGCTGGTGAAAAATTAACTATTACAAAAGAGATTTTTGAAAATTTAATTGCTGGCATTGTTGATAAAACAATGGAATGTTGTGCGAAAGCCATGAAGGACGCGGTTTTGAAAGTATCAGACATCAACACGGTATTAATGGTTGGAGGCAGTACGAGGGTACCATTGGTTAAAAATACAGTCGCCACTTTTTTCAATCAGCCAGTGAATGATACGGTGAATCCAGATGAAGTAGTGGCGTTGGGTGCTGCAGTGCAAGCAGATATTTTAGCAGGGAATAATCAATCCATGTTGTTATTGGATATCACACCATTGAGTTTGGGCATTGAAACAATGGGAGGATTGATGGATGTATTATTACCAAGAAATTCTAAAATTCCAACACAAGCTGGAAGACAATATACCACACAAAAAGATGGACAATCAGGAATTCAAATAGCGATTTATCAGGGGGAGAGAGATTTAGTAAAAGACAATAGAAAGTTGGGTGAATTTACTTTATCAGGCATCCCATCTATGCCAGCAGGTTTACCAAAAGTGGATGTGCAATTTTTAATCAATGCCGATGGCATCCTCCAAGTGCGTGCAAAAGAATTAAGAACAGGATTGACCCAAAGTATTGAAATCAAACCACAGTATGGATTAACAGACCAAGAAGTTGAACAAAGATTAATGGATAGCATTACGTATGCAAAAGAAGATATAGCCACAAGAGCATTGGTAGAAGCGAAGACAGAAGCAGAACAAATTTTAGCCGTGACCGAAAAGTTCATGTCAAAAAATATAGCGTTATTGTCTAAAGAAGAATTGATGCAAACTGCAGAAGCCATGCAGGCATTACAATTGGCAATTACGATGGAAGATAAAAATTTAATCCAAGGCAAAACCGAGGCATTGAATGAATTGACCAGGCCATTTGCTGAACGTGTCATGGATCAGGCCATTTCTGGGGCACTAAAAGGGAAGGGGATAATGGATTAATTGGCTAAGAGGCCCTATTTATAGATTTGTGGAGACAAAATGGAGTAAAAATTTGTTTTTTTAAATTCAAGCCCTATCTTTGCTCTCCAGTTTTTTCTTCACCTTTGATAGAAATTTAAAGGCTTGAAAAAACAATTTAAATATTTAAAGCCCCGAAGTCGGGACTTTAGTAAAAACGCCTGAGGAGGTATATATTATGTTAATTATTGATTCAAAAGACTGCGAGAACATTGACAAGGCCCTTAAGAAGTACAAAAAGAAGTTTGAAAAAAGCAAGACTTTAGTAAACTTACGTGCTCGTCAAGCATTTGTAAAGCCATCTGTAAAGCGTCGTTTCCAGGTATTGAAAGCGATTTACAAGCAACAAATCTTCTCTGGTAAAATCGAAGGATAGTTTCTTAAGAAACTCTACAATAAATTTAAAGCCCCTTTTTAAGGGGCTTTTTTGTTTTTTAGCAGTAATTTTAACCATGACTATTCAAACAAGATATGCGCCCTTAAATGCTTTTCTGGCTTATCTCCAGTTTGAAAAAAGGTATTCTAGGCATACCACCATTTCTTATGCCAATGATTTGAGTCAGTTTTTTGATTTTATTGAAACACAGTATGAGGGATTGGCATTTCAACAAATTACGGGCACCTTGGTGCGCAGCTGGCTTGCAAGTATGAAAGAACAGGAGATGTCAAGTAAATCCTTGAATCGAAAAATCTCCTCTTTAAAATCTTTTTTTAAGTATCATATTCAACAGGGTGCTCTGACAAAAAGCCCTATGGAGACGGTGATTAGTCCTAAAGTCAATAAAAGATTACCCAGCTTTGTAACGGAGCAGGATATGGAACAATTGTTCACCAATTTAGCATTTGCAGAAGGGTGGAAAGGCTTTACAGAGAAAATGGTCATCCATGTTTTTTATGCTACAGGAATGCGTTTGAGTGAATTAATTCAATGCAAAGAAACACAGGTGGATTTAGCAAAAGGCGTCATCAAAGTAATAGGGAAGGGGAACAAAGAAAGAATCTTGCCAATTAGTCCAGCACTTGCGACAGAATTGCAATTGTATATCCATCAAAAACCAACAGAAGCACAAGGGAATCCCTATTTATTTGTGTCTGAAAATGGCAAGATGTTACAGCCTAGAGCCGTATATAGTTTTGTCAAAAAATACCTAGCCCAAGTGACTACTTTACAAAAGAAAAGTCCCCACATTTTAAGACATAGTTTTGCAACGCATTTAATGAATAATGGGGCCGATTTAAACGCAGTCAAAGAGCTGCTAGGCCATAGTAGTTTGGCTGCTACACAAGTATACACACACAACACTATTGACCAATTAAAAGCCGTCTTTTCTAAGGCACATCCCAAAGCATAAAGTTTTCTTAAATAATGACATAAATCATTGTTTGCTTTTTGAATTTGGAGTAACTTACTACTGCAGCGCGATGGCATGCTACGCTGATCAGTTCTTAATTTTTTAACTTCTTTTAAAAATTAATTTTATGAACATCAACATTCAGACAGTGCACTTTGATGCAGACGAAAAGCTATTAGATTTTGTGCAAAAAAAACTAGAAAAACTCGCCACATTTCATGACCGAATTACTAGGGTAGAGGTCTTCCTGAAATTAGACAATTTAGTGCATGCCATTAAGGACAAAGTGGTAGAGATTAAAATTCATATCCCCAAGCAAGATTGCTTTGTTAAATCGACCTCTAAATCATTCGAAAGTTCTTTTGAACATGCATTTGAATCGGTGATCAATCAGTTGAAAAAGAAAAAAGAAAAACTCGCAGCTTAATACCCGATTTTGCAATATCTAAAAAGGCCCGTTGGGCCTTTTTCTTTGCCCCTTCGGCCCTATTTCGTCCATATTTCATTGATTTCTAATTATTTTTTGATTTTTGGGATAATAATTACCTCTAAAATTTTGATAAATAAAGAATTCCATTACCTTTGCCATCCCAAAAAAGGGGAGTGTTCTTTTATGTAATGGATCGAATTTGCCGGAATAGCTCAGTTGGTAGAGCAGCTGATTTGTAATCAGCAGGTCGCGGGTTCGAGTCCCATTTCCGGCTCAAAAGTGTTACGGGCAGATGGCCGAGTGGTTAAAGGCGACAGACTGTAAATCTGTTCTCTCACGAGTACGTAGGTTCGAACCCTACTCTGCCCACAAAATTTTACGTATATTGCTCATCCAAATGAACAACCACGTAAAATCTAGTTCTTTAAAATGTTCGTATAAGCGGGAGTAGCTCATTTGGTAGAGCGATAGCCTTCCAAGCTATAGGTGGCCAGTTCGAGCCTGGTCTCCCGCTCCAGTTACTTGATGGGAATGGCCGTTGTGGCTCAGTGGTAGAGCACTTCCTTGGTAAGGAAGAGGTCGTGAGTTCAATTCTCATCAACGGCTCAAAAGGATCTGGTTGAAAGCGTTGAAAGTGTTGAAAAAAAAGTTGATAAAAAAAGAAAGCTATGGTCGATGGACTCGGTGGTCTATTGACAGCAATTATAAAAAAAACAAAAATAAATAAAGATGTCTAAAGAGACCTTTAAGAGGGAGAAACCTCACGTAAACGTTGGTACTATTGGCCACGTTGACCATGGTAAAACAACATTGACAGCTGCCATCACAGACGTATTGTCTCAAAGAGGTTTAGCTTCTAAGAAAAACTACGATGAAATTGATGGCGCGCCAGAAGAAAAAGAGCGTGGTATTACTATCAACACAGCTCACGTAGAATACCAAACTGATACGCGTCACTATGCGCACGTTGACTGTCCAGGCCACGCCGATTATGTTAAAAACATGATCACTGGTGCTGCTCAAATGGACGGTGCTATCTTAGTGGTTGCGGCAACAGATGGTCCTATGCCACAAACAAAAGAGCACATCTTGCTTGCACGTCAGGTAGGTGTTCCTCAAGTAGTTGTATTCATGAACAAAGTAGACTTAGTTGACGATGCTGAATTGTTAGACTTAGTTGAAATGGAAATTCGTGAATTATTAACTTCTTATGGATTTGATGGTGACAACACTCCAATTATCCGTGGTTCTGCAACTGGTGCATTAGCTGGTGAAGCACAATGGGTAGAAAAAGTGAATGAGTTAATGAACGCTGTAGATACTTACATCCCATTACCTCCACGTCCTATCGATCAACCATTCTTGATGTCTGTAGAGGACGTATTCTCGATCACTGGTCGTGGTACAGTTGCTACAGGTCGTATTGAGCGTGGTATCATCAAAGTTGGTGAAGCATGTGAAATCGTAGGTTTGATGGAAACTCCAATGAGCTCTACTGTAACAGGTGTTGAGATGTTCAAAAAATTATTGGATCAAGGTCAAGCTGGTGATAACGCAGGTTTATTATTACGTGGTATCGAGAAAAAAGATATTCGTCGTGGTATGGTAATCTGTGCACCTAAATCGATCACGCCACATACAGACTTCAAAGCTGAGGTTTATGTGTTAAGCAAAGAAGAAGGTGGACGTCATACTCCATTCTTTAATAAATATCGTCCTCAATTCTACTTCCGTACAACGGATGTGACTGGAGAGTGTACTTTACCAGCAGGAACTGAGATGGTAATGCCAGGAGATAACGTTAGCATCACTGTAAAGTTGATCCAACCTATCGCAATGGAAAAAGGTCTTAAGTTCGCTATCCGTGAGGGTGGAAGAACAGTAGGCGCTGGTCAAGTTACTGAGATCGTTAAGTAATTGAACTAAACATATATAACTGAAAGTCTTTGGTTCAAGCATCCGCTTTGACCAGAGACTTTTGGTTCATACGGGCATGGTGCAACGGTAGCATACGGGTCTCCAAAACCTTTGATCTGGGTTCGAATCCTAGTGCCCGTGCGAAGAAAATTTGCTATCTTTAGCAAAATTTATCGGCGAATAAAAAGATATATTATGAACAAAATAGGCAACTACTTTAAAGACAGTTACTTAGAATTACAAGAAAAAGTGACTTGGCCTACCTGGGCTAATTTACAGCAAAGTACTGTGATTGTTTTGGTGGCTACGGTAATCATTACCGCTTTGGTATGGGCAATGGATTTTTCAAGTAACCAATTATTAAAATTGATTTACTCTTTATTTAAGTAAACATGGAAACAGAAATACAAGCAATAGAAGCACCAAATACAGCTGCACCAGCAGGTCCAGAAACAAAATGGTATGTATTGCGTGTGGTAAGTGGCAAAGAAAAAAAGATTAAGGAATACCTTGATAAGGATATCATTAGAAACGGGTGGACTAATGTGATCAAGCAAATTTTCTTACCAATGGAAAAAGTGTATAAAGTGCAAAACGGTAAAAAAGTAATGCGCGAAAAAAACTATTTTCCTGGATATGTGATGATAGAAGTGGTTGATAACAAAGCTTCTATCGCAGATGATATTGTTATGCATATTAGCAACATCACCAATGTGATGCACTTTTTGACAGATGGTAAAGGGTCAAAAGGGAATATTATTTCTTTAAGAAAGTCTGAAGTAAACAAAATGTTAGGCAAGGTAGATGAGATGAACGACATGGGCGGATCTATCAGCGAACCATTCATTTTGGGTGAAACAGTTAAAATAATTGAGGGACCTTTCAATGATTTCAATGGCGTCATAGAAGAGGTGCACGAAGAAAAGAAGAAATTGAAAGTGACCGTAAAAATATTCGGTCGATCTACTCCTGTGGAGTTAAACTACATGCAAGTAGAGAAACTGAGTTAGAAGGAAAAAGGTAAAGAGTCCCTCCATGCAAATGGGGGGATTTTTTTGCTTATAAATGCCCCTTTTTAAGAAATTTTGCACTAAATATTTGGATAAAAGCCAATCTAATCCTACCTTTGCCGTCCAATTCACAGTTTTCGAATTGTGGATATTTGGGAGTCGATGCCATATTGGTCCGACGCTTAACCAAAAAAACATAACAAAATGGCTAAAGAAATCTCTGGCTACGTTAAGTTGCAAGTGAAAGGCGGTGCTGCGAATCCAGCTCCTCCAGTAGGTCCAGCACTTGGTTCTAAAGGTGTTAACATCATGGAGTTTTGTAAGCAATTCAATGCTAGAACTCAAGATAAACAAGGAAAAGTTGTTCCTGTTTTAATTACAGTTTACACAGACAAGTCTTTTGACTTCGTTATCAAAACTGCACCAGCTCCAGTTCAATTAATGGAAGCTGCTAAAATCCAAAAAGGTTCTAAAGAAAGTAACCGTGACAAAGTAGGTAAAGTAACATGGGATCAAGTTGAAGTTATCGCAAAAGATAAGATGGAAGACTTGAATGCATTTACTTTAAACAGCGCTATGAAGATGGTTGCTGGTACTGCTCGTTCAATGGGAATTACTGTTGACGGAAAAGCACCTTGGGAAAACTAATTTTATTCACCTTAAATATTAATGAACATGTCATTGACTAAAAAAAGAAAAGACGCTGCAGCAAAGGTGGATAAGAATAAATTTTATTCCCTTAAAGAAGCTTCACAATTAGTAAAAGAAATTAACTGTACAAAGTTTGATAGCTCTGTAGATTTACACATTCGTTTAGGAGTAGATCCTAAAAAAGCAGACCAACAAGTTCGTGGTACTGTTTCTTTACCGCATGGTACTGGTCGTACAAAAAAAGTATTGGTACTTTGTACTCCAGATAAAGAAGCAGCAGCAAGAGAAGCAGGTGCTGACTATGTAGGTTTAGATGAGTTTGTAACAAAAATCGAAGGCGGTTGGGTAGATATGGATGTGATCATCGCAACTCCAGCTGTAATGCCTAAGATTGGTAAATTAGGTAAAGTTTTAGGACCACGTAATTTAATGCCAAATCCAAAAACTGGTACTGTAACAAATGATGTTGCAGCAGCAGTGAATGAAGTGAAAGGCGGTAAGATTGCATTCAAAGTAGATAAAGCGGGTATCGTTCACGCGTCTATTGGTCGTATCTCTTTCACACCAGAAAAAATTGCTGAAAATAGTGCTGAGTTAATTAATGCAATCGTTAAGTTAAAACCATCTGCAGCAAAAGGTACTTATGTAAAAGGTGTTAGCATGGCTTCAACAATGAGCCCTGGTATCACTTTAGAAACAAAATCATTAATCAACTAGTCCTGGTGATCCGCAAGGAAATGACCTGGGTAACAAAATAATTTAGTTATGACCAAAGATCAAAAAAATGAAGTGATTGAAATCCTAAAAGGAAAATTCAGTCAATATAATAACTTCTATATTACAGATACAGAATCTTTGAGCGTGGAACAAATTTCTAATTTACGTCGTTCTTGTTTTAACAAGGAAGTAGAAATGAAAGTGGCTAAAAACACTTTGATTCGTAAAGCATTAGAAAGTTTGGATAGCGAGAAGTATGCTGGTCTATTCGAATCATTAAATAATGTGACTGCTTTAATGTTCTCTGAAAATCCTAAAGATCCAGCTGTGATCTTAAGTGCTTTCAGAAAAGAAAATGCTGGTGACAGACCAACATTGAAAGCAGCTTTCATTAATGGAGATATTTTTGTAGGTGACAACTCATTGGTTGCATTGACAAATATCAAAACTAAGAATGAGCTTATTGGTGAAGTTCTTGGATTGTTACAATCTCCTGCTAAGCGCGTAATCGCTGCATTATTAAACCATGCTGAAAACGGAAGCTCTAAAACGGAGACGGAAGTTGTAGCAGCAGCGGTAGAAGTAGCAGTGGCTGAAGCACCAGCAGCAGTTGAAGTTCCAGTTGAAGAAGCAGCAGCTCCAGTAGCTGAAGCTCCTGCAGCAGAAGCAGCACCAGAAGCGCCAGCGGCAGAAGCGGCTCCTGAAGCAGCTCCTGAGGCTTAATGAAAACCTTGTGATGGGAGAGGAAATTTCCATCAAAAAATAGTTAATTTCAGAAGACTCGAATGAGTTTCTGTTTTTATATTGTTACATAATTTTTTTAAACCTTCCGCTGGAGCAATTGCTTTGAAAGCGGAAAAAATTGAAACAACATGGCAGACGTAAAAAAACTAGCTGAAGAATTAGTAAGCTTAACAGTAAAGCAAGTACAAGAATTAGCTGATGTATTAAAAGCTGATTACGGTATTGAACCAGCAGCAGCAGCAGTCGTAGTTGCAGCAGGTGGTGGTGGTGCAGAAGCAGCAGCAGAAAAGACAGCATTTGATGTGATCTTAGTAAGTGGTGGTGCTAGCAAATTAAACGTAGTTAAAATCGTTAAAGATTTAACAGGTCTTGGCTTGAAAGAAGCTAAAGATTTAGTTGACGGTGCTCCAAAAGCAATCAAAGAAGGCGTTTCTAGAGCAGAAGCTGATGAAGTTGCTGGTAAATTGAAAGAAGCAGGTGCTGAAGTTGAAGTAAAGTAATTTACTCGACTTAGGTCGCTTTAAAATATAGCCTCGGACTTGTTCCGGGGCTTTTTTTTGTCAATATTTTTCCTCTTTAGTAGGAGGGGCTTTAGATAATATACCGAAATCTTATACTCTACGCTCGCAGGCTCGAAGTTTCGGCTAAGATTTGTATATTTTCTAAAGCCTAAATGCCGCTTTAAAACAAGAAAAGAACTTAGAAAGAAATGCAAATATTCATCGACCTTTCGAGCCTGCGAGCAGGGAGAGGGATATTTCGGTATTTTTTCTAATGTTCTAAATCAACGAAGACGTTAATGATTCTCTAAATTTTGTCAAACTGGTAAAAATAGGGTGTCACATAATAAATTATAACAATATTATATACATTTCAAATTAGCATTTTAAATATATAAATTAATTATATTCAAAAATTTGACCATTTTTGACACTTTTTTCAAAAAAACTTTCAAAATCAAGGTTTTTGGTACAAAATTTGTTTTTGAGTCTGCCCTTCTTTACTTAACTTTGCCATCCTTTATTTTGGGCCTGTAGTCTATTGGAAAAATGGTCGATTTTTCGTCTATTTCATACTAGGATACACTTAAGCACAATGCTACCAAAAATTTAATTCGCAATAAAACTGGTTTATACCGTATGTCTACAACAATCTTGAACAACAGAGTCAACTTTGGTAAGATAAAACACATCGCCGAAGCACCAGACTTACTTGACATTCAGTTAGAATCTTTCATAGAATTCTTTCAGTTAGAAACAACACCAGACCGCAGAGATGTGGAAGGTTTGTTCCGTGTATTCAAGGAAAATTTTCCTATCACTGATACGCGTAACATCTTCGTGTTAGAATTTTTGGATTATTTTATCGATCCGCCACGCTACACAATTGATGAGTGTATGGAGCGTGGATTAACTTATGCTGTTCCATTAAAAGCTAAACTACGTTTGAGCTGTAATGACGAAGAGCACGTTGATTTCCAAACCATCGTACAGGATGTATTCTTAGGAAACATTCCTTACATGACACCAAGAGGAACCTTTGTGATTAATGGTGCTGAGCGTGTTGTCGTTTCTCAGTTACACCGTTCACCTGGTGTATTCTTTGGACAATCAATTCATCCAAACGGAACAAAGATTTATTCTGCACGTGTGATTCCTTTCAAGGGCGCATGGATGGAATTTGCTACAGATATTAATAACGTAATGTATGCGTACATTGATCGTAAGAAAAAATTCCCTGTAACAACTTTATTGCGTTCAATTGGTTTTGAAACAGATAAAGATATCTTGGAATTATTCGGCATGGCGGATGAAGTTAAAGCAGATAAGAAAACTTTAGCAAATCAAGTTGGTCGTAAATTAGCTGCACGTGTTTTAAGAACATGGGTAGAAGATTTTGTGGATGAAGATACAGGTGAAGTAGTAAGCATCGAGCGTAACGAAATCGTTATGGAGCGTGATACTGTTTTAGACGAAGACGCTATCAATTTAATTATTGAAATGGGCGCGAAAAGTGTTTTCATTCAAAAGGAAGATGTAGGTGGTGATTATGCAATTATCTACAACACATTAAATAAGGATACTTCTAATTCTGAATTAGAAGCGGTTCAACATATTTACCGTCAATTACGTGGTGCTGATGCTCCAGATAATGAAACGGCTCGTGGTATTATTGATAAGTTATTTTTCTCTGACAAGCGTTATGATTTAGGTGAAGTTGGTCGTTATAAAATCAACAAGAAACTAGGTCATGATTTAACACAAGAGAAAAAAGTATTAACTAAGAATGATATCATTGAAATCATTAAGTACTTAGTACGTTTAACCAATGCGAAAGCCGAGATCGATGACATCGATCACTTAAGCAATCGTCGTATTCGTACAGTAGGAGAGCAATTGTATGCGCAGTTCGGTGTAGGTTTAGCGCGTATGGCGCGTACTATCCGTGAGCGTATGAATGTGCGTGATAACGAGGTATTTACTCCAGTTGATTTAATCAACGCGAGAACATTATCTTCTGTAATCAATTCATTCTTCGGAACTTCTCAGTTATCTCAATTCTTAGACCAAACCAATCCATTGAGTGAAATCACGCACAAGCGACGTGTTTCCGCATTAGGACCCGGCGGTTTAAGTAGAGAGCGTGCAGGATTTGAAGTACGTGACGTACACTATTCTCACTACGGTCGTCTTTGTACAATTGAAACACCAGAAGGACCAAATATTGGTTTGATTTCTACTTTGTGTGTACACGCAAAGATCAACGATATGGGATTCATTGAAACACCATACCGTAAAGTAGAAAATGGCAAAGTAAATTTAAAGACCTTGACTTATTTAAGTGCGGAAGAAGAGGACAGTGCAAGAATTGCACAGTCTAATACACCGTTAACTGATAAAGGTGAATTTGCAGAAGACAAAGTTGTTTCTCGTGAAACAGGTGACTTCCCAATTTTAGATAAAGCAGATGTGCAATTTATGGATGTGGCTCCAAACCAAATCGTTGGATTGAGCGCTTCATTAATTCCATTCTTAGAGCATGATGATGCCAACCGTGCGTTGATGGGATCTAACATGCAACGTCAAGCTGTGCCATTAATTCGTCCAGAAGTACCTATCGTAGGAACTGGTTTAGAAGGTAAAGCTGCACGTGATGCAAGAATTCAAATTCACGCAGATGGAGATGGTGTAATTGAGTTCGTAGATGCAAACGAAATCCACGTTCGTTACAACAGAAACGATCATGATCGTTTAGTAAGTTTCAACGAAGATTTAATTGTATATAAATTAACTAAGTTCATTAAAACGAACCAATCAACTTGTATCAACTTACGTCCTGCTGTAAAGAAAGGACAGAAAGTGAAGAAAGGAGATTTCTTAACAGAAGGTTATGCCACTAAAGACGGTGAAATTGCTTTAGGTAGAAACTTACAAGTGGCGTTCATGCCATGGAAAGGTTACAACTTTGAGGATGCGATTGTAATTAGTGAAAGAGTTGTACGCGAAGATTTATTTACTTCTATTCACATTGATGAATACGAATTAGAAGTGCGTGATACAAAATTAGGAGAAGAAGAATTGACTTCTGATATTCCAAACGTATCTGAAGAAGCTACAAAAGATTTAGATGAACACGGTATTATCAGAATAGGTGCTGCAGTAAAAGAGGGAGATATCTTAATTGGTAAGATCACACCAAAAGGTGAATCAGATCCAACTCCGGAAGAAAAATTATTGCGTGCGATCTTTGGTGATAAAGCGGGTGACGCTAAAGATGCTTCTTTAAAAGCTTCTAACGGAACAGAAGGCGTGGTAATTGATAAAAAATTATTCCAACGTGCTAAGAAAGATAAGAGTGTTAAGGTACGTGAGAAAGCAATGTTAGATAAAGTAGAAAAAGACCACGAACAAAAGTCTACTATGATCAAAGAATTGTTAATTGAAAAATTACAAACTTTATTAAAAGATCATACAACTCCAGGTGTGGTAAATAATTTTGGTGAAACATTGATTCCTAAAGGAAGCAAGTTCAGTGCGAAGAGTTTATCTACCATTGATTTCCAAAATGTCAACCCATTAGGATGGACTGGTGACAAGAAAACAGATGACTTCTTAAACACCTTATTACATAACTATAGCATCAAGTACAACGAAGAGTTAGGTCGTTACAAGCGTGAGAAATTCAATATTTCTATCGGAGATGAATTACCAGCGGGTGTATTGAAATTAGCGAAAGTATACTTAGCGGTTAAGCGTAAGTTAAAAGTGGGTGATAAGATGGCAGGACGTCACGGTAACAAAGGTATTGTTGCTAAAATTGTTCGTGCAGAAGATATGCCTTTCATGGAAGACGGAACGCCAGTAGATATCGTATTGAATCCATTGGGTGTACCTTCTCGTATGAACTTAGGTCAGATCTATGAAACAATTTTAGGATGGACTGGTAAGAAATTAGGTGTGAAGTTTGCAACGCCAATTTTTGATGGTGCAAGCACACAACAAATTGAAGACCTATGTGACGAAGCAGGTATCCCTAACAATGGTCACACTTATTTATATGATGGCGAAACAGGAGAGAAATTCGATCAGAAAACTTCTGTGGGCGTGATCTATATGATTAAGTTACACCACATGGTAGACGATAAGATGCACGCACGTTCTATCGGACCATACAGTTTGATTACACAACAACCATTGGGTGGTAAAGCTCAGTTTGGTGGTCAACGTTTTGGTGAGATGGAGGTATGGGCATTAGAGGCATATGGTGCAGCTAATATCTTACAAGAGTTATTGACACTTAAATCAGATGATATCATCGGTAGAGCTAAGACATATGAAGCCATTGTAAAAGGCGAGAATATTCCTAAAGCTGGTATTCCTGAATCATTCAATGTATTAGTACATGAATTGAGAGGTTTAGGTCTTGATTTAAAATTTGATTAATCATCGAATAACACACCAAATTCTTAAATAGGTTCCGGTGTAAAAGCAGGAACTAAAATGAATAAATAATATGGCATTCAAAAAAGAGAATAGACAACGTCCAGCATTTTCGCAAATCACGATTAGTTTGGCATCCCCAGACAATATCTTAGAGAGAAGTTTTGGAGAAGTGTTGAAACCAGAAACAATCAACTACCGTACTTATAAGCCGGAGCGTGATGGACTTTTCTGTGAGCGTATTTTTGGTCCAGTAAAGGATTACGAATGTGCTTGTGGAAAGTATAAGAGAATTCGTTACAAAGGCATCGTTTGTGATCGTTGTGGCGTTGAAGTAACAGAAAAGAAAGTACGTCGTGAGCGTATGGGTCACATCAAATTGGTGGTGCCTGTAGTGCATATCTGGTACTTTAAATCTTTACCAAACAAAATCGGTTACTTGTTAGGAATGAGTTCTAAGAAATTAGAAACCATCATTTACTATGAGCGTTATGTTGTAATACAACCAGGTATCAAAGATAATTTGAAAGTAGCTGATTTGTTAACTGAGGAAGAGTATTTAGATTTATTAGATACTTTACCAAAAGAAAATCAATACTTACCTGATGATGATCCTCAAAAGTTCATCGCTAAGATGGGTGCGGATGCAGTACATGATTTATTAGGATTATTAGATCTTGATACATTAAGTTTCACATTACGTGATGCTGCTGCTAACGAAACATCACAACAAAGAAAAGCAGATGCTTTGAAGCGTTTGAGTGTAGTAGAATCTTTCCGTGAAGCTAAGACGCATATTACCAACCAACCAGAGTGGATGGTAATGAAATATATTCCAGTTATTCCTCCAGAATTACGTCCATTGGTGCCATTAGATGGTGGCCGTTTTGCGTCTTCTGATTTGAATGATTTATACCGTCGTGTAATTATCCGTAACAACCGTTTAAAGCGTTTGTTAGAGATCAAGGCACCAGAAGTAATTTTGCGTAACGAAAAGCGTATGTTACAAGAGGCGATCGATTCTTTATTCGATAACTCTCGTAAGTCTAACGCCGTTAAAGCAGAAGGTGGACGTGCTTTGAAATCTTTATCTGATGTATTAAAAGGTAAGCAAGGTCGTTTCCGTCAAAACTTATTAGGTAAGCGTGTGGATTATTCTGGTCGTTCTGTAATCGTTGTAGGACCTGAATTAAAAATGCACGAGTGCGGATTACCAAAGGATATGGCTGCGGAATTATTTAAGCCATTTATTATTCGTAAATTAATTGAAAGAGGTATCGTAAAAACAGTGAAGTCCGCTAAGAAATTAGTAGACAAAAAAGAAGCTGTGATTTGGGATATCTTAGAAAATATATTGAAAGGACATCCAGTGATGTTAAACCGTGCCCCAACATTGCACCGTTTATCTATCCAAGCTTTCCAACCTAAAATGGTGGAAGGTAAAGCGATTCAACTTCACCCATTAGTTACTGCGTCGTTCAATGCCGATTTCGATGGTGACCAAATGGCGGTGCACGTTCCATTAAGCCACGCGGCAATTTTGGAAGCACAGTTGTTGATGTTGTCTTCTCACAATATCTTGAACCCACAGAATGGTACGCCAATCACCCTTCCTTCTCAGGACATGGTATTAGGTTTATACTATATCACAAAGGGTAAAAAATCAATGGGTGACTTAGTCGTAAGAGGGGAAGGCAAGGCTTTCTACAGCTTAGACGAGGTCATCATTGCATACAATGAAAACGTAATTGACCTACACGCAAACATTAGAGTGAAAACCAATGTACGTGAAGGTGGTGTTCTTGTAAACAAATTGATTGAAACAACTGTAGGTCGTGTGTTATTCAATCAACATACTCCAAAGCCAGTTGGATTCGTGAATCAATTGTTAACTAAGAAAAGTTTAAGAGATATCATTGGTGATATCATTAAAATCACTGACGTACCTACTACAGCAAAGTTCTTGGATGATATTAAAACATTAGGTTTCAGAATGGCATTCCGTGGAGGTCTATCATTCAATGTGAACGACTTAGTTGTTCCAGAAACTAGACATGCTTTATTAGAAGCTGCGAAAGTTGAAGTAGAAGAAGTTTGGGAAAACTATAACATGGGTCTTATTACGAATAACGAGCGTTACAACCAGGTAATTGATATTTGGGGACGTGTCGATACACGTATCACTGATACTTTAATTCGTGAAATGGCTACTGATAAGCAAGGTTTCAACTCTGTATACATGATGTTGGATTCTGGAGCGAGAGGTAGTAAAACACAGGTGAAGCAGTTGGTAGGTATTCGTGGATTGATGGCGAAACCTCGTAAGAGTGGTAGCACAGGATCTGAGGTTATTGAAAATCCAATCTTATCAAACTTCAAAGGTGGATTGAACGTACTTGATTACTTTATTTCTACGCACGGTGCGCGTAAGGGTCTTGCGGATACTGCCTTAAAGACAGCGGATGCAGGTTACTTAACACGTCGTTTAGTGGATGTATCTCAAGATGTGGTTATCTCTGAAGAAGATTGCGGCACATTAAGAGGTATTGCTACAAGTGCATTGAAAGACAACGAAGATGTAATTGAACAATTAGCAGATAGAATTGAAGGACGTACTTCTTCTCAAGATGTTTTCAATCCAATCACCAACGAATTAATCGTTGCAGCTGGCGAAGAAATTTCAATTGATGCAGCTCGTTTAATCGAAGATGCAGGTATTGAAACAGTGGAGATTCGCTCTGTATTAACTTGTGAATGCAAGCGTGGTGTTTGTGTGAAATGTTACGGAAGAAACTTAGCTACAGGATATATCACTCAAATGGGAGATGCAGTCGGAATTATCGCTGCACAATCCATTGGTGAGCCAGGCACGCAGTTGACATTACGTACTTTCCACGTGGGTGGTGTTGCTGGATCTTCTTCTGTTGAATCTAGCTTGAACGCTAAGTTTGATGGTACGATTCAGTTTGACGGTCTACGTACAGTGGATACCATCAACAACGATGGCAACAAAGTAAAAGTAGTTATCGGACGTACAGGTGAAGTAAGAATTATGGATGTGAAGAATGATCGTTTAATGATTACAAATAACGTTCCTTACGGTGCTATCCTTGCAGTAAAAGATGGTGCGATAGTGAAGAAAGGAGATGTGATTTGTACATGGGATCCATTCAACAACGTCATTGTTGCTGAGCAAAATGGTAAGATCGAATTTGAAAATATTTTAGAAGGATTTACGTATCGTGATGAAGCGGATGAGCAAACTGGTCACCGTGAAAAAGTGGTAATTGAATCTAAGGATAAAACAAAAATTCCAACGATCATCTTAGCTGGTGCTAAAGACAATAAAATGTACAACTTGCCAGTAGGTTCACATATTGTTATCGAAGCAGGTGTGGAAGTGAAAGCAGGACATATCTTGGTAAAAATTCCAAGAGTCTTAGGTAAGTTAAGAGATATCACTGGAGGTCTTCCACGTGTAACTGAATTATTCGAGGCAAGAAATCCAGGTAACCCTGCGATTGTTTGTGAGATCGATGGTATCGTTGCATTTGGTAATATCAAGCGTGGTAATAGAGAGATTGTTGTGGAGTCTAAAGATGGTATGGTGAAGAAGTACTTAGTGCCATTAACACGTCAGATCTTGGTTCAAGATAGTGACTTTGTTAAAGCAGGTTCTCCTTTATCAGATGGTCAAATTGCACCAGCAGATATCTTAGCAATCAGAGGTCCTTATGCTGTTCAAGAATATGTGGTGAATGAAATCCAAGAGGTATATCGTTTACAGGGTGTGAAGATCAATGATAAGCATATAGAAGTGATTGTTCGTCAAATGATGAAGAAAGTAGAGATCGTGGATGCAGGGGACACTAAATTCTTAGAAGAAGATTTAGAAGATCGTTTTGACTTTATCCAAGAGAATGATCGTATTTATGATAAGAAAGTAGTTACCGATGGTGGCGAAAGTGCTAAATTTAAGCCTGGTCAAATTGTAACTGTTCGTGAATTAAGAGAAGAGAATTCTATCTTAAAGCGTGCAGACAAGAAAGTAGTAGAAGTGCGCGATGCGAAACCTGCTACAGCTCGTCCAGTCTTATTAGGTATCACTAAAGCTTCATTGGGTGTTCAAAGCTGGATCTCAGCTGCGTCATTCCAAGAGACTACTAAAGTGTTAAGTCAGGCTGCTATTCAAGGCAAGGTGGACTTAATGCTTGGATTGAAGGAGAATGTCATTACAGGTCACTTAATTCCTGCAGGTACTGGTCAAAAGGAGTTCGAAAAATTGATCGTAGGAAGTAAGGAAGAATATGAAGTGTTGGCTACAACTCGTGAGGCGATGAGCTTTGATGAGGAAGAATAAGCACTTTAATTGATTTTGTTAAAAAGCAGGAAATAGTACTATTTCCTGCTTTTTTTATGCTTTAAATACAAGGTTTTATATATTTTACTTATTTTTATAGAGTAGGGCGACCTGCCTACAATCAAATAAATTATAATTCAAAATGAAGTCAATTAATTGGGTGGGTAATGGTGTTTTAGCTTTGGCAATCATTACTTTGTTTGTATTGCATTTTAGTGGCGATACTGCTACAAGCAAGCAAGCTACTGCGCAAGCAGGAGGTGGAACCAAAGTAGCTTATTTTGAAATAGACTCTATTCAAAATAACTATATCTTTTTTAAAGATGTGAAAGATGCATTGCAATTAAAAGACATGGAAAATGCAAAGCAATTGACCGCCCTTAAAAATGCTTTTTCTGCTAAGTACCAAGATCTACAAAAGAATGGTCAATATTTATCTCAAGGAGAAGTTGTTGCAAGACAACAAGAGCTTCAACAATTAGAAAAAAATTATGCGAATACCGAGCAACAATTGACTCAAGCTTTACAAGAGGAGAGTTATAGAAAATTACAGGAAGTAAAAAAGAAAATTGAAGCTTTTATTTTAAAATACAATAAGGGTAAGCAATTTGCATACGTTTTTTCTAGCAATGCAGACTTAATGTATTACAAAGACACCACATTTGATATTACTACTGATATTGTAAAAGGGCTTAACGCGGAATACAAAAAATAATCAATTACAATCCCGTTACCCAACGGGATTTTTTTTAACTTTTAGCTAAAGACTATGTCAGAAACAAAAACTGAATTTAAACCAAGCTTATCCGCATTTGATGCTACGATGATTGTTGCAGGAAGCATGATTGGGTCTGGAATATTTATTGTGAGTGCAGACATTACAAGGAACGTAGGTTCTGCTGGATGGTTAGTGGCAGTATGGTTGCTAACAGGATTCATGACTTTGACTGCTGCATTAAGTTATGGCGAATTGAGTGCGATGTTTCCGAAAGCGGGGGGACAGTATGTCTACTTAAAAGAGTCTTACAATCCTTTACTAGGATTTTTATATGGCTGGAGTTTCTTCTCTGTGATACAAACAGGAACCATCGCTGCAGTGGGTGTGGCATTCAGTAAATTTGCAGGCTACTTTTTTCCTTCATTAGAAATGACAGATGCAAATATTTTAATGCAATTTGGTTTTTTAAAAATATATCCTGCACAAATTTTATCTATTGCAACTATTATCCTACTTACGTATATCAATACCAAGGGTGTACAGGGTGGAAAGATGATACAATCTACTTTTACCATCACTAAATTAGCGTCCTTATTTGGTTTGATTGTATTTGGCTTTTTATTGGCATCTAAAGCAAGTATTTGGGATGCCAATTGGGCCAATGCATGGGAGATGAAAACAATTGCATCGGATAATAGTACCGCACCAATTTTTGGTGTGGCCATCTTAGGCGCTATAGCAGCTTCGATGGTAGGTTCTATATTTAGTAGTGATGCATGGAACAATGTCACCTTTATTGCGGGGGAAATTAAAAATCCAAAACGCAATATTGGATTGAGTCTTTTTTTAGGTACATTAATTGTCACAGTGATTTATATTTCTGCGAACCTGATGTACTTAAGTGTGCTGCCATTAAATGAGATTGCCAATGCACCAGCAGATCGTGTGGCGGTGGCTGCATCCAATGTAATTTTTGGTAATATTGGTACCTATGTCATTGCAGTCATGATCATGATTTCTACATTTGGTTGCAACAATGGATTAATCCTTGCAGGTGCAAGAGTGTATTATACCATGGCGCAGGATGGATTGTTCTTTAAAAAGGCTGGTACTTTAAACAAGCATGCAGTTCCTGCTTGGGCACTTTGGGCACAATGTATTGTTGCTGGCTTACTTTGTTTAAGTGGAAGGTATGGCGACTTATTAGATATGGTGTCCTTTATTGTGGTGATATTTTACATCCTTACCATCATAGGTATTTTTATTCTTCGTAAAAAAAGACCAGAATTAGAAAGACCTTATAAAGCATTTGGCTATCCAGTTTTACCTGCTATTTATATTTTAATGGGAACTTGCTTTTGTGTCTTGTTAATCATCTATAAACCAAATTTCACATGGCCTGGTTTAATCATTACTTTATTAGGTGTACCATTGTATTATTTGGCATTGCGTAATCAAAAAACCGCTTCGTAAATGATGGATATAAATCACTTTAATCAATTATTTGAGGGCTTTGCTACCACTAAAATCGGGGTAGTAGGAGATATTATGTTGGACACGTATTGGTGGGGTAGCGTTGACCGTATTTCACCAGAAGCACCGGTGCCGATTGTGTCCCTTCAACGAAAGGAAACAAGGGTAGGCGGCGCAGCCAATGTAGCACTTAATTTAAGGGCTTTAGGTGCCCCAACAACCTTGTTTGCTGTGGTAGGTATGGATGCTGAGGCTAAGGAATTAAATGCGCTTTTAAAAGCCGAGGGCATCAACACACAATACATTCACTCAAGTGCATCTAGGGCGACAACCAATAAAGTGAGGATCATGGGACGCAATCAACAAATGATGCGCTTAGACCATGAAAATACGCACGACATCAATGATGCAGAATCCAAAGCACTGTTAGACAATTTTTATGCCTACGTTGAAAAAGAGCAACCCGCATTGATCATATTAGAGGATTACAATAAAGGGGTCTTAACGCCACATATCATCCAAGCGATTATTGCTTATTGTAATCAAAAAGGGATTCCAACAGCGGTGGATCCAAAGCAAAAGAATTTCTTAGCCTATCAAAATTGCACCATCTTTAAACCTAATTTAAAGGAGGTGAAAGAGGGCTTGAAAATGGAGATTCCAACAGTCGATCTTGCACATATGCAACAAGTGCATGAGGCTTTGCAGGCAGCATTACATCATACGATTTCGTTTATCACCTTGTCTGAACATGGTGTATTTTATGCACAAGAAAATAAGGAAGCATTCATCCCAACACATATCCGCAACATTGCAGATGTAAGTGGCGCTGGAGATACTGTGATTGCAGTGGCTTCTTTGGTGTATGCGTATTCAAAGGATATGGCATTGGCGGCAGAAATTGCTAATATAGCTGGTGGATTGGTCTGCGAATTAGTGGGTACCGCGCCAATTGATAAAACCTTGTTGGCAAACGAAGTAAAAAAATTATTAGTTACATCGCATTCGTAAAATAGATCATGAAAAAAACAGCCATTATCGTAGCCGGAGGAACTGGACAAAGAATGGGCGCTACATTACCTAAACAATTTTTAGCTATTGAAGGCAAGTCTATTTTATTGCATACCGTAGACCAATTTGTAGCTGCGTTTTCGGATATCAATTTTGTGATTGTTTTACCAGCAGATTATATTCAAGAGGGAGAAAATTTAATTGCATCAAGTGGAATTACCCAGCATGTTCAAATTGTTGCTGGAGGCGATACACGTTTTCAATCTGTTAAAAATGGTTTGGCTCAAGTAGACCCTGAGGCAATTGTGTTTGTGCATGATGCAGTTCGTTGCTTATTAACACCAGATTTGATTCAAAGATGCTATCAGCAAGCAGTAGAAAAAGGATCTGCCATACCAGCGGTTTCCTCAACAGATACTATTAGAATTATTGAAGGTACTAAGCACCATGTAGTGAATCGTGAAAATGTGATGATGATACAGACACCACAAACTTTTAAAGCTGCTTTGTTAATTAAAGCATTTGAGCAAGCGCATCAACCATCATTTACAGACGAAGCCAATGTGCTAGAAGCGAGTGGTACAGAAGTCTTTTTAATAGAAGGCGAATATGAAAATATAAAAATCACAAGGCCTTTGGATTTAGCCATTGCTAATTATATTTTAGCAAAAAGAATTTCGAAGGATTAGTCTGCCGACTGGTTCACGACCGAAGCGGACTTGCTTATTTTATCTAATATTTGGTGCGCTACTTCCATCGCTAAATAACCATCAATTTCATTCACAACAGTAGGCCCATCATTTTCAATGGCTTGAACAAAACTACTTAGCTCACTTAAAATAGCGTTGCCTTTCTCAACAATAGGGTTAGAGATAGAGATGGTCTTAGTGCCTTGGTGTGTTTCGATATCAAATGAGAAAGCATCCGCTTCGTCTGGTAATTTTAATTTGATGATCTCTGTATTTTTCTCCAAAAAATCAATACCGATATAAGCATCCTTTTGGAAGAGTCTAATTTTACGCATTTTTTTCATGCTGATCCTGCTACTTGTTAGATTCGCCACACAACCGTTATTGAATTCGATGCGAACGTTGGCAATATCTGGTGTATCAGTTAAAACAGCCACACCACTTGCTAAAATATTTTTAACATCACTCTTTACGATACTTAAAATAATATCAATATCATGGATCATTAAATCAAGGATTACACTCACTTCTGTTCCCCTAGGATTAAATTGAGCCAATCGATGGACTTCGATAAATAATGGGTTTAATGTTTCATTTTTCAATGCAGTAAATGCAGGATTGAATCTTTCTACATGACCCACTTGTAATTTCACATTGGCCTCTTTGACCATTTGCATGATCTTTTTACCTTCTTCTATTGTGTTGGCCATAGGTTTTTCTACAAAGACATGTTTGCCCATTTTAATGGCCATTTCACAAACCGGGAAATGTAAATGGGTAGGCGTCACTACATCAATGGCATCCACAGCAGCAATCAGTTCGGCCTCGTCCATAAATCTTTTGATACCATAGGTTTTTTCTACTTCGGCAGCGGATTCGTTGTTGGGGTCAAAAAAGCCAACCAATTCCACTGTTGGAATCTGTTTCCAGTTATTCAAGTGAAATTTTCCTAAATGCCCCACACCAAAAACACCTACTTTAAGCATACAAAATATTTATAAGGCAAAGTTAAGTGGATTAGGGGGTATAAATGATTGACTTACAAGAGTGTGAAAAACTTTTAACTAGTTTGATTTAAGCCCGGTCTTTAGTATCTTGAGGAGGATAAAAAAGCGATTAAATGCATCAGAATATACAAAATTTAGTAAAGCTGGCATCAAAGCCAGAACGCATGATCATTGGTTTAATGAGTGGTACTTCTATGGATGGTCTAGATATTGCATTGTGTTTGATCAAAGGGTCAGGAAGGGATACTAAATTTGAATTAAAAGCATTTACAACGATTGACTATACCAATGATATTAAAGAAAAGATTTTAAGCATCTTTTCAAAAGAAATGGTTGCCTTGGAAACACTTTGTTTACTCAATGCATGGGTTGGACGCCAGCATGGCAAAATGGTATTAGATGCATTGACATCTTGGAATATAACTCCCGACAGGGTAGACATGATTGCAAGTCATGGACAAACCATCTACCACGCACCAAAATCTTTACATCCGGACTCAGAATATGATCCAGCGACTTTGCAAATTGGAGATGGGGATCATATTGCTGTCACAACAGGTATTTTAACCTTGAGTGATTTTAGGCAAAAGCATATTGCCGCAGGAGGAGAGGGAGCGCCATTAGCTGTTTATGGAGATTATCTCTTATGTAGTCATCCTACCCAAAATAGGTTGTTGTTAAATATGGGCGGCATCGCTAATTTTACCTATTTGGCAGCAGGATGTAGTTTAGATCAAGTTTTTTCAACAGACACAGGCACCGGTAATACATTAATGGATGCTTATACAAGAGCTCATTTTGCACCACTAGCATATGATAAAGACGGTGCAATTGCAGCTTCTGGAAAAATCAATGCAGCTTTATTATCCGAATTAAAAGCACATTCGTTTTTTTCTTTAGTCTTACCAAAAACCATTGGGCCAGAATTATTCAATTTAGAATTTTTATCCAAAGCACAAATAGCAAGTAATACATTAGACTTGTCGCCACAAGATGTGATGGCCACCTTAAATCGTTTTTCTGCAGAAACGATTGCTGATTGTATCAATTCGAGTATTCCTACCGAAACTAAATTCAATATGTATAGCAGTGGAGGAGGGATGCACAATCCTGTGCTGATGGCGCATTTAAATCATTTATTACCCAATGCTACATTGTACTCCTCCCAAGAAATAGGTATCAATCCAGACGCAAAGGAAGCTATCTTATTTGCTTTATTAGCCAATGAAGCAGTTGCTGGGACGCCTTTATTTGCTGGAGGGCACGCAACAAAAATTCCAATTACCATGGGTAAGATGAGTTTTCCTTTGTAGTTTTTTCAAACTAAAAACGCAACTTTAAATCAACGCAATCAACTTCTTAGAAAATAAAAAAGCCTTCCCAAATTGGGAAGGCTTTTTAGCGATGGTTCTTACTTATTTTAACTGAAATGCTTCAATGGATTTTTTGACAGAGCCATGTAAGCTTAAAAGTTCAGCAGCTTTTGTGATATCAATTGAGTGTAATTCGTCTACGATCATTTTTACACCACGATCAAATAATTTTTGATTCGTTAATTGCATATTGACCATTTTATTTCCTTTGATGCGACCAAGTTTTATCATGACAGCAGTTGAAATCATATTTAGTACCATTTTTTGTGCGGTACCACTTTTCATTCTCGTGCTTCCAGTAATAAATTCAGGACCCACCACTACTTCGATAGGGAAGTCGGCATGGGCAGACACTGGACTATTTAAATTACAACTAATACTTCCTGTGGTAATTTGATGTTGTCTACAAGCTTGAAGACCACCAATCACATAAGGGGTCGTTCCACTTGCAGCAATACCTATTACGACATCTTGATTGCTAATATTGAAATCCAGTAAATCTTTCCAAGCTTGATCCATATCGTCTTCGGCATTTTCAACTGCCTGAAACATGGCTTGGTGTCCTCCTGCTATAATTCCAATTACTAAATCATTGGGTACCCCAAAAGTGGGAGGGCATTCACTTGCATCTACTAAACCTAGTCTGCCACTTGTTCCTGCCCCGATATAGAATAGGCGTCCCCCATTCGATAACTTTCCCACTATTGAGTCTACCAAAGTCTGAATTGTTGGAATCACTTGTTCAACAGCATAAGCCACTTTTTTGTCTTCTGCATTGATATTTTGTAAAATCTCAGTGGTACTGAAATTTTCAATATGATCATAGTTAGAATTCGATTCTGTAATACGTATAAATGACTTATCCATTCAATTCTTTTTTTAATTAAAAACTAGGGTCTGACGGTGTGTTTGGATTGCCATCTCTTTCTCTAAATGGATAAGGGAAAAAGTTTCTTTTACGCTCAGTAACTGGTCTTCCAAAACGACGCATATCTTCTAGTTTCAAACCTGACATATACAATTCGATACATCTATTTTTGTAAATTTCATCTAAAATTTCTGTAGATGTACTTGCTGTAGAAGCAGACAATCCAGCACCAACTTTGAATAAATCAGCAGTAGCTGTTTTTGTGATGACTTTGTTTAATTCAGTCAATGCACCTGTTAAATTATTCGTTCTTGCCATTGCTTCTGCTTTGATTAGCATGATTTCACCAGGCAAGTAAATTGGGATGGAACTTGTTGTGCTATTATAAAATCCATTGATTCTATATCTTGGAGCAATAGTAGCATTGATTGAAGTGTAAAATGCAATACGACCATCTGTTAATGCAGGCGCTAATGTTGCTGGTAATCCTAATGTAGAATCAATTGCTTGGAAAACATTATTCGTTGCTGTTGCAGTCGTGAAGATTGGATTTGTACTAATTGCATCATAGTTGAAAGTAGATCTCTTAGTAAGGTCTACTAAATTAGCTGCTGTTAGCGCATCTGCATTTTTACCTGTAAACAATAAATACCTTGCTTTAAGTGCATTTAAAGTATTTACATAGTCAATACCTGGAGTAGCATCAGATAAATAGGTAGCACTTACAGGAGTAGAACTAAGTGTGCTTAAAGCACTATTGATTACGGCAATAGCAGCATCAAATCCTTCCATTCGACCTCTGAACTTTACATTAGCACCTATGCCCTCTGGCACTTGTTCCCAATACATAGAGAGTGTACCCATTGCCAATGCTTTTAAGATAGAAGCATGTGCAATTAAACCACTTGCATAGCCTTTGTCATTTACATTAGCTGCCGCAGCAAGCACCGTATTTGCATCATAGATCACTTTATTAGAGTTGGTCCATATGTTTGCTAAAACAGTATTGGTATTATCTACGGTACTTCCACCTCTACTAAATTGAAATTCCGCCACATTACCAGCGTTCATTAAAATAACTTCATTGGTTGCAAAACCATTGGCAGTTACCATGCCATAAAGTACACTAGCACCACCAAAAGAATAAACCCTTTGAGCACCAATGTTCACTCCCACTAAACCTCTTGCAGAACTAAACACCTGATCGGTGGTTGGCGCATTCGGGTTTGGGAAATCTTTCTTACAACTAGCAAGGGACAGTATCCCCAGTAAGAAAGCGAATTGATATATATATTGTATCTTTTTCATTTTTCTTGATTTATTGAATTAAAGATTAAAAATCAGCTTTGATACCAAAACTGAAAGTACGAGGGATAGGTGTAGCACCAAAGTCGATACCTCTTAACAAAGTGCTTTGACCACCAGAGTTAACTTCTGGATCGTATCCATTGTAATTATCCCATGAAATAAGATTTCTTCCGCTAAAATTGATGCTAAGGTTATTGATGAATTTCAATTTACCAACATTATAACTAACAGATAATTCACGCAATTTTACAAAAGAGCCATCATCAACTCTCCATTCTTCAATTGCATAAATACCACTAATATAACCTCTTGGTAGAATACCTCTTTGCTCTTTTTCAGCTTCTTTACCATTACCCACACCTTGTCTAGTTCTGAAATCGGCATTGAATACATCTACACCTTGAACCGCATCTAATTGAGCACGGAAATTCCATTTCTTGTAACTTACTTCATTCACTAAACTTGCTGTGTAATCTGGATTAGGATCTCCGATCACTCTTCTTAATACGCTACCTGCATTATTTAAATTTTCGGTTGGATTCAACACACTAGTTTGAGTACCTCTTGCAGTTTGAGGAATATTTCCTGCATTCACAATAAAAGTTCCATCTGCATTTCTAGCAAAGTAAGTACCATAGAAAATACCGATTGGTTGACCTTCAACGATACCAATTGGTGTACCAGAGTTTGTAGAGAATAGGGTTAAAGCTTGTCCAATTTTAGTTGCTTTGTTTCTGTTTCTATTATAAATAGTCGTCATCTCCCATTTCAAATCTTTATTTTGAATAGGAACTAAGGTTAACATAACCTCATAACCTCTGTTTTCTAAAGCACCAAAATTATCTAACAAACTAGCAAAACCATTGGTTGGAGCTAATTGTCTGTTGATTAACAAATCGGTTACTTTTTTATTGTACACGTTTACTGTTAATCCAATTCTGTTATTTAGCATACCTAAATCAAGACCATATTCAATCTCTGATTGTCTTTCTGGTTTTACATTTTCATTGGCAAGTGTTGAACTTGAGTTCAATGCACTTCTACCTAAGAAAGAGTTAGAGCTATAAGTATTGAATCTTGAATAAGCGCCAATACCAGTTAAGTTTCCACTTTCACCATAAGCCAATCTAATTTTCACTAAATCAAATGCTTTAGCAATATCCAACTCATTCCAATAATCAGTACTAGAAATTACATAACTCGCACTTGCTTTAGAATAAATTTGGTTACGTTGGTTCGCACCAAAAACACTAGATGCATCACGACGTACAGCACCTGTTAAGAAAAATTGATTCTTTAACTTAAAGTTTTGTTGGATGTATAAACCTGAAATTGAAATTTCACTACGATCATCTACACCAGGTAATGGGGTAGAAGCTCCGTTTACTGTCTCAATGAAAGGCGCAAAACCTCTACCTTGAATTAAAGCGTAGTTGCTTTTTTCATACTGTTGAGAAAAACCAACCTGAGTAGTTGAGTTAAAATCTTTAGCAATTTCTACTGTATAATTTCCAGTTAAATCATGGTTGATTTGGAAGAAATTATTATTACCAACACTTGAGTAGCCATTTTGAGTAGGATCTAAAGTTGGACCACCACCAAAGAAGCCTGGACTTGCATTGTATGCAAATGGAGGAATATAAGTGGTTCCGTTTTGCGCATAATTATCGATACCCATTAAGTAATCAAAAGTCAAGCCTTTTGCAGCTTTCATTTTCATTCCAAAGCTTCCAATTAAACGATTCGTTGTTTGTCTTTGTTTGATATCTTCTATAACTGATACAGGGTTTACTCTACCTCTTTCACCAACTGCTTTGATATTACCATTGGCGTCTCTAGTCCATATGTCATGGAAGTTACCAATAATGGTCACCGAGTTAGTAGGAGAGAAGAAAGATTGTCCATCAGGCTTTTCATTTGCAGATGAATTGGTATAGTTTAATCCCAAATTCATACTCAACCACTTATTGATTACTTGATCAATATTTGATCTGAAGCTAAATCTTTGAAAATCTGTATTTTGGATAATACCTTGATTGTAGAAATATGAACCTCCAAAATAGTATTTTGTTTTGTCATTTCCACCACTTACCGAAACAGTGTTATCGGTACCAGAAGCATTGCGGAAAATATAATCTTGATAGTCATAACGCGTTACACTCGATGTAGTAGTTGCTGTTGGCGTTAAGATATCTTGTGTCAATGCGCCAGGGCCATCTGTAGGTCCACCGAATTTAACAGGAGAATTATTAACGTCTAATTTCTTCCTTAAATTGCTATTCATGTAAGTAGTTGAGAAACTTACTTTAGCTGCACCCGATTTACCTCTTTTTGTGAAAATTTGAATCACACCAGCATTTGCTCTACTACCATAAGTAGCAGCCGCTGCAGCACCATTCAAAACCTCAATTCTTTCGATATCGGCAGGGTTAATATCCACCATTCTGTTTTGACCAATGCTACCAACGAAATTACCACCATCGTAGTTGCTCGAAGTATTGGTAACTCTATTGGTTGCGTTATTAATGATGACTCCATCAACAATGTACAAAGGCTCAGAAGAAGAAAGCACAGAACTGATACCTCTTAAACGCACTGACATACCACCAGCAGGATCCCCACTGTTTTGTATAATCTGCGCACCTGCAGTCTTACCTTGTAAAGCCGCTAATACGTTTCCAGTAGCGCCTTTAGTTAATTCATCTGCATTGACACTGCTAATATAGCTTCCTAATTGACGCTTAGTTGTTCCTGCAGATGTACCTGTAACAACAACTTCATCTAGTTTTGAATATTGTTCTGTTAAAACAATGTTCAATCCAGTAGCCATTTTACTTGGATCCACGTTCAACTCTTGTGTCTTAAAGCCAACTCCGCTTGCTACCAATGTAACTGCATTGTTGTTATTTAATTTTAAAGAGAAGCCACCAACGTTATCAGAAGTTGCACCATTACGTGTTCCTTTGATAACGATTGAAATCCCTTCAATTCCGCTGTTGTCTTTTTGATTCGATACTTTACCGCTAACAAATGTTTGGGCAATCGTGTCGATACAAAAACCAGACAGCAAAACCAAAACCATCATAAGCTTTGCTATATATAGCTTGCTTGTTTTTTTTAGTCTCATAACTGATTTTTTTTATTAATAAATGGTTAATCCCTTGTGTTTAAATGGCAACAGTTTTGAATCATTGGGGTCCAATTCTGTAATTAAAATATCAATCTCATCTAGATTGGCTACTTTAATTTTTTGCTGAGAATTTAATTTCTCAGAAATGCCGATGCAAATTGTTTTTTTGGAAGCTTTAATCATTGCCTTTTTAATTTGAACTACTTCCCAGTCGTTTTCACTGAGTCCAAATTGAGTGTCTAAAGAATTGATACCTAGAATACATAAATCTGCTTGTATTGATTCGATGGTTTGCACTGCACTGGCGCCTGTGGTTAACATGGAATCTTTAGAAACCTTATCCCCAATCATCACGACTTCTATACTAGGGTGATGTGCAAATTCAATAGCAGCATTAAGGCTACAAGTAAAAAAAGTAGCGTTTAAATTTGGGTCTAATGATTTCGCAAATTCTAAAATGGATGTTCCACCTGATGTTAAAATATACATACCACTTTGAACCAGTGCGGCAGTTTTTTGTGCGATGATATGCTTGTCCTCTAAATTGTACACCATCTTTCTGTCAAATGCAGTATGGAATGATTTACTCAGGGCACCGCCATGTACTTTAATTAATTTGTCTTCTTGCGCTAGTTCTTGTAAATCTCTTCGGATGGTGTCATCCGATACGCCCATCATATTACTCAAATCCGCACATAAAATTTTATTATGCAAGTTTAATTGGTGTAAAATGAACTCTTGGCGTTCTTTTTTCAGCATTATGCGGTTATTA